>NZ_CP049303.1:1920109-2240128 GCF_019443985.1 Liquorilactobacillus hordei DSM 19519
TCGTTTGAAAGAACGTTTTTGCTTTTGTAAAATACAATGAATGAAACAACGTAGATGATATATATAGTGTCATCAAAGAGATCCCGTATACTAAAAACGAAGTCAAAACTATCCCACTGTGCTCTGCTACACCTTTAATTATTAGCAAGACAACGGCTGCTATACTTAGCGTAATTCCTACACCATGAGTGATACTGCTCCAAATTTCATTTAACAATCTTTCTTTTGTGTTCATTTTTATCTCTCCTAACATCAACTGGTTATACAGTTAATATAACATAGATTTGAAGTCTAGGTAACATAAAATTAAAATTTTAATTTTAGATTTAGATTACTACATGTGCTATACTTAAGGTATCTAATTGATGAAAGAGGTTTTTTCAATGCATAATGAATTCGAAAAATGGTTGAAAGCTTTTAGTGAGGAAAGATTACCACTCTGGAATGAATTTCCTGATTTTGATTTGTACATGGACCAACTTGTAAATTTAGGTAATCGTTACTTGGAGAACTTCATTGATGTAAAAATAACTGCTTCAATGATTAATAGTTACGTAAAAAAAGGATTAATGGAGCGACCCAGCAAAAAGAAATATACAACCACAAATGTTGCAGAACTGGTTGTAATCAGTCTCTTAAAGTCAATTTATCCTCTCGAAACCATTCGCAGTGGTATAAAGCAGTCTACAAAAGATATGTCAATTGCAGATTCATACAATTATTTTGCTAATCTTTTCAATCGTACTTTATCAAGTTTTAGTCTCACAAACTCCCCTCAAGTAGACTCATTTAATGAAAATATGATTCAATTAACAGAACAATTTGCAATTCATGCAGTTATCTACAAGATGATTGGCGAAAAGCTTGTAAATCTACAAAGAATTTCTAAAACTAATTAGCCTCTATTCAAGAGTCGTTATTTTATATGCTACATTGTAGCGCTTTTTGATTGACCATTACTATATATTCATGCTAATTAATAAACTTTTACATTTTATTATATTAATTTAAAAAAGAGAGTATGGCATAAGTCAGGATAATTGAATAGCAATTCAAAGTTATGAATATAGCGAGTGCTTTGCTAATAGTAATTCGAATTAGATGGAATAAATAAAGAAGTAGAGTCAAAATTTAACTTTTGGCCCTACCTCTTTTTATTAACTAAAAAAAGCAACCTTTTAAAAGGTTGTTTTTTAATAAATTATTTAGCTTCTGGTGTACCAAACCATTCAATGCGTTCTTTAACAACATCTGTGATTGCTTGTGCGCCAGGTGCAAGAAGTTTACGTGGATCGTAACCCTTACCTTGTTCGTCCTTACCAGCTTCAATATATTTGCGAGTTGCAGCAGCAAATGCTAATTGACATTCAGTATTAACATTAACCTTTGAAACACCCATTGCAATAGCCTTTTGGATTTGTTCCTTAGGAATTCCTGAACCACCATGCAATACAAGTGGTGTTTCGATAACATCAGCAAGTTCCTTCAAACGATCAAAGTTCAAACCTGTCCAGTTTGCTGGGTACTTACCATGGATATTACCAATACCACATGCCAAGTAGTCAACACCTGTAGCAGCGATTTGTTTTGCTTCTTCAACATCAGCTAATTCACCAGCACCAATAATTCCGTCTTCTTCACCACCAATTGAACCAACTTCTGCTTCAACTGTGATATTTTTAGCATGTGCTAAAGCAACAATTTCCTTAGTCTTTTCCAAGTTTTCTTCAAATGGAAGATCATGACCATCGAACATAACGGATGTATATCCTACTTCAATACATTCTTTAGCAGCTTCATAGTTACCATGATCAAGATGCATTATAACAGGAACAGTAATTCCCATTGACTTAACAGTTTGTTGCACCAAGTTAAGACATAATTCGTATCCACCCATGTACTTTGCAGCACCCATCGATGTTTGAATTAAGATTGGTGTGTTTGTTTCTTGCGCAGCAGCAAGAATTGCACGAGTCCATTCCAAGTTATTTGTGTTGAATGCTCCGACTGCATAGTGACCTGAGCGAGCAGCATCAAAGATTCCATTACCGTTTACGATTGACATAAAACAGCCTCCTAAATTATATTACTCTTTTGAGTACGTCTATATTCTAACACATTTTCATGACAATTCTAATTAATATTTGAAAGTTTTCACAAAAGGTTAGTACTAATAGCATAACTTTTCATTAATGAGAACCTTCTCAATGGTGCTTCTTTATTTTACGTGTATCCACAAGTGGGCAACCTACGTCTTCGCAATCATGACAACCGCTACTACCCTTCTTCAAAAAACGTGAATATATTACATAAAAGAATGCTGAAAAAATTACTAATGCCAAAATAACTGTAGCAATCATATTATCGTACTTCCTTTCATTTCGTCTTGAATTTCAAATATCTGCTCATTTTTGTCTTTCTTAATAACCAAACAATATGCAAATACAGCAATGACTACTAAAACTGCTGTAACAGCCTGCCAACTAATATTATTATTAACTAGTTGGTAAGATTGAAATAGCAATAAAGCTACTAAATATGCAACGGCCGTCTGATACCCTACGGCCTTCAGTGTCCATTTTACATCCCCATATTCTTTATACATTGTACCAATTGCAGCGAAACATGGAGCACAAAGTAAATTAAATGCTAAGAACGAATAGCCCGCCATTGCTGAATATGTACCTCTCAATGATTCTGCAAAGGCTGTTGCTGTCCCGCTTCCAAACGCAATTCTAAGTGTACCAACACAATTCTCTTTTGCAATTAAACCAGCTATAACCGCAACGGTAGCCCGCCAATCTCCAAAACCCAAGGGAGCAAATAGTGGTGCTAAGATTGTTCCGAAAGTCTTCAACATACTTTTTGACTGTGAAACAGCTTGTAATCTAAAATTAAAATTCGAAAGAAACCAAATCAAGACACATGAAGCAAAAATAATTGTTCCAGCTTTTTTAATAAAGCCACTTGCCCTATTAATCACCTGATTCAAGACATTCGCTGCTCTTGGAAAATGATATGCTGGTAATTCCATCACAAAAGGTAGTGGTGGCCCAGAAAACAATCTAGTTCTTTTCAAAAAAATTCCCGAACCAACAACTGCAAGCATTCCCATAAAATATGCGGAAGGCGCTATCCAACTTTGATTTGGAAAAAAAGTCCCTGAAATAAGTGCTATCACAGTTAATTTAGCTGAACAGGGCATAAAAGTCGTAAGCATGATTGTCATTTTTCGATCTTTTTCGTTTTCAATTGTTCGCGTCGCCATTATTCCAGGAACTCCGCATCCCGTAGAAATTAACATTGGAATAAATGATTTTCCTGACAAATTAAATTTATGAAATATTCGATCCATTACAAAGGCAATTCTTGCCATATAGCCGCAATCTTCTAAAATACCCAGACACAAAAACAGCATCATTATCTGTGGAACAAATCCCAAAATTGAGCCCATCCCATTAATTATTCCATCAACAATCAGTCCCTGCATCCAGCCTGCGACTTGTAAACTTTTTAAAATAGAAGTTACATAATTGGGAATCCATTCCCCAAAAAGAACATCGTTGACCCAATCTGACCCCATAGTACCAATTGTCTGAATAGATAAATAATAAATTAACCACATGACTAAAACAAAAATAGGTAAAGCCAAAAAGCGATTGGTCAAAACCACGTCCAATCTATCACTCAAACTTGCTTGAAAATCATCTGTAGAAATCACTGACATCTCAACTATTTTTGAAATAAAATCATAACGTGCATTGACAATTATACTGTCACTATTTTCACCAAATATCTCTTCCGCTGTTTCAATTATTGCTTTAATATCTTTTTTCTTTTTTTCATTAAGCTGAAGCTCTTCATTGATTTGCTCATCACATTCAAACAACTTGATTGCATACCATCTTAGCTTATCTGCTGGTACGATACTCCTGATTGTATCTTGAATCATGCTCAGAGCACTTTCAAGTCGTTCATCATACTCTGGATAGGTGTACTCTGCCTGATTACTTTCAATTTCTTTTTCTAATTTCTGAATGTTTTTCTTTTTTAATGCACTGATCCATACGATTTTTAGAGATAGAAGATAAGAAAGCTTCCCTATATTTATTTTTTTTCCTGATTTTTCAGCAATATCCATCATATTCAACGCTAGGACTAATGGAGTTCCAGTCTCCATTAGTTGCAATGTTAAGTATAGGTTTCTTTCTAAGTTGGTTGAATCAACTACATCAACAACTAAATCAGGTTGCTGACTTATTATAAAGTTCCTAGTTACTCTTTCTTCTATACTGTAGGGTGACAAGGAATATGTACCTGGTAAATCTTGAATAATAATACTAGCATTTGTTTTTAATTTTCCAGATTTTTTTTCAACCGTAACTCCTGGCCAGTTGCCGATTGTTTGGTTTGAACCAGTAAGCAAATTAAAAAGAGTCGTTTTCCCACTATTGGGATTTCCTACGAGGGCAACATTTCCCATTTCTCCACACTCCTAACAACCACATAATCAGCTTCTTCTTTACGTAAACTCAACTTATATCCTCGTAATTCAATCTCTATTGGATCACCCAACGGAGCAATTTGACAAACTCTAATCAAGGTATGTCCTGTCAATCCCATATCCAATAACCGTCTTCTTAAAGGACGAGAGCCATTAATTTTGATAGCAATTCCCTCATCACCGACACCCAACTGGGATAATCTCTTCAATTCATCGTCTCGTTGTTCATCGGCACTAATCACAAGTAAATTACTTGCAAGTGATTCATTTAACGCTAGCCTTTGTCCCTTCAAAACGATTACTTTACCTGTATCGCTAGTTCCACTCAATAAAGTAATTGTTGTATTATTCACAATTCCAATCTCATTAAGCCGCCTTACCAATTTCTTATTTCCAAGTATCTCCGTAATAATATAACTACCTTTTTTATTAATTTCAGCTAACGTCTTCATTGATTAATTCACCTCTAAATGAGAACTGTTTTCATTTATGTAAAAAGTATCACAAATTTTTTTCTAGTACAATCCTTTTTTATAAAAAAAGAGACCACCAAAACTATCATGTTTTGTGTAGCCTCTCTAATATCATTAACGAATCCCATAAAAACAGGTTTTAAAATGTTAAATTTTATTCATTTTGCCCAACTAATTAATTGCTTTTGGTAGCCTCGGTTGGCCCCAATTCAACAATTCTTCCCGTATTTGTGTAGACAATCCATTCAGAAACATTAGTTATATAATCACCCATTCTTTCAAAATGAGTAGCCATCACCATGTATTCTGAACCAACACCCACAAAATCAGAATCAGTCTGCATTGCATTCAGTGCTTTTCTTCTAACCTGACGCAAGTAGTCATCATTCACTTCATCGTTATCGGCCAAGCTTCGTGCTTTTTCTTCATCATTATGAACATAAGCATCAATTACATCCAATAACATTTTGTGGACATGCTGGCTCATTGCCACCAACAATTCCTCAATTTCTTTATTACGATTTTCTTCACTAATTCGCTTGACTGAATGGACAATACTTACAGCATGATCACCAATTCTTTCTAAATCTGAACTTGCCTTTAATATTGTGATTAACACTCTTAGATCACTAGCAACAGGCTGTTGTAATGCAATAACTTGAGCAGTTTTTCTTTCAAGGTAAATTTCACTTTCATTTATTGCAAAATCATTTTCCAAGACTTTTTTGGCAAGTTCTTCGTCATGATTTTGAAAAACACTAGTTGCATTTTCAAGTGCTTTTGCAACATCAAAGCCCATTTTAGCAAAATCTTGATGCAGATTTTCAATTTGTTTCTCTAAAATTTTTCTCATCTTAATTCCCCCTTGTGCCTATCCGAATCGTCCACTAATATAGTCATCTGTTTCTTGTCTCTTCGGGTTCAGAAATACCCCTTTTGTTTTTCCTTCTTCAATTAATTCTCCATTCAAGAAGAAAGCGGTCCTATCGGAAATTCTTGAAGCTTGTTGTAAGTTATGTGTCACTATAATAATAGTATAATTATCTCTAATTGTTAAAAGCATATCTTCGATTAAACCACTTGATACTGGGTCAAGTGCTGAAGTTGGTTCATCAAGTAAAATGACATCAGGTTGAACAGCCAACACTCTCGCAATGCAAACACGTTGTTGTTGCCCACCTGAAAGGGAAAGTGCACTTTTATGCAAATCATCTTTAACTTCATCCCAAACAGCAGCTTGTTTTAAACTTTGTTCGACACGCTCATCCAATAACTGCTTATCTTTAATTCCAGCTATACGCAATCCGTAGGTAACATTTTCGTAAATTGAAAAAGGAAATGGATTAGGCTGTTGAAAAACCATTCCAACTTTTTTCCTGAGATCAACTGTATCCATCTTTGGACTATAGATATCTTGACCATTAATTCTGATGCTTCCTGTCATTGTAACAGAAGGTATTAAATCATTCATCCGATTAAGTGTCCTTAAATAAGTTGATTTACCACAACCAGATGGTCCAATTAATGCATTGATCCCTTTAGCCGGAAATGCTAGATTAATCCCCTTCAAAGCCTCTTTTTTTCCATAATACAAATGTATATCTTTTGTAGTAATAAATTCTTCCATATCAGCGCCTCCTAGCCAAAGTTCCCAGAAATATAGTCATTTGTTGCTGTGACTTTTGGTGTTGTAAAAATATGCTTTGTCTTATCATATTCTAGAATATGACCTAAATGGAAGAAAGCAGTATAATCACTAATTCGCGAAGCCTGTTGCATGTTATGCGTCACTATAATAATAGTATAACGCTTCTTTAACTCAACTAGGGTTTCTTCGATTTTACTTGTTGAAATCGGATCAAGAGCACTAGCTGGTTCATCAAGCAGTAAAATGTCTGGTTTCATAGCAATTGTGCGCGCAATACAAAGACGTTGCTGTTGGCCTCCTGATAATGACCATGCACTTTTATTTAAATCATCTTTAACTTCATCCCAAAGAGCGGCATCTTTTAGACTGCTTTCAACAATCTCTTCTAATTTTTTCTTATTTTTCAAACCTTGTTCTTTCAAAGCAAATGTAATGTTCTCACGAATAGATTTTGAAAAAGGATTAGGTCTTTGAAAAACCATCCCAATGTGTTTTCTCATCTCATAAACATTAATTTTCTTTGAATTGACATTCAATCCACGATATTGAATCTCACCTTCTACTCGGGCAACATTGTCGTTCATCCGATTTAATGAGCGTAGATATGTTGATTTACCCGATCCAGAAGCACCAATTAAAGACGTAATTCTATATCTTTCAAATTCCAAATCACCATCAAAAAGTGCATGATTATCACCATAGAAAACTTGTAAATTCTTAGTAGCAATCGCAAGTTCATGTTCATTAGAATCAAATTTTAAAATATTTTTTTCATTAAAATCATATTTATTAATACCCATCAACGAATCCTCCTACTTGGTTGCTGTTAATTTACGATATACTTGATTACCAATCAAACGTGCAGAAAAATTGAAAATCAAAACCGCAATTATTAAAACAGCAGATGATCCAGCTGAGACCGCTGCCGCATCAGGCATAACACCCTCAGAATTAATTTTCCAAATATGGACTGCCAAAGTTTCGGCTGGTCTCATCAAATTAAGTGGACTGGTTGTGTTGAACGGGTTCCAGTTACCAAAATCAATATTAGTTGCACTTTGACCAGCAGTATAAATTAAAGCAGCTGCTTCCCCAAAGACACGACCAGCACCTAAGACAACACCTGTTATAATTCCAGGAAGTGCTTCTGGTAAAATAATTTTAGTTACTGTTTTCCATTTCGACAATCCCAAAGCTAGGCCCGCTTCTCTTTGGAGATCAGGTACTGCTCTTAGTGATTCTTCAATATTCCTAGTTAGTAAAGGTAAGTTAAAGAACGTAAGTGCGATTGCACCAGACAAAATTGAAAAGCCCATTCCCATCTGA
Organism: Liquorilactobacillus hordei DSM 19519; assembly: GCF_019443985.1. Taxonomy (NCBI): domain Bacteria; kingdom Bacillati; phylum Bacillota; class Bacilli; order Lactobacillales; family Lactobacillaceae; genus Liquorilactobacillus; species Liquorilactobacillus hordei. Next base: position 1,928,061 of record NZ_CP049303.1, read on the forward strand.
ACAACAAATAATAAGAATCCAAATAACCCCACAACAACTGATGGTAGTGAACTTAAGACTTCAATTGCCATCCGCACTGTAGCAGTAAACATATTCTTTGGAGCATATTCAGACAGAAATATTCCTGCACCTAATGAAATTGGAAAAGAAATTATTAAAGTTAACAATAATAAATAAATAGAATTAAATAATTGCACCCCGATACCTCCACCACTTGTAAAAGCTTGTGATGCAGCAGTCAAAAAGTGCCAGGAAATATGCGGAACACCTGAGATTAAAATGTCACCTAATAAGAAAGCTAGAATTAAAACAACTAGCCCAGCAATGACACGAATAACTGTAATAGCTATATTATTTTGTAATTTTGTTTTCATATTACATTCTCCCTTTGCGTCCAATAAATCTTACAATAATGTTGAAGACCAATGACATTAATAAAAGCATTAATGCAAGTGACCAAAGCGCATTATTACCCACAGTACCCATAACTGTGTTCCCGATTCCCATTGTAAGTACACTTGTCAGGGTTGATGCCGGTGACAATAACCCCTTAGGCATTACCGCTGCATTACCAATAACCATCTGAACAGCAAGTGCCTCACCAAATGCACGAGCCATACCAAAAATAATTGCAGTTAAAATACCAGATGTTGACGAACGTAGAAGAACTTTATAGATAGTTTGCCATTTTGTCGCACCTAATGCCAAGGAAGCTTCTTTGTAGTAACGTGGGACCGCTCTTAAACTATCTACAGTCATTGATGTAACAGTTGGAAGAACCATTACGAATAACACGAATGCTCCAGACAATATACCATATCCTGATCCACCCAAATGTGTTCTAACAAATGGTACAACTACGGACAAACCGATAAAACCATAAACAACTGAAGGAATTCCTACCAAAAGCTCAATAACACTTTGTAAAAGCTTTTCGCCACGTTTAGAAGCTACCTCTGTCATATACAATGCTGTCCCAATTGCAAAGGGAGCCGCAAAAATAACCGCTAGAATCGTTACCCCAAAAGAACCCGTAATCATTGGTAAGGCTCCTAAAAGTGGATTACCAGCTTTGTCTGTTGCGGAAGGATTCCAATTTGTTCCAAAGAGAAAATCTCCTATATTTGCTTTATTAACTACAAAAGTTGCCAGTCCCTTCGTTGCAACGAAAGCAAAAATTGATAACACAACAATCACTATTAATGATATGCATGAATACGATAGAATTTTACCAATTATATCTTGTCTTGTTTCCTTTGATGTACTTTGAATCTTATCCTTGATAGGATCCATTAAAATCACCTCTCCACCAAAATTTGGGAGTAAACTAAATGAATTTTCACTTAGTTCACCCCCATTAACCGTCATTGTCTAATGCGGTAACCTTAAAACTATTACAACTTGTTATTTAATATCCGTAACTTTATTATTTGCATCTTTTTGAACTTTCATCTTGCTTATAGAAACGTAACCAAGTTCCTTAACCAAACTCTTTTGAACTTTGTCAGATTTCATGTAGTCAAGAAATGCTTTTGTAGCTGCATTTGGTGTACCTTTTGTATACATATGTTCATATGACCAAATTTTCCATTTGTTTGTTGTTACATTTGCATCAGTTGGTTTTACACCATCAACTGATACTTCTTGAATACTAGAAGTAACGTATGAAAATGCTAAGTAACTAATAGCACCTGGTGTTTCAGCAACCATCTTTTGAACAGTTCCGTTTGAATCTTGTTCTTGAGATTTAGCAGCTGTTTCGCCATTCATAACATTTGTTTCGAAGGTTGCACGTGTACCACTACCCTCTGCACGATTAATTAAAACGATGTCTTGATCCTTACCACCTACATCTTTCCAGTTGGTAATCTTACCAGTAAAGATGTTACGCAATTGCTTCATTGTTAAGTTCTTAACACCCACGCTCTTGTTGACCACAGGAGCCATTCCCACAACGGCAACCTTGTTGTCTTGAAGCTTGCTTGCTGTTATACCATCACTGTGCTGTGCAAAGATATCTGAGTTACCAATTGTTACTGCACCAGATTGAACTTGGCTTAAACCTGTTCCAGAACCTCCACCTTGGACAGTAATACTTACTTTAGAATTATCCGTTTGGAAATTTTCCGCAGCTTTTTCTACTAATGGTTGCAATGCTGTTGATCCAACAATTGTAATCTTACCTGATACTGCCTTACTTGAAGCAGATGAAGATGATGAACTTGAATTAGATTTCCCGCATCCCACAAGGATAGCCGAAGCGGCAATAATAACTGTAGCAATTTTGGTGAGCTTTTTCATTTTTTTTCTTCTTCCTTTCGTTGTTACAAACATTATTCTATTACATGATTGTAAAGATAAACGTCACTTTATTGTAACGTTTGTGTAAAGGAATGTTTTTTATATATTTAGTCTTAATGCCTTTTCCATAAATTTAAGAAATGTGATTTTCAATCAAAATTTGTTTGACAATCTTTTCTATTTCTTCCGTTTTTGTCCATTCTTCAAAATGATCGAACTGCTCTTCAGGCATCTCAAAGTTTTCGTTTATGTAGTTCTCATACTCGATAACACTCGTTGAACGTGGAATGTTAAGCTGTAAAATTCTGACATCTTTAATCAAATCCCTCTGTACTGCTAACTCTGCCCTACCATTTTGAACCATATTTGATATTTCAAAATATTTTGTTCCATCTTTCCGTGTTATTTCTTCAATCAGCGTCAAAGTTTCGTGACTTTTCATATCATATCCTCATCCTTTCACAAACAGTATAAATAGTTAGATGACATTAAGTCAATAAATCATTTGCTGCTTATATAGTGACCTGACTGTCTTTAAGAAAATTAATTTTTTTGTCTTACCATATGGTAGGTGCCACATATAAAACTGATATGTATTTTAGTAGATACGAAGACGTGACTATTTTACTAATGTAATATCTTTAGAAATACAAAAACAAAGAAGGAGCCAAACCAAGATATATATCTTTGGCCTAGCCCCTTCTGGCATAAGAGAGAAAGAGAATTGATTAGAAGGTAAAATAGTAATTACCTTACACCCATATAATACCGGTTTCAGTAAGCGCTGTCAATACTTTTTGATTTTTATTATTTTTATTTTGTCTTATACTATAGTTATGGTTTTACTTCAGCCTCAGGGAGGATTCTAGTTTGGTAAATTCGAAACAATTAAAACTAAGTTTTTTTTTAGGTGCCATCTTGTGTATGCTTAAAGTTATTATTTCACTACTTGGTCATTACAATGATACTCTTCAAATCTTTAATGTTGGATTTATGTTAATCCAAACCAAATATTGGTTTGTTCCATTTCTTCTAATAGCTCTTTTTTACATTTTTGTTTCTTTTCTATTTTATCTAATTTTTAGATTGATTAATCTAGGCGTCCGTTTTTTTCTTAATTAGTAGCTATCAAAAAATAATCCCTTACTGCACTTTATTATACAGAGCAAGAAAATGTCAAATAATCGTTATAATTTGAGAATCACACAAATTAATAATGGTTATTTTTATTCTGCTATGAACAATTTGGTATTAGATGTAACATTTTAAGGCGTCAAACAAATTTATCCGCGAAAAAAAGAGAGAGGTCAAAGTTTAACTTTTGAACCATCTCTCTTTTTTGGCTCTAAAATATTGGGTGTTGATGAACTTCCATCAACACCCAATTTTCATGTACAATAAAAGGACAAGTTCCCAAATGCACCACCACATACCAACCAAAGTAAAAGTAAAGGCAAGTGAGAAAACATGTCCCAAGACTATTCTATCGAAAATATACTTCAAATCCAAGACCCAAATATTAAATGTATCAGTATTGACAATTCTGATCCCAAGAAACAAGTCATTCATGCCAAATTAACTTATTCGATAAAGCGCTGTCCACTTTGTGGCCAATCCCAAGTAGTCCGTTTTGGAACTAATTTGATCAACGTCAGGATGCCACCTATCAAAGAACGACCAGTTATCTTAAAACTGCTTAAACAACGTTATCTGTGCAAAAGAGGGCAACATACTTTTAGTGCTGAAACGTCGCTAGTTAAACCACACTGTCAAATCTCAGAAGATACCAAACAGATGATTATTCTACAGCTTACTAAAGATCGTAGTATTACTGATATTGCAGAGGAATTAAATGTTTCACCAGTGGCAGTTAATCGAGTACTTGATTCATTAGCGATTCAGACTAAGACCGCCTTGCTTACCTTACCAACTACGTTGTGTTTTGATGAATTTCGCTCCACTGGTCATCAGATGAGTTTTATTGCCATTGATGGTGATACACATCGGCTAGTTTCTGTTTTACCTAATCGCCTTAATCGAAGTATCCAAAATCACTTTGAAAGTAACTATTCCTTAGCTGAACGTAGGAAAGTTAAACAAGTAGTTATTGATTTCAATGCACAGTATCAATCCGTAATTCACATAATTTTTCCAGAAGCAAAAGTTATCGCCGATAACTTTCATCTAGTTCAAATGGGACTCCAAGCACTGAACCAGACACGCGTACAGTTAATGCATCGATTCACTCAAAATTCACGAGAATATCGAGTTCTCAAACATCACTGGCGTTTATTTTTAAAAACTTATTCTGGCTTAAATCAACGTAAACCACAATGGTTTGCGCATTTAAAGAACTGGTTCACCCAAGAACAATTAGTCTGGCAAGGTCTTGAGTTAGATTCAACCTACCAACACACTTACTTCGTTGCGCATTCCCTAGTTGATGCCTTAAGAAAGCGTGATTATTTAAAGTTCATTAAAACACTAAATCGAGCTGACAAAGTCAGCCCACAGCTTGAAACTACAATAAAGACCTATCGCAAATATCTACCATTAATTAAAAACATGATGGCAAGCAACTATTCAAATGGCCCACTAGAAGGTGTTAATCGCAAAATCAAACAAATTAAACGCACGGCATACGGCTATAGAAACTGGTCACATTTTTACACCCGGATTAGAATTGAATTTACGATTCGAATAAAAAAAAGAAAACCAATTCGAAAATGAATTGATTTTCTTTTAAAAATTTCCCATCAACAGCGGTTGACAAAGAGCCTCTTTTTTTCATGAATGTACATCACGATAAAGCTTTTGCTCTTTTATACTCAAAACAACGCATGTAATCTTTGGAATTTACACACCCATCTCTTTTTTTACCACATCTACTATTTGCATAACATATTCGTGTACTTCTTCTTTTGTTTTGGCTTCCGCCATAACTCTAAGAAGGTTTTCTGTTCCACTAGGTCTAACTAAGACTCGACCCTCAGATCCCATTTTAATTTCAACTTGTTTAATTATTTCTTTGATTGCCTCATTTTCCAAAGCTGCTTTTTTATCAGTTACTTTTACATTAATTAATTCTTGTGGATAGGTTGTAACTTCACCAGCAAGTTCAGATAATTTCTTACCCGTTTTTTGAACCACATTAAGTAACTGTAATGCCGTAAGCATCCCATCACCCGTGGTATTAAAATCAAGAAAAACTACATGCCCAGACTGTTCGCCGCCCAAATTGTAACCATCTTTTCTCATTTCCTCAACAACATAGCGGTCACCTACTTGTGTTTTTACTGAATGTAACTCATGATTTTCCATTGCTTTATATAAACCAATATTGCTCATTACAGTAGTAACAATTGTATCTTTCTTTAGCCTGCCTCGTTCACTTAGATATTTACCACAAATATACATAATCTTGTCGCCATCAACAATATTTCCAAGTTCATCAACGGCGATACATCTATCACCATCACCATCAAAAGCTACACCCAACTGTGCTTCTTTTTCAACAACAAATTTTGATAAAGCTTCTGGATGAGTAGAACCAACAGCCTTGTTAATGTTCAAACCATCAGGCTCAGTTGCCATAGTTTCAAATTCAACACCTAAATCAGCAAATAAGCGTGAAACCAAACCACTTGTGGCACCATTTGCTCCATCAACTGCTATATGCAGGTCTTCTAGATTATCTGGAATAGTTTGCTCTAAAAATTGTGTATATTTCAGGACACCTTCATGATAGTCACTTAACGTACCAAGTCCATTTGCAGAAGGTCTTGGTAGATTATCAACTCCTGATTCAAGCAATTCTTCGATTTCTTCTTCTTTTTCATCAGACAGTTTGTATCCATCACCGCCAAAGAACTTAATTCCATTATCTTCAACAGGATTATGAGATGCAGAAATCATGATACCCGCATCCGCATCTTGTACCCGAACTAGATACGCAACCCCTGGCGTTGTGATTACACCTAGTGAAAAGACTTCAATGCCAACCGAAAGTAAGCCAGCAATTAAGGCCTGCTCTAACATTTGACCCGAAACTCTTGTATCACGTGCAACTAAAACCTTAGGAGGCTTAGCATCACTTGCATGTTTTGTTAATACAAAGCCACCACAGCGGCCTAACTTAAATGCAAGTTCAGGACTAAGTTCTTTATTTGCAATACCTCTGACACCATCTGTTCCAAAATATTTCATTTTTAGTTAATCCTCATTTCACTACTAAATTTTAATTATTCATCTTCACTGCTTGAAGAACTTTGTGAAGAAGTTTGGCTTCCGCTTTCTGATTCGCTCTGACTTGATTTAGCCGACGAACTTGATGTTCCACTATTGGAACTACTACTACTTGAACTCTGTGAAGATACGGTAGATTCATTGCTAGAGCTAGAAGAATCTCCGACCGTTATTTTTACTTTTGCACTCTTAGGTTGAACAATAGTCACACCATTACTAGGAGATGCAAGATTAACACTTTTAGTTGTTGTACTAGAGATGCCATCAATTGGAACGGAAATCTTGTAAGACGATATTCCTGATAGATCACTCTTCGTCCCCGACAACGTCACTGTTTCAGTCGAACTACTTAATGTATAACTTTTATCAGAATCACCATCTCCGGTTGTTACTAACTGAACTGGGACTTTTTTTGTTGTAGTTTCACTATAAACTGGGATTTTCACGTCAACTGTTTGTGGCGAAATGACCACGTTGAGAATTTTACCCTTATCATCGAGTGCTTGCAACAATACTGAACGACTAAACGTAGATTTTGTTCCTTTAGGAATTTCAACCGCCGCGACGATTTCTGCTATCTTGCTAATCTCAGAAGAAGCTCCTGTTGCGCTAACCACATCTGGATCAGCAGTTGGTGTTCCTACTTTATAATTGTTACCAACTCTTTGTTTATCATAGTTGAATTGTACAGGGAAAGATTTAGTCTTTCTATTACTGATTGTAATCTTAACTTTTGCTGGATTAATTGTATAATCCAAATCGCTACTCAACCCTGATTGCTTCAAGGTCACCTCATGTGTCCCCGGTTTTAAGTCCGTTAAATCCGCATATATTTTAAAATTACGTGTATTTGAAATCGTTGTTACCATTGCTTTTGATCCAGAAACTTTGACCTTAACTTTTTCTGGATATCCTGTTACAAAATATTTATTACTATTTACTTCTAATTGTAATGCTACCCGCATAGTGGTTGAAGCATTTGCCAACATAGTTGAATCAGTATTATTTCTTGTACTACTTAAATTATCTTCATTCGTATATGCAAACAGTAAAACCGCAAATGCAAGCGCAATGATTCTATAAAAGAGGGGAGAATCAATAAATTTATTGAAATTCATTTTTTCTTCCTCCCTTCAAAAATGCTAACGAAAGTTGACAGAAGCTTGTTCTCTTTTTTATCCTTTTCCTCAACAATTAATTCCTTATTTAATAGCTTCAGATAGTCATCCCTAGTTAAGTCTCTTAATAGCTCATTATTTTTTGTAATAGTTACTCCACCGGTCTCTTCTGAAACAACAATTGTTAGTGCATCTGTAACTTCACTAATACCAACTGCAGCCCTGTGCCTCGTTCCAAGAGCCTTAGGAATCAGATTACTTTCTGATAGAGGTAAGTATGCGGCTGCTACAGCAATCTTATTTTCCTTAATTATAACTGCTCCATCATGCAGTGGCGTATTTGGTATGAAAATATTAATTAGGAGTGCCCCTGTAATATCCGCATCTAACCTGATACCAGTTTCTACATAATCCTCTAGACCTGTATTTTTTTGAATTGTAATTAAAGCCCCTATTCGACGCTTAGACATATATTGAATTGCTGAATCAAGTGCCTTAATCATATTACGTTCATTTTCATTTTGTTTTCTATTATGAAAAAAAACAGATCCACGTCCAAGATGTTCAAGTCCTCGCCTGATTTCCGGCTGGAAAATAATTATAATCGCAATGAAACCCCAATTGATTATCTGATCAGTTACCCAAGATACCATCTGTAAGTCAAAAAACCAACTTATAAGTTTAATTAATACTATTATAATTACACCTTTAAATAGTTGGACGGCTTTAGTTCCCCTAAGTAGCATCATTAATTTGTATATTACATACCATACTACTAAAATATCTATTATGTTAGCTAAGTTTTGCCACGAGAAAAGGCTGCCCCAAGCAATGTTCATTATTTTACCTCCTAAGAAATTTAAATTAATTATAGCACAGATATTCCTTCTGCTGTGGAACAACCAAATAGTTAAAAAATAGAAAAGTTGTTTCATTGTTCTTCAATTTTCATTAATAATTATGTAAAATGACAATAATGGAAATTAGGTGATTTTATGTCAACAACAAATAAATGGATAGTCCGGCTTTCTTTTTACATTTTTTTGCTATATATCTATATAACTGTAGCATCACATAACAGGATATATAGCTTTCTTTTGTTAAATACTTTCTTAGGGTATATTCCTATTGAAATTGCAATGCACATCAATTCTCAAAAAAAAACACCTGTGCTAGTAGTTCTAACCGTTTTATGGTTTCTGTTCTACCCAAACGCACCGTACGTAATTACTGATCTTTTTCATCTAGCAATGCTTAATCCTTATAACAGTTCAACTGGCTTGATGGAATTTAATTTACATCTTTGGCTAAAATTTACTAACTTGGTCACAAGTGCTCTTGGATGCTCATTGATGGGATTTTGGAGTCTCGAACACGTTGCAGATACCATCTTAATTAAATTTAAGTTATGGTCTAAAACCAATAAAATATTTTTAGTTTCAACTTTGATAATTTTTTCTTCTGTAGGAATCTATATTGGTAGATTTTTGAGGTTACATACAGCATATCTCTTTATTGATCCCAAAGAAGTAGTTTCAGAACTTATCCAAATGTGGAATCCGCGCATGCTTGTTTTTATAGGTTTTATGACAATCATTCAATTAATTTTTTATTTTTCTTTTGATATTACACGTAGTTCACTATCAAATAACCAAGAATTGCTCGCTCAAAATAATAAACAAAAAGAACAATGATTTCTAAAAATAAGGAGCTGTATCAAAAATTAAATTTTGATGCAACTCCTCTATTTGTTATAGATAAACGTGACTCATAAGTCAAAACTCTTCTATGTCACATTCTCGTATTTTTTCAAACCTAGCCTGGTAAAATTGATGCTCTTAAATTTAGACTCTCTTCATGATTAATATATTGTCGTAAACTGTTCGCAGCTTGATGATTAATATAACCTTGCTCAACTAAATATTGCAGTGCAGATCTTTGTGCTGCAATTGACTTAAACCTAAGACGTCTAATTTGTTCTTGATAATCTTTTCCTGAAATTTCTTCTTTGCTTTTTTGTTTCTCAATAATGCTTCTATAGGTAATTATCATATGATAAATAACCTCTCTATTTATTTTTTTCTCATTGACTTCCGGATTCTTAATATATTCTGAAAGTGCCTTAATTGCTGCTTTTGCCATTGAACGTTCAACTAGTCTAACTTCAACACCATACTTTTCATCCTGTTTAATTCCAATCCACAGTGATAATGAACGCCACAACTTTCTCACAGATTCCATAATAGTTGGGAATGGCCATTCTTGCTGGATTTTTGCTTTATAGCTAGCTCGCCTTAACTGATTCTTTAAAGACTTTTTGAATTTATGATACACCTTATCCTGAATTTGATTTGTCTGATGGAGCCTATCTAATTCACTAAGCTCACCTCTTAATGCAACCTTATGCAATTTAATTTCATCTGACGTCGCTGCCTTATTTAGATTATCAGCATATTCATCAACTTCAAGTCTTTTTATCATAAATTGATATTCCAAGATTAGATGGTAGACAGCTAATTCATTTCCCATTCGCCGCTGTTCCTCAAGACTTCGAACAGCCGTTTTTAGGATATATAATTTTGCTTTATTGCTGCTGATTTCAAGTTGCTCGTCATCGTCATCATCATCAGGAGTATCTAAAACATTACTAGCATCTAAATCTCCTAGTCCCCCTCGAGTTTGCAAAGCAACGTCACCAGAAATAAATGGTAATACAATTATCGCGACCACCATACTTAAAATAATTACTCCAGCAGCAATAAACAATACTAAAGATCTCTCTGGAAAGGGCTCACCCGAAGCAATTTGTGTCGGAATAGTTAATGCTCCGGCCATTGTTATTGCGCCACGAACACCGGATATCCCTGATAGCAGTGCAACTTTTAGCCTTTCTTTTATTGACTTAGACTTAGCGTCACCTGTAAAAAGCTGATAACAATATGTCCATATCATTCTAATCAATAACAATATTCCCCACATTATAAAAACAAAAAGAATTGCAGAAAAAGTATTTATGTCTTCATTTTCAATGGTTCCACGCATTGCAACAGGTAGTTCTACCCCTAAAATCGTGAACATAATTCCATTCAAAAGATAAACAATCAAATCCCACATTCTTTCGCTAACAATATTAATCTCAGGTTGAATTCTAATAAATGAATTACGTTTAGACGCAAAAACAACACCAGCAACCACTACCGCTATCACACCAGATGCATGAAATGATTCTTCAGTAAGTAAATAAATAATAAACGGAACACATAATTGAAGAACCGTATTAAAAACAACATCGTTGAAACCCTTAACAATTAACCATTCAATGATTAATACAACAATTGTTATCAATACAAAACCAGATATAAAACCAACAATTCCAAAATAAAAAAGATCTATCAATGCTGATTTAAGTGAAAAGTAACCAGTAACAGCAACGACTACTGCATACTTGAATCCAATCAGTCCACTTGCATCATTTATCAAACTTTCTCCACTAACCAAATGAAGTATACTATCTGGTAATTTAACTTGTTTTGATATTGAGTGTACAGCAACTGGGTCTGTTGGGGCCAAAATTGCTGCCAGGGCAATGCCCACCGGAAGAGGTAAGGCCGGTATTATCAAATGAATCAGGTATCCTCCAAGAATCATTGTAATAAATACCAAAATAATCGCATTATTGAATATTGCTCCCTTTAACTTCCAGAGTTCCTCTTTCGGAAACTTTCGCCCATCATTGTATAGCAACGGTGCAATGAAAAGTAATAAAAACCAACTTGACTCCAAATCAATTTTTAAGTTAAAGAATAGTGCAACCATTGTTCCCAGAATGATTTGAATTAAACTTACTGGGATATATTTAAAATAGTGATTTATCAAATTTGATAATAAGACTAATAAGACAAGTCCAATGACGGTTTCGACAATCGACATTCAGCTAACACCTCCACTCTATTATTATTACAAAAAATTGATTAAAAAAAAAGGAGTCTGCCTTGTTTTTGCAAAACTCCTAAAAAATTATTTTTCTCCGATAATTCTAACCTCTGTTTCTAATTCAACAGCGAATTTCTGCTTAATAACTTTTTTAATATGATCTATCACAGCAATGTAATCAGCTGCCGTAGCATTTCCTCGATTAACAATAAAGCCTGCATGTTTAAGCGAAATCTGCGCTCCGCCAATCATAAATCCTTGCAGCCCTGCGTCGTGAATTAATTTACCTGTAAAATGTCCCTCTGGCCTTTTAAAAACACTACCACAAGAAGGATATTCTAGTGGCTGCTTAGCGCCTCTTAAGAAATTAAAGTTATCCATTTTCTCTCTAATTTCTTTTTTCTCCCCACTTTGTAATTTAAAAATTGCACTTAAAACAATATCTTTCTCATCTTGAATTCTACTATGTCTGTACGAAAAAAGCATTTGCTCATTCGTATATGTTTTTGTTTTTCCTTCAGGTGTTAAAACCTCAACTTCACTAACTACCTGCTTTATTTCTCCACCATATGCACCAGCATTCATAAAAACAGCGCCTCCGACACTACCAGGAATTCCAGCAGCAAATTCCATTCCTGTCAAACCAGCCTCATATGCACGTTCTGTAACTCCTATCAATGCCGAACCAGCCTCTGCAACAACGGTATTATCTATAATTTTTACATTGTTCATTTTTGTTAAGATTATTACTAAACCTCTGATACCTTTCTCTCTTACAATCAGATTACTTGCATTTCCTATAACGGTTATTTGCAATTGATATTCATTCGCAATAGCAATCATTCCACGAATATCTTCAGACTCTGTTGGAAAAGCAAGAATCTCTGCTGGACCACCAGTTTTCGTATTAGTATATGCTGATAGCGATTTTTCGATTTTTATTTTTTCTTCCGTAAATTTTTCTACAAATAATTCTTGTATCTGCTTCATTTCAAATATCCCCACATTCATTAACATCTCATCTAAGTTTAGCACTTTTTTACCGAATACCACATGCCCAAAATCACACTATTATATTTTATAAAATTTTGTGAGTATTTGTATAAATAAATCACTTATTTCATTAAATATTAATAACTTCAAAAAGTTCTGCATGCCTTTAATATTATTCTTCTTTCTGCTAAAATTAGGAATAAAATTGTTGTATTACTCACAAATATACAAGTTAGGAGGATTCTTCCATGAATTTTGTTGCATTTGATTTTGAAACAGCTAATGCTAAAAGAAATAGTGCATGTTCAATCGCACTCACTGTAGTTAAAAATAATCAAGTAGTTGATGAACTCTATTCTTTAATTGATCCTCAAGCAGCTTTTCATTGGCGTAATACCCAAATACATGGTATAGCTGAAAAAGATATCCTTGGAGCCCCGAATTTTGCAGAACTATGGCCTCATATATCAAACTTTTTTACAAAAGATAAATTAATTATTGCTCATAATGCAACTTTCGACTGTAGCGTCCTAAGTCATACACTTCAACTGTATAACTTACCTGTTCCCAACTATTTAGTACTCGATACACTTGCAACAAGCCGCAACCTTTTTAGCTTAGAAAACTACAAACTTAATACAATTTGTTCAAATCTTGATATCACGCTCAACCATCATCATAATGCACTAGATGATAGTCGGGCTTGTGCTGATATTTTACTGTATCAGATTAAAAACTATGGTGTGGATAAAGTGTCAAATTACATCAAACTAAAATGATTATAAATTTTTGCTTTTCAAACTAAAAAAGAGTTAATATCCGCTTTTTAATCTCTGCCTAACTTAGAGATTAATTGTCGTAATATATTAACTCTTTTTCTTTTATACTACAGTTCAAATTCAATCTTGAGGATTATTTAAGTGAGCTAATTGACCTTGAAATTCTTGACCGTATTTTTGGACATCTGAACTAGTTGTTGAGACTGTATAATCAGCAATTTCACCATGTTCAGATTGGTCAAGACCCGTTATCTCATCACTTTCTTCAACACGAATCTTCATGAAAAGTTTCAAGATAACTATAAGGATACTTGCAACAATTGTGACAAAAATGATTGTAAATAATGTACCTCCGATTTGAATCAATAATTGTTTAAAACCCCCACCATAAAACAAACCATTACTGATGGAACTGTTAGCAACTTTGCTTGCAAATGCACCCGTTAAGATTGAACCTACAATCCCTGAAACACCATGGCAACCAAAAGCATCTAACGGATCATCATACTTCAATTTGGGTTTAACATATGTTATGAATAGGTAACTGACAATTGCACTTAAAGCTCCAATCCAAAATGCCCCTGCTCCTGTTACAAAACCTGTAGCTGGAGTAATCCCAACAAGTCCACAAATTGTTCCAGTACATGCACCTTCCAGTGTTGGTTTTCCAACAACAATCATATCCAAAACCATCCATGTAACTAATGCAGCTGCTGTTGCAACAGTTGTTGTCAAGAATGCCTGTACAGCAATTTCTGTCATTCCTAGAGCTGAACCAGCATTAAACCCGTACCATCCAATCCAAAGAATCGTTGTACCCAACAATACCCATGGTAAATTATAATGTGTTTGTTTATTTTTTCCAAAATCAATTCTCTTACCAAGGAATACCGAAAGTACTAAGGCTGTCACACCTGCATTAATATGAACAACTGTTCCACCAGCAAAATCCAAAACACCATATGAAGCAAGCAAACCACTACCACTCCATACCATATGTACCATTGGGTAGTAAATGAAGAGTGACCACAAAATAATAAACACAAGTAAGAAATTAAACCTCATTCTACCAACTATTGCCCCAACAAAAAGTGCGGGTGTAATAATAGCAAACATCATCTGAAATAATAAAAATGTTCCTACATTAATTCCAAGTTCTTTTGACTGTAATTGAGCCAAGTTTAATCCATCTAAGAAGAAATGTTTAACGGTTCCGATTATGCCACCTACATCTCCATTGAATGAGAGTTCGTAGCCAACCGCGGCATAAAGTAAAACAGCAACTCCACAAATTACAAAAACTGAAAACATTGTATTAACAACATTTTTTTTGGAAACCAATCCACCATAGAAAAAAGCTAACCCAGGTGTCATAAAAAAAACTAGCACACATGAAATAATCAAAAATGTAGTATTAGCTGCATTCATAAAGTATCCCCCCTATTTGATGTCACAAATTATAACATCACATACGATTGGATGTCTATAAAAAAAATAAAACTGTTTATATCTAGTTTTATTCTAGATTTTTATTTTCTTTTTAAAGATAACCTGTTATTTATTAATTAAAAACAATCCTTTAGTATTTAATTTTTTATCTTCTTTGCTTTATGATGTAATAAATCTAACATTCTCATGGAACACAATTTAAGTGTCTTAGACTTTTTACTTTCTTTTATTCACACTTAACTATATTCCTACCAAATTTGCCCATTTACTTACTTTTAAAGTTATTAACTTTTATGCTGATCTACCAGTGAATAAAGAATATCAATTTAACACACCTATTTTTCTTTATCGATGAATTTAAGACTAAATCAGACAAGATGATTGCAACAGGATTACAACAACTTCATGATTAATTGGGCTCTAAAATATTGGGTGTTGATGAACTTCCATCAACACCCAATTTTCATGTACAATAAAAGGACAAGTTCCCAAATGCACCACCACATACCAACCAAAGTAAAAGTAAAGGCAAGTGAGAAAACATGTCCCAAGACTATTCTATCGAAAATATACTTCAAATCCAAGACCCAAATATTAAATGTATCAGTATTGACAATTCTGATCCCAAGAAACAAGTCATTCATGCCAAATTAACTTATTCGATAAAGCGCTGTCCACTTTGTGGCCAATCCCAAGTAGTCCGTTTTGGAACTAATTTGATCAACGTCAGGATGCCACCTATCAAAGAACGACCAGTTATCTTAAAACTGCTTAAACAACGTTATCTGTGCAAAAGAGGGCAACATACTTTTAGTGCTGAAACGTCGCTAGTTAAACCACACTGTCAAATCTCAGAAGATACCAAACAGATGATTATTCTACAGCTTACTAAAGATCGTAGTATTACTGATATTGCAGAGGAATTAAATGTTTCACCAGTGGCAGTTAATCGAGTACTTGATTCATTAGCGATTCAGACTAAGACCGCCTTGCTTACCTTACCAACTACGTTGTGTTTTGATGAATTTCGCTCCACTGGTCATCAGATGAGTTTTATTGCCATTGATGGTGATACACATCGGCTAGTTTCTGTTTTACCTAATCGCCTTAATCGAAGTATCCAAAATCACTTTGAAAGTAACTATTCCTTAGCTGAACGTAGGAAAGTTAAACAAGTAGTTATTGATTTCAATGCACAGTATCAATCCGTAATTCACATAATTTTTCCAGAAGCAAAAGTTATCGCCGATAACTTTCATCTAGTTCAAATGGGACTCCAAGCACTGAACCAGACACGCGTACAGTTAATGCATCGATTCACTCAAAATTCACGAGAATATCGAGTTCTCAAACATCACTGGCGTTTATTTTTAAAAACTTATTCTGGCTTAAATCAACGTAAACCACAATGGTTTGCGCATTTAAAGAACTGGTTCACCCAAGAACAATTAGTCTGGCAAGGTCTTGAGTTAGATTCAACCTACCAACACACTTACTTCGTTGCGCATTCCCTAGTTGATGCCTTAAGAAAGCGTGATTATTTAAAGTTCATTAAAACACTAAATCGAGCTGACAAAGTCAGCCCACAGCTTGAAACTACAATAAAGACCTATCGCAAATATCTACCATTAATTAAAAACATGATGGCAAGCAACTATTCAAATGGCCCACTAGAAGGTGTTAATCGCAAAATCAAACAAATTAAACGCACGGCATACGGCTATAGAAACTGGTCACATTTTTACACCCGGATTAGAATTGAATTTACGATTCGAATAAAAAAAAGAAAACCAATTCGAAAATGAATTGATTTTCTTTTAAAAATTTCCCATCAACAGCGGTTGACAAAGAGCCATTAATTGTTTTCATTAAAAAAAGAAGCCTCAACCATACGGTTTAAGACTTCCTTATTTTTGTTTCCAACTGTTACCATAAATACCGGTGATCGGGGTCGAACCGATACGCCCTCAACGGGCACTGGATTTTGAGTCCAGCGCGTCTGCCAATTCCGCCACACCGGCATACTACTACAATACTTATAAAACTATACTACTGTTAGCGCCTAAAAGCAACTAAAGGCGGTAACCGGATTTGAACCGGTGATGAAGGTTTTGCAGACCTCTGCCTTACCACTTGGCTATACCGCCAGATATAGTACAAATCCAAAACTGGGTTAGCTGGATTCGAACCAGCGCATGAGGGAGTCAAAGTCCCTTGCCTTACCGCTTGGCTATAACCCAATCTTAAAGGCGATAGGTGGGAATCGAACCCACGCGTGCCGGAGCCACAATCCGGTGCGTTAACCACTTCGCCACTATCGCCATCAATGGCAGGGGTAGTAGGAATTGAACCCACACTGACGGTTTTGGAGACCGTAGTTCTACCTTTAAACTATACCCCTATTATTAAAAATGGAAGGGAGTGGATTCGAACCACCGAACCCGAAGGAGCGGATTTACAGTCCGCCGCGTTTAGCCAGACTTCGCTACCCTTCCATGGTGGCGCGGGACAGAATCGAACTGCCGACACATGGAGCTTCAATCCATTGCTCTACCAACTGAGCTACCGAGCCATCAAAATATAAATATAAAACGGTCCTAGACGGATTTGAACCGACGATCTCCTGCGTGACAGGCAGGCGTGATAGACCCCTACACTATAGGACCGTAATATTATGGAGGATACAGGGCTCGAACCTGTGACCCTCTGCTTGTAAGGCAGCCGCTCTCCCAACTGAGCTAATCCTCCAATATGACCCGTACGGGATTTGAACCCATGTTACCGCCGTGAAAGGGCGGTGTCTTAACCACTTGACCAACGGGTCATTCTGCTACGGAGAGTAAGGGATTCGAACCCTTGAAACAGGTCATAACCCGTTTACATGATTTCCAATCATGCTCCTTCGGCCAACTCGGACAACTCTCCAGCATAAACAACAAACTCCGGCAGGCGGGCTCGAACCGTCGACAACCTGATTAACAGTCAGGTGCTCTACCAACTGAGCTATGCCGGAATAATTAAAGCACGGCAACGACCTATCCTCGCAGGGGGCGATCCCCCAACTACTATCGGCGCTAAGAAGCTTAACTTCTGTGTTCGACATGGGAACAGGTGTATCCTTCTTGCCATCATCACCGCACTCTTTTGCTTGAGAAAACTTTGTTCTCTCAAAACTAGCTAATATTTCTCTTCCTTAATCAACTACCGTCCGCATTTCTTTCTTTGGTTAAGTCCTCGACCGATTAGTTTTGGTCCGCTCCATACATCACTGTACTTCCACTTCCAACCTATCTACCTGATCTTCTCTCAGGGGTCTTACTTCCCGAAGGAATGGGAAATCTTATCTCGAGGTGAGTTTCGCACTTAGATGCTTTCAGCGTTTATCTCATCCACACATAGCTACCCAGCGATGCTCCTGGCGGAACAACTGGTACACCAGCGGTGTGTCCATCCCGGTCCTCTCGTACTAAGGACAGATCCTCTCAAATTTCCTACGCCCGCGACGGATAGGGACCGAACTGTCTCACGACGTTCTGAACCCAGCTCGCGTACCGCTTTAATGGGCGAACAGCCCAACCCTTGGGACCGACTACAGCCCCAGGATGCGATGAGCCGACATCGAGGTGCCAAACCTCCCCGTCGATGTGGACTCTTGGGGGAGATAAGCCTGTTATCCCCAGGGTAGCTTTTATCCGTTGAGCGATGGCCCTTCCATGCGGAACCACCGGATCACTAAGCCCGACTTTCGTCCCTGCTCGACTTGTAGGTCTCGCAGTCAAGCTCCCTTGTGCCTTTACACTCTGCGAATGATTTCCAACCATTCTGAGGGAACCTTTGGGCGCCTCCGTTACCTTTTAGGAGGCGACCGCCCCAGTCAAACTGCCCACCTGACACTGTCTCCCACCACGTTTATTGGTGAGGGTTAGAGTGTTCATACAACGAGGGTAGTATCCCACCAATGCCTCCATCGAGACTAGCGTCCCGATTTCTATGGCTCCTACCTATCCTGTACAAGTTGTACAAACACCCAATATCAAGCTACAGTAAAGCTCCATGGGGTCTTTCCGTCCTGTCGCGGGTAACCCGCATCTTCACGGGTAATATAATTTCACCGAGTCTCTCGTTGAGACAGTGCCCAAATCGTTACGCCTTTCGTGCGGGTCGGAACTTACCCGACAAGGAATTTCGCTACCTTAGGACCGTTATAGTTACGGCCGCCGTTTACTGGGGCTTCAATTCTGAGCTTCGCCGAAGCTAACCCATCCTCTTAACCTTCCAGCACCGGGCAGGCGTCAGCCCCTATACGTCATCTTACGATTTTGCAGAAACCTGTGTTTTTGATAAACAGTCGTTTGGGCCTATTCACTGCGGCTGAACTTGCGTTCAGCACCCCTTCTCCCGAAGTTACGGGGTCATTTTGCCGAGTTCCTTAACGAGAGTTCTCTCGCTCACCTTAGGATTCTCTCCTCGACTACCTGTGTCGGTTTGCGGTACGGGTAGTTATTATCTAACTAGAAGCTTTTCTCGGCAGTGTGACATCAATATCTTCGCTACTGTAATTTCGCTTCCCATCACAACTCGTCCTTATAAGTAAGCATTTGACTCACTTACAAACTCGTTGCTTGGACACACATATCCATCAGTGTGCATACTTAGCCTCCTGCGTCCCTCCATCGTTCAAACAATAATAACTAGTACAGGAATCTCTACCTGTTATCCATCGCCTACGCCTCTCGGCCTCAGCTTAGGTCCCGACTAACCCTGGGAGGACGAGCCTTCCCCAGGAAACCTTAGTCATTCGGTGGACAGGATTCTCACCTGTCTTTCGCTACTCATACCGGCATTCTCACTTCTAAGCGCTCCACCAGTCCTTCCGGTCTAGCTTCTTCGCCCTTAGAACGCTCTCCTACCACGCAACCTTACGGTTGCATCCACAATTTCGGTAATATGTTTAGCCCCGGTACATTTTCGGCGCAGGGTCACTCGACTAGTGAGCTATTACGCACTCTTTAAATGGTGGCTGCTTCTGAGCCAACATCCTAGTTGTCTATGCAACTCCACATCCTTTTCCACTTAACATATATTTAGGGACCTTAATTGGTGGTCTGGGCTGTTTCCCTTTCGACTACGGATCTTATCACTCGCAGTCTGACTCCCGGATATAGATCGATGGCATTCGGAGTTTATCTGAATTCAGTAACCCTAGATGGGCCCCTAGTCCAAACAGTGCTCTACCTCCACGATCCTTTCTTTCCGAGGCTAGCCCTAAAGCTATTTCGGAGAGAACCAGCTATCTCCAAGTTCGTTTGGAATTTCTCCGCTACCCACACCTCATCTCAGCATTTTTCAACATACATGAGTTCGGTCCTCCAGTGCGTTTTACCGCACCTTCAACCTGGACATGGGTAGGTCACTTGGTTTCGGGTCTACGTCTACATACTGATACGCCCTATTCAGACTCGCTTTCGCTACGGCTCCGTCATTTCCGACTTAACCTTGCATGCAAACGTAACTCGCCGGTTCATTCTACAAAAGGCACGCTATCACCCATTAACGGGCTCTAACTACTTGTAGGCACATGGTTTCAGGAACTATTTCACTCCCCTTCCGGGGTGCTTTTCACCTTTCCCTCACGGTACTGGTTCACTATCGGTCACTAGGGAGTATTTAGCCTTGGGAGATGGTCCTCCCGGATTCCGACGGAATTTCACGTGTTCCGCCGTACTCAGGATACTGAATTGAGAGAATGTCATTTCATCTACAGGGCTTTCACCTTTTTTCGCTGATCTTCCCAAATCATTCGATTATAACATTCTTTGGTAACTCAAATATTCAGTCCTACAACCCCAAAAAGCAAGCTTCTTGGTTTGGGCTGTTCCCCGTTCGCTCGCCGCTACTTAGGGAATCGATTTTTCTTTCTCTTCCTGCAGGTACTTAGATGTTTCAGTTCCCTGCGTCTTCCTCTAACTGGTCTATGTATTCAACCAGTAGTAATAGTCGATAAAAACTATTGGGTTTCCCCATTCGGAAATCTCCGGATCATAGCTTACTTACAGCTCCCCGGAGCATATCGGAGTTAGTCCCGTCCTTCATCGGCTCCTAGTGCCAAGGCATTCACCATGCGCCCTTAATAACTTAACCTATCTTTACCTACGGTAAAGCGGTTATGAGTTTAGCGTTCAAGATTTTTCTTGTTTTAAACTCTTTAAAACGCGGTGTTCTCGGTTTGTTAATTATTTTAGAAAAATATTATCTAGTTTTCAAAGAACAAATTTGACAATTATCTTGTCAATGGAGCCTAACGGGATCGAACCGATGACCTCCTGCGTGCAAAGCAGGCGCTCTCCCAGCTGAGCTAAGGCCCCATAAAAAATATAAAAAGGATGGGCCTAAATGGACTTGAACCATCGACCTCACGCTTATCAGGCGTGCGCTCTAAACCAGCTGAGCTATAGGCCCATAACATCCTCAAATAGAGAAGTAGGCCTCTCAAAACTAAACAAAGTTTCAACAATCGTGTGTAGGTTTCCGTTATATCCTTAGAAAGGAGGTGATCCAGCCGCAGGTTCTCCTACGGCTACCTTGTTACGACTTCACCCCAATCATCTGTCCCACCTTAGACGGCTGGCTCCATAAATGGTTACCTCACCGGCTTTGGGTGTTACAAACTCTCATGGTGTGACGGGCGGTGTGTACAAGGCCCGGGAACGTATTCACCGCGGCATGCTGATCCGCGATTACTAGCGATTCCGACTTCATGTAGGCGAGTTGCAGCCTACAATCCGAACTGAGAACGGCTTTAAGAGATTAGCTAAACCTCGCGGTTTCGCGACTCGTTGTACCGTCCATTGTAGCACGTGTGTAGCCCAGGTCATAAGGGGCATGATGATTTGACGTCATCCCCACCTTCCTCCGGTTTGTCACCGGCAGTCTCACTAGAGTGCCCAACTAAATGCTGGCAACTAGTAATAAGGGTTGCGCTCGTTGCGGGACTTAACCCAACATCTCACGACACGAGCTGACGACAACCATGCACCACCTGTCATTCTGTCCCCGAAGGGAACACCTAATCTCTTAGGTTGTCAGAAGATGTCAAGACCTGGTAAGGTTCTTCGCGTTGCTTCGAATTAAACCACATGCTCCACCGCTTGTGCGGGCCCCCGTCAATTCCTTTGAGTTTCAACCTTGCGGTCGTACTCCCCAGGCGGAATGCTTAATGCGTTAGCTGCAGCACCGAAGGGCGGAAACCCTCCAACACTTAGCATTCATCGTTTACGGTGTGGACTACCAGGGTATCTAATCCTGTTTGCTACCCACACTTTCGAACCTCAGCGTCAGTTACAGACCAGAGAGCCGCTTTCGCCACTGGTGTTCTTCCATATATCTACGCATTTCACCGCTACACATGGAGTTCCACTCTCCTCTTCTGCACTCAAGTCTTTCAGTTTCCAATGCATGACTTCGGTTAAGCCGAAGGCTTTCACATCAGACTTAAAAAACCGCCTGCGTTCCCTTTACGCCCAATAAATCCGGACAACGCTTGCCACCTACGTATTACCGCGGCTGCTGGCACGTAGTTAGCCGTGGCTTTCTGGTTAGATACCGTCACTGCATGAGCAGTTACTCTCACACACGTTCTTCTCTAACAACAGAGTTTTACGATCCGAAAACCTTCTTCACTCACGCGGCGTTGCTCCATCAGACTTTCGTCCATTGTGGAAGATTCCCTACTGCTGCCTCCCGTAGGAGTTTGGGCCGTGTCTCAGTCCCAATGTGGCCGATCAACCTCTCAGTTCGGCTACGTATCATTGCCTTGGTAAGCCTTTACCTCACCAACTAGCTAATACGCCGCGGGTCCATACAGAAGTGATAGCAAAACCATCTTTCAAACAAAAACCATGCGGTTTTTGTTATTATGCGGTATTAGCACCTGTTTCCAAGTGTTATCCCCCTCTTCTGGGCAGGTTACCCACGTGTTACTCACCCGTTCGCCACTCAAAACTTTCGTGAATGCAAGCATTCGGTGAAAGTTTCGCGTTCGACTTGCATGTATTAGGCACGCCGCCAGCGTTCGTCCTGAGCCAGGATCAAACTCTCATTTTAAAAGTTTGTGACTCTTTAATTACTTATTTACTAGCGAATTGACTTCGCAAATGTTTGCTCTTGTACTAAACAAGAGACCCTACACATTTGATTTGTCGAAACTTTGTTCAGTTTTCAAAGGTCTACATAATTGCTTAACGCAACCATTTAATTGTAACATCGTTATCTGTTAAAGTCAATAGCTTTTTTTGAATAAAAAATCTTATAAAACTAATAAATATTCAAAAATTTGTTTTGTCTAAACATTTATATCTCTTAACGACAATAAATATAATACCAAGTATTACGTACTGAGTCAAGAAGTTTTTTCTATTTATTCTAAATAGTCTTTAGTATCATAATTATAGCTGACAAGAATAAATTAGGAGCGTTTTGTTGTATTACAAAAATGCCCTAAAGAGTTAAATAATCTTCTAGCATTACTATTCAAAGTATATAAAATTTCAAAATAAAAAGAGTTACTTCATCAGGGCATAAAAAAGGGGCTGTGCCATAAGTCCTAAGTGAAAGAGCTTCACCAGAGAAAGTAATGATTTTTCTGGTGAAGCTCTTTTGGTATAATTAAAAATAAAAAAGCACCGGTTGCAGCCAGTACTTTCAAAAACAATACCCCTATAGAAAGGATAAACAAAATGTATAATAATTATAACATAAATCAGACTGTACTTAGTATCAAAACTGACTGGGAACCAAAAGAAAATCATCCTGCACGGATGATTAATCAAATAGTTGAAGACCTTAAAATTAAAGATCCCTACATCTTTGGACGTCCGCGTAAGTATGATCTGCGTGTACTTTTAAAATTAATTTTGTTTGCGTACACAAAAGGTATCTTCAGTAGTCGTCGTATTAATACCTTGGCAGAAGAGAATTTGGCAGCCCGCTGGCTGACGCAAGAACAAGTTCCAGCCTACCGAACAATTTGTCGTTTTAGAATTTCAGATGAAGTTGAGAACTTGATCAATCAATGCATTCAAAAACTAACCAAATATCTAAAGCAAAATAACTTTATTGATGAGGTTACTTTTATTGATGGAACTAAAATTTTGGCTGATGCCAATAAGTATAGTTTTGTTTGGCGTAAGAATACTGTTCGTTTTGACAAGCTTAATCGCTCTGCGATTATATCCCTTCTGAAAGAATTAAATGAAGCTAAGTTTAAATGCCAGCTCCCAGTAGAGACAGATCTTACTTTAGAAACGCTTGATGAAATTATCTTGCGGTTAGAGAATAACTTGAAAGATCTGAATAAAAAGATTGAAAAGGAGCACACCTCTCCAAACCCAGACAAGTCCAGACGTCGAAAACTGAAATCGTTAAAACGAAAACTTAAGTTACGCCAAACTAAGTTATTGGAATATAAAATACAAACTGGAATTTATGGTAAACGAAATAGTTATTCGAAAACAGACCATGATGCGACTTTTATGCGTGTTAAAGAAGATTCAATGCTCAACGGACAGCTAAAACCGGCTTATAATCTACAAATCGCCACAAGTAAACAATTTGTAACTGCCTTTGGCATTTTTCAAAATCCAGGAGATACCAAAACATTAATTCCCTTTTTACAGCAGCAACAAGCAGCTGGAACTTTAGGTAAGTATATTGTGGCCGATGCAGGATACGGTTCAGAATCAAATTATCGATACTTTGAAGATGAATTACCTGAACATACAGCGTTGATTCCGTATGGGACAATGTTGAAAGAAAATAGTCGCAAATGGCAAAGCGATGACCGTAAGATCATGAATTGGACATATCACCCTAAAGATGATTATTTTATTGATCCGCAAGGAGTTAGATTTAGTTTTTATACTTACCGTAAGCGCAAAGACAAGTACGGGTTTGTACGTGAATTTAAAGAGTATAAGGCAAACAAATATGATAATGATTTTCAAATTGACCACCGAGCGTTCACTAAAAGCGGAAATCTTCGCAAAATAAGTATTAATGACGCTTGGGAGTACTTCAAAGCTAAGGAACGCAAGTTGCTTTCAAATCACCAAACTGGTTCAATTTATGGACGACGTAAAATAGATGTCGAATCAGTTTTTGGTGGATTGAAGGCTTGTTTGGGTTTTAAAAGATTTTCGGTTAGAGGTCTTGAGAAGGTAAAAAAGGAAGCTGGAATTGCCTTGATGGCAATGAACATTAGAAAATTGGTGGCAAAGGTTACCAACTATAACTGTTCTATAAACAAAAAGAAGAGATTAGCGAAAATCAAAGAACGATTTTCACTAATCTCTTCTATTTTGAAGGACTTATGGCACAGCCCCATCTATTTATTTCTCACAAACGTGTTCTACAAGTCAATATTATCCGTCTAACTCAAACCTTATCGACTTACGTCACATGTCTAATTCAAATTTACTTCAGCTCAGGTGCATCTGTTTTAAACAGGTTTAAAGTTGAACCTCCATATTTTTCAACTAAACTTGTACCTTTCTTCTGAGCAGCTTTTAAATTCTTAATTCCATCGACATACTTGTAACTATAATCACTCTTATTAACCTTCTTAAATCCAGAAGGTGTATAAAACCTCAAAAGGTCTCCTGTAACAATCTTATCCGACAAAGAGAGAACCTTATCTGTATGAGATTGCATAGAGTTAACTTGTTTCTTTTGTTCAGTAGTTAGATTATTAATTAAATTACCACTACTATCATACACTTTGCTTCCAATCTTAGAATACGTTGGCGAAACATAGTCACCATCTCTAAATGCAACTGTTTGATTTCTATTTTCAGAAAGCAAATCATTCCCCAGCTGAATCATGTTGGAAGAATCAATTCCTAATAAATCCTCTAACGTTGGCATCACGTCAATTTCACCACCATAAGTGTGGTTAACGCCACCCTTTAAACCATTCAAATGGATCATAAATGGAACTTTTTGGAACATGGCTAAATCATAACTTGAAACCGACTTCTTACCCAATAATTGGGCAATAGCTTTTTTATGATTGTTTGAAATACCATAGTGATCACCATAAACAACAATCATCGAATTGTTATATAATCCTGATTTTTTCAAATAAGAAATAAATTCGCCAAACGCTTGATCCAAATAATGTGCCGTTTGCACGTAGCCATCGACAGTCTTATCACCCGTTGTAGTCTTAGCAATAGATTGATTTTGTTTATCTAATTCATAAGGATAGTGATTTGTAACAGTAATCAACTTCGCATAAAATGGCTGTGGTAACTGTTGAATATATTTAGTAGCTTGTTTCAAGAAAATTTTATCCTTCAGTCCATACCCTACACTATAATCCGTTTTTTGCTTGTAATAGTCGTCATCAAAAAAATATTGATAGCCCCATGACTTATAGGTATTATCTCTATTCCAAAAACTTCCTACATCACCATGAAAAGCTGCCGTCGAATAGCCTTTTTGATCTAAGATAGCGGGCAACGCCTGGAAAGTGTTCGAAGTCCCATATTGCGTCATCACTGAACCCGATGGTAAACCAAAAAGCGAATTTTCCAACATCGTTTCAGCATCTGAGGTTTTCCCTTGCCCAACTTGGTTAAAGAAATTGTCAAAAGACAGTGTATTACTGTCAGAATAAAACTTATTGATATTTGGTGTAACTTCTTTTCCATCTACCTTATAATTAATCAAAAATTGCTGAAAACTCTCCAAGTGAAAGATAAATACATTTTTTCCTTTAGCCTTACCAAAGTACGAAATATTTGAGGAAGATCTATTCTTCTTCAGATAAGACAATACACTCTTCAAATCATTGCTGCTTGCATTTGCTCTAGTTGAACTTTCTTTATACGTCTCATAAACATTATATCCAGTATAAAAATTCAGCCCTAGATACTTTACTATATAGTTATTATCAAATGTTCTTGTTAACAACTGTGGTCTGTCTTTCTCAGAAATTGTCATATTAACTGCAAACAAAATCACTGACAATGCTGTAATTACACCAGCTACTTTGAAATTTGGTCTTCTTTTATCTACTTTGATGACTTTAAAAATCAAAAGTAAGCTCAAAATTATAACATCTAAAAACACTAAGAAATCACTTGGATGTATGATTTCCATAATACTAAGCCCTAAGTTATTTGAAACTGAGCCTGAAGACTTAATTATTCCCACAGACAAAAAATCTGAGAATTCTCGATAGTAAAGAATATTGGAAAATAATAAAAGTGATGACAATAAATTAATTATCATTAAAATCCAATACGACTTTTTACCTCTGAAATACAGTGCAATTCCCAAAAGTAACAATCCAAACGGAAGTGGATTCAACATCAGAATTGCTTCTTGAATTCCACCAGTAACCCCCAAATTGAACTTCGTCTGGTAAGCCCAATAAGTTTTAATCCAGAAACAAACCACTAATAAAATAAAAAATCCATTTTTGGTGTTCAGGACATTCTTAATCTTGTTTAAGACCGACCCCATTAAACTGCCTCCATCTTTAAAAATATCATATTAGATTAATTATATCCCTATTTGTTCGCACAACATAAAAATAAAACTCATCTTCAATTTTTTTTAATAATTAATCGTTCAACAAATCATAAATTTCCATTGCAGCTAAATCAATATTATCAAACTCAAACTTCTGCTTATCGGCTAGTTCCTCAAGAATAAACGTGTCTGTCTCCTTGTCATAACTGATAACTCCTAGTTCACGCCCATCCTTTTCAAACCGTCTACTCTGAACCTCATCACTTTGTTCCTTAATCATCCCATCTAAGCGTGAAATTATTGCTGCTAATTGTGAAATCTCCATTTTAAAAAACTCCTTCTTCCCAGATTGATATTCAATCCCTAAATAAACATAATAAGTACATTCTAACAAATAAAAATTAAACATACACGAAATATATCACTTTTATCACTCAAATAATATTAAAAAAGTTAAAAAATCATGGACTTTGACCTTAAAATAAAGAATAAAATTAATAAATTGTTTTTTAGTATACGTTTCATAAACTTAAACAAAGACTCATACAAAAAGAGTCTTAGCAATCTATATAGACTAAAAAAAGAAATCCCTTCAAAAATGAATTGATTTCCTTTAAATATTTCGAACGTTTTTTAGTATCTATCTTTCTTTCAAATTACTTTTCTCTGTTTTTAGGTGGAATAATTAATGCAATCATTCCAAGAATCATTCCAAAGTAATAAGTCACAAAGCGCCATAAAATCATGGCCAACACCAACTTACTAGAATTAGTAATGAATGTTGAAAAAATCATTGAAAAACTATATTCTGCACCGCCTGAGCCACCCGGAATTGGAAAAAGGGAAATAACCATTACGATAAGAATATGTAATGTTATAACCAACAATAATTGAGCATGAGAAACATTTAGTGCTAGTAAGATAAAGTAAGGTATTACGTAATAAAAAGACAGTTGCACAAGTGTTAATAAACTTATTTTCAGTAATAGCTTCCAATTACCCTTTAAACGTATACTCTCCTCATAGAAATTATCAATTTTTTCATCAATTGCCACTTCCCATTTCATATAACGTTCAGAATTGGAAAACCATTTTACTGGCTTAAACAATAGCTTGACTAATTTCTTTGTAAAGTCATACCAGTACATTACCAATAGCAGTGCTAGTATAACTACTAGATGTACTACAAAACCAAAAATAAATAAAATAGAAAGAGCATGCATCTTATCCGCTATCAAATGGAACCCCACGAACAATGCGAATACAAAATTAATGACAATCATAGATTGATATACTACAAACTTCATTAAAAGAACTGATGTCGCTCTACCAGCATCAATTCCTGATTGTAAGAGTGCAAACAGTTGCGCGGGTTGTCCACCAGAAGAAAAAGGTGTAATCCCATTAAAAAGCTGTTCAATTAAAGGGATTCTGATAGTGTCTCGCCAACTAAACTTCGATCCTTCACGATGCAATAATATCTTAACAACAACTGCCTCAGTTAGTAAAGATAGTCCCATGCTTGCAAAAGCAACCAGCAACCATTCCCATTTAAGAGCAGACACATCATGCATTAGTGATCCAAATGAGATATCGCGTAAAGAAAATCCTAAAATAATGCTTCCGAAAATAAACATTAATAATAAGACGATTTTATTTTTTCTTGTCATTACTTCACCATCTCAGTCTGCTGATAGTAAAAGTCGTACCATATCTTAGCTAGATTATCCTCTGAATAATAATTTGAAGCATCTAGTGACTTCCGACTCATTTTACTAACTAATTCAGGTGTATTCGCCAAATTTCTCAAAACTAATTCAAATTCAGAAACGTCCTTAGCATCTAAGTAATACCCCTTCAAGATAACCTCATATAATTCAAGCGAACGCAAAACAACTGGTGTTCCGGTACTAAATGCTTCTAGTATACTCATTGGAAAAAGTTCATTATATGATGGTAGTAAGAAAACATCAGCTATATTATAATAATCATTCATCTTCTCTCGATCAACTATTCCTGGAAAAATAAGATTTTCTGGCGGATTATCAACCACCCTCTTAAGCTCCTCATATCCATCTGTAATTTTTCCAAAAGAAAATCCCCCAACCCAAATGAATTGAACTTCTGGTAATTTCTTGGCCAGTTCAATAAAATCAGGAACACCCTTTCGTTCCTGAACTTGACCAACTCCCAAAACAACAAATTTATTTTGATTAATTCCAAGACTCGCCCTAATACTTCTTTTATCTTCAGTCCCTTGAGGAAAAAAGACATCTCGCGAAACAAAATTTGGAATATATGTTATTTTTTCTTTTGCAATACCATACTTTTCAAGATCCTTTATAAAGATTGGATTAACAACTACCAGTTGATCCATTCTTCGATAAAATGCAATCACATATCGGTAAACAATTTTTTTAATAAGCCAAGGCAACTTCAAGCTACCTTCAAGTGTTTCAGGTAAAAAGTGAACATAACCAATCTTCCGACCTCTTCCTGGAAAAAAAGTCGTCAAAAAGAAGAGCGGATCAATCGTATGGTAATGGCTTATATCAGATCTGCTAAATTTATTAATTGATATTTCTAGTTTTCCTGATAACTTTTTACGCAACAAATCAATTAACTCTGTGTAGGCACTGCCAACACCTTGTCCTTTAACTTTTGTGGCAGAAGAAAACATTTGAATCTTCAACATCTTAAAACTCCCTTAATCAGCCCGTTTCGCCAGAATGACTAGTTTCACTTTCCTTGCCATACAACACTTTACAGTCGGTGTAGAACTGTAATATTCTCTCACCAAAATTATCTGCAGAAATAGAAGCTAATTTGGACCCTAATTTGTCTTGATTAATTTGTTCTTTACTCTTATTCAAATAAAAAATAATTTTATCAATTAATTCGTTTTTATTACTAAAAGTTCCCCCAAAATCCTCATCACTTAGTAATTCGTCAGTATATGGACTGTGTGTTGCTACAACCCTTAGTCCAGATGCCATTGCCTCAATATAAGTAAGCCCTTGTGATTCGGAAATAGAAGTTGATACAAATAAATCAGCTGTATGATAATAGCTGGCAACCTCTTCATTATCTACTTCACCGGCAAAAATAATAGCTGATTCTAATTTCAATTCTGTAACCTGCTCCTTCAAAGATTCCATAGCAGGCCCATCACCAACAATTAATAACTTCACATCTGGGACTCTTTTTAAAATTTCTGGAAAAACAGCAATTAGCCTATCAATATTCTTTTCATAAGCTAACCTGCTCAATGTTAATAAGATTGGTGTCTCACTTTTAAATTTATACTTTTCACGTAAATTTAAATCAGCCGCAACATTTCCAAACTTGTTAATATCTACTCCTGTTGGAATGACTGTCACAGGTGATTTAATGCCATACCTATCCAAAGTATCCAAAACTCTTTCACTTGGCGCAACTATCCCTGTCATATGGTAACAAAATGTGCGTGACATTTGCTTTACATGATAGGGTTTCAATAATTTGCCCTTAGCAACATAATGTAAGTAATCTTCATACATTGTGTGATAGGTATGTATACATGGAATCTTCAAATTCTTGGCTACAAATTTACCAATCCACCCCATCGAAAATTCAGTCTGAGTATGCACAATATCTAACTCCAAATCGCGTGCCACCTGATATGCTCTAAAAAGGCCCCTCACTGCGATACGACGATCGGTAAATGAAATAAACGGTATGCTGCTAAACCTAAAAATATTTCTTTCATATTGATTAGGTTCAACATTTGGGTCAGTTGTTGTAAAAATGTATACATTGTGTCCATGTTGTTCCAACTGTTCACGTAAAGTTTTAACAGAGGTAGCTACGCCACTGACTTGCGGAAAATAAGTATCCGTAAAAATCCCAATATTCACGAGCATCCCCCTTAATAATTAATAGTCAATGTTAATTATATTGGTTCAAACAACTTAATGCAACGATTCCTCAATTTTTCGTTGAAAATCATTTTTAATCTTAATAGTTCTTTTACTTAATCTTCAAATTTGAAATAAAAAAAGCCGAATTTCATAAGAAATTCGGCCAAAAATTATTCAATTAATCTGTAAATTCCTTAACTAAGGAGATAACTTCCTCAGTTGTTTCACATTCATTGACTGCTTTTTCAGCTAATTTTTTCATTTTTTCCGTATCTAATTTTTTCATTAAACTACGAGTCTTAAGAATTGAGGTTGCACTCATTGAAAATTCATCAAGACCAAGTCCAGCTAAAATAGGTACAGCAATCTGATCACCAGCCATCTCACCACACATACCAGTCCATTTACCCTCTGCATGAGAAGAATCAATAATGTTCTTAATAAGACGTAGAATTGATGGGTTGTAAGGTTGGTACAAATAAGAAACTCGCTCGTTTCCACGGTCAGCAGCCATTGTATATTGGATCAAATCGTTTGTCCCAATACTAAAGAAGTCAGAATATTTAGCCAATTTGTCAGCAATCATCGCTGCCGCAGGAATTTCCATCATCATACCGACTTCAATATCATCTGAGACAGGCTTTCCAGCCTGAACAAATTTTGCTTTTTCTTCTTCGAAAATTGCTTTAGCAGCTTTGAATTCTTTTACAGTAGCAATCATTGGGAACATAATTGCTAAACGTCCATAATTAGATGCACGCAACAAAGCTCTCAGCTGTGTTCTAAAAATATCTTGCTTATCTAAACTAATACGAATAGCACGATAGCCTAAGAATGGATTCATCTCTTCAGGTAATGGTAAGTAAGGTAATTCTTTATCTCCACCTATATCCATTGTGCGGACAACAACTTGCTTACCACCCATACCCTCAACGGCTTGTTTATACGCTTCGAATTGATCATCTTCACTAGGAAGTTCACTCGCATCCATGTATAAAAACTCCGAACGGAATAAACCAACAGCTTCTGCACCATTATCAGTTGCACCTGCTACATCTTTTGGTGTACCAATGTTAGCACCCAAAGTGAATTGCTTGCCATCTGCTGTAAGGGTCTTAGCATCCTTCAATTCTTCCCATTCAGCCTTTTGCTTGGCGAAATCAGAAGCTTTATCTTCATACTTCTTCAATTCCTCAGCAGAAGGTTCAATAATCGCTTCGCCTTCAATACCATCGATGATGACAGTTTGATCCTCTTTAATTGCACTAGTAGCATCTCCTGAACCAACAATAGCAGGAATTTCAAGGGTTCTTGACATAATAGCTGAATGTGAAGTACGTCCACCTATATCAGTGATAAAGCCCTTTACAAAGTTCCTATCTAATTGTGCAGTATCAGATGGAGTTAAGTCATGTGCTACAATAACTACCTCTTCATTAATTAAAGCAGGGTTAGGTAAGTTAACTCCTAGCAAATGGCTCAAAACACGCTTAGTAACGTCTCGAATATCGCCTGCACGTTCTTGCATATAAGCATTATCTGTCATACCCTCAAACATTGCGATAAACATATCTGTTACATCTTTCAAAGCTTTTTCAGCATTAACCTTATCATTTGTAATCTTATCCTTGATGTTCCCAATCAACTCTGGATCAGATAAAATAGTTAAATGTGCTTCAAAAACTTCTGCTTCTTCTGCACCTAAATTGGCAGCAGCCTTCTCTTTGATAATCTTAAGATCAGCTTTAGCAGCTTCAACCGCATCGTCCAACCGCTTAGTCTCAGCTTCTGTATCTTCAACAGAACTTTCGGAAAACGATAAATCTGGTTGAACGAGCATGTATGCCTTTGCTGCAGCGATACCATCACTTGCAGCAATACCCTTCAACATTTCAGACATTATTCAGCAAGTCCTTCCTTTGTCATTGCGTCAGCAATTGCTGCAAGTGCATCTGTTTCATCTGCACCATCAGCACTGATTGTAACATCAGCATTTTGACCAACACCAAGTGACATAACACCCATAATTGATTTCAAGTTAACAGATTTTTCTTTATAAGTTAAAGTAATATCTGAATTGAACTTGCTTGCTGCTTGTACCAAAAGTGTTGCTGGGCGAGCGTGAATACCTGTTTCTGCGATAATATGAAATTCTTTCTTTTCCATGTCTAGTCGGACTCCTTTACGTTATAAATAAAGTATTTTAAGAACTCATCTGTGAATGAAAGCATTACAAGAACGCGTTTTCATTATATAATGACAGAATCGTTCCTACTAAAAATAAATGTTAGCATGAATCAAATTACAATACAAGTTTTACAATACAAGTTTTTTATTTTTTTCCCGTCATCTTTTCTAATTTGATTATCTTTCAAAATGATATATAATTTGCCCATTATGACCAGCAATTCCCACTACTCTTTTCCGTTGTGGAAAATTCATAAACTCCTCTTGAAAGTCCATAAAATTCTCAGCCGTTATTTTAATTTCTGTGATTTCACCATTAGCTAATTTTTCTAACTTATCCTTAAATGTCTCCTCCATGCTATCACTCCTTTTTATGTCCCCTTAATGATACTTACTTTTTTCCTGAAAAACAAATTGTGAGAAGACTTAATGCTTGAACTACCAATTAAAAAAAAGTATACTACTTTCAAAGGTCAAAGATAGTCAAATAATTTCAAGAAAGGTAGTGAGTTCTTAATGCTATGTCAAAATTGCAAAAAAAACGCAGCCACAATACATCTTTCAACAAGTCTTAATGGTCAGCAAGCATCAATCGACCTT
Source organism: Liquorilactobacillus hordei DSM 19519 (assembly GCF_019443985.1). NCBI lineage: Bacteria > Bacillati > Bacillota > Bacilli > Lactobacillales > Lactobacillaceae > Liquorilactobacillus > Liquorilactobacillus hordei. Next base: position 1,962,099 of record NZ_CP049303.1, read on the forward strand.
TGCCAAAACTGCTACCGTGCTTTAAAAGAACAGTCTCAAAGAAATGGTGAAAGCAATGCCATGCAAGATCCCTTTGGTTTTGGGAGTCTTAACGATATCTTCCGATCACTCGGAGACAGCTCAGCAGCTACCCAGCAGTCCCAGCAAGGTGCTCCACAGGCAGCTCAATTCTCGGGTAATGGTGGAGGTAGACGTGGCAACAATGGAATTCTAGCACAATTCGGTTTAGATTTAACAAATGAAGCAAAAAACAACAAGATTGACCCCGTAATCGGTCGTGACAATGAAATTTCACGTGTAATTGAAATCTTAAACCGGAGAACAAAAAATAATCCTGTCTTAATAGGTGAAGCAGGTGTTGGTAAAACTGCTGTTGTCGAAGGATTAGCCCAAAAGATTGTTGATGGTGACGTACCTCAGAAGTTACTGGATAAACACGTTATTCGTTTAGACGTAGTATCTTTAGTTCAGGGAACCGGTGTACGTGGTCAATTCGAACAACGGATGCAACTACTAATGAACGAGTTAAAACAGAATCAAAATATTATTCTTTTTATCGACGAAATTCACGAAATTGTAGGTGCTGGTAATGCTGAGGGTGGTATGGACGCTGGTAATGTATTAAAGCCTGCTCTGGCTCGCGGTGAGCTTCAATTAGTAGGTGCAACCACTTTAAATGAATATCGCACTATTGAAAAAGATGCAGCACTCGCTCGAAGACTTCAGCCTGTCCAAGTTGATGAGCCTTCTATTAATGAAACAATCAAAATACTTGAAGGTATTCAAACTAAATATGAGTCATATCATCACGTTCGCTACACTCCTGAAGCTATAAATGCAGCAGTTAAGTTATCTAGCCGCTATATTCAGGACCGCTTTTTACCAGATAAGGCAATCGACTTGCTTGATGAATCAGGTTCACGTAAAAATTTGACAATTCAAGCTATTGATCCTCATGTTATAGAACAAAAAATAAAAAATGCGCAAGAACAAAAACAAATTGCGTTGAGCTCGGAGGATTACGAAAAAGCTGCTTATTATCGTGATCAATTAAATAAACTGACTTCGATGAAAGAAACACAAGTTGATGCTGAAAATTCTCCAGTAATCACTGAAAAAGATATGGAAAAAATCATTGAAGAAAAAACCAACATTCCAGTAGGCGAACTACAAGAAAAGGAACAAACACAATTAAAGAATCTAGCAATTTCACTAGATTCTCATATTATTGGACAAAAAGATGCTGTTAATAAGGTTGCTCGTGCAATCAGACGCAATCGTGTCGGTTTTAATAAATCTGGACGTCCTATCGGCTCTTTCCTATTTGTAGGGCCTACCGGTGTAGGAAAAACAGAGACAGCCAAACAATTGGCAAAAGAACTGTTTGGTTCCTCAGATTCAATGCTTCGTTTTGATATGAGTGAGTATATGGAAAAACATTCAGTCTCAAAATTGATTGGTTCCCCTCCTGGATATGTTGGATATGAAGAAGCTGGTCAATTAACCGAACAGGTTCGTCGGCATCCATACAGTTTATTGTTACTCGATGAAGTAGAAAAAGCACATCCAGATGTAATGCATATGTTCTTACAAATACTCGATGATGGACGTCTAACTGATTCTCAAGGTAGAACTGTTAGTTTTAAAGATACTATCATTATCATGACTTCAAATGCAGGAAGCGGAGATTCTGTTGCAAGTGTTGGTTTTGGAGCTGCTGCCAGTGGAAATACACACTCTGTATTAGACAAACTTACTAAATACTTTAAGCCCGAATTTCTAAATCGGTTCGATGATATTGTTGAATTTAATGCATTGAATAAGGAAGACTTAGTTTCAATAGTGTCATTAATGTTAGATGAAGTTAATGGTATGATGTCTCAACAAGGACTTTCGTTAAGTGTAACCGATGAAGTTAAAGATAAACTGGTTGATTTAGGTTACAGTCCTCAAATGGGTGCTCGTCCACTCAGACGTGTTATTCAAGAACAACTTGAAGATAGTGTCGCTGATTATTATCTTCAACATCCAAATACAAAAGAATTTGAAGCAAAATTGGTTGATAATCAAATAATAATTGATGCACCCAAGATTGTTAATGTTAATAAACAAACAAAAAATTAACTTTTAATCAAAAAGGAAGTGTAAATCCAATTACATTTCCTTTTTTCGTAGCATTTTCCTATAGTATGTATCCTGTTTTATATTATAATAGAGGCATAAAAACAATTAACAGTACGGGGAGGAATTATAATGCATCTTATCGACGTTAGTGGCAGTTACTCCAGAAAGATAAAACATGAACTTGAAAGTTCTATTAATCACTTCATCAAAATTTATACACTTGGCAATACACGTGTGGTTTTCAAGAAAAATGCAACAACTAGTGAGATTGTTATTTCCAACAAAGTACGTGGAATTACTGTGGAAGAAATTAGTTTCGTACTCGAAAAACTAACAAACCGGTCAATCAACGATGTAACAATTATTACTGGTAATAGAGTTGTTGATATCTCATTTAAAAATTGAAATTGAAGTAATAATCTTTTCTACTTGTTTCTAAGGCGGTGCATTCTTGAAATTTCCCAAATTCATTAAAAATTTATTATCACGAGATTCAAAAAGAAAATATTCAAGTAACAAAAATAAAAAAGATATACAACCTACACGGAAGAACTCTCCCGAATTGAAATCTGTGAAAGAAAATAAAAATACAGTTGAAGTTGCACCTAAAACCTCATTTAGGAAAAAAGATTTTCAAGACTCTGTTTTGTTAATTATCTATGCAGATGAAGATGGCAATGAACTTACAACACCGCAAATTGTAAGTGGGCGCCTTGGTGAAAAAATTCATTACCGGATTAAGTCTCTTGAAAATTTTGATTTAATTAATTTTAAAGGATTCACAAAATTTTATGTTGCTCACTATGCCATCTTAACTTTGACATTCCAGAAAAAAATAGCAGGAGCTATTTGGATTTTTTGTAGAGATATGGATACAACCGAGTTAATTCTTCCACCTAAACTGTCCAAGGGATATTTGGGTGATGCATATCAATTATACTCACCTTCTGTACCCGAATACAGTCTAATGAATGTCAAAGGAACAATTAGGGGGATTCGTTCTTCAGAAAGTTCTTCCTTAACATTCTTTTACCGACGGCGTGTATGGCTTACTAATGAGCAGTCAACTCTCTATTTTAAAATGAAAAGTTCTGTACCTGTTTATAGTTCTCCAGAAGGTCGTCAACTTAAAATCACCTTATCTCCTCAAACTATCTGGAAAACCTTCTCAGTAATTACAACCACGGATAATACAAAATGGTATTGTATTGGCGGCCCGCTTTGGATTGCTTTCGATAGTGTCCGCATGTCTGTATATTCAAAGGATTTTACTGAAGGACAACACCTTGATGATTCTGTAAAACTTGCCAGCCTTATCAATGGTACCGTAGATTATATTGCTGACGAGTCTGTCTTTCTTTATGATAGACCTTTTGGCAAAATAGCTGGGAAACTAAAGCATGGAACAAAAGTTCAACTTGGACACACAGTCACCTCTGATGAAATCACATGGTATAGGTTAACTAGTGGCTTTTGGTTGCCAAGTCAATATATCTCATTTGAATAATAATTGGCTTATGTTTTATTATAAAAAAAGTTCAACTTTAAGATAAATAATAATAAACCCTTCAAAATAAAAAGCGTGGCAAAAATCAAAAGAAGATTTTTGCACGCTTTTTTATTTTTATGAAATAGTCAAATTAGCAATATTTATCTATTTTTTAACGGTTTCGAAATTTAGATGAAAAATACTTTTCTTATTTAAAAACAACAACCTTCATAAGTTTGGGGATACTAACTACGTCGTTGATAAACAAAAACAGTTATTGGCATAAAAAACATAATAATTACCACACCACTAATGAACACCATTGTAGCATTATTACTCCAATTACCGGTTTTCAGAATTGTTCTGATTGCAGTAATAGTCAGACTGACCGGATTGATTCTAACTACAGGTTGCAAAAAAGTTGGTAATGTCTTTATTGGAATAAAAGCATTGGATAAGAATGTCATTACCAAGATAATAATCATTGACAAACTACCAATTAATTCTGCCTTCTTAACTAGTAAACCAACTAAAGCAAAAACCCAAGAAATTGACCAGCCAATAAAAATAGCTAATAAAGTAGCAATTCCAAGCATAAAAATGTTCACCGAGGGTCTCCACCCCATCAAAAAAGATGTTGTTAAGGTCATTACTCCCGAAATCAGTAATCGAAAGATATCACCTAGTAACTGTCCTGCTAATGGTGCAATAGGCGAAATAGGTAAGACCTTAAAGCGATCAAAAATTCCACCATTAATATCTTCACGTAATTGTTGTCCTGAACCTGAGGCCGCGTTTAAAATGCTTTGAACTAGAATTCCTGATACAAGCATTGGCAAGTAAGCATGCACACTACCTGCAATAACTCCACCAAACAAATAACCGAATAATAGCGTAAAGATCACAGGTTGAATAATAACATCACTGAGATTATCTGAATTATGCAACGTTTTTAGTAAGTTACGGTAAGTCATAGTAAGTACATTACTAATAACTTGATTCTTTGTTACACTTAATTTCATAATTTTTCTCCTTAGTTTTTACCAACGGTCATCTTCAAAAAAACATCATCCAATGAGGGAGGAACTATTCTCAAATTGGTAATTAATATTCCCGAATCTTGAAGTTGATTCAATATTGAATTAACTAATTGCATACCAGTACTATCAAATATCACAATCAAGGTTTGATCATCAACGCTCACATGTTGTTTTACAATATTTTCCATAATGTTACGAGCTTGCGAAAGTCTTTGTAAATCTAACACCTCAAATTGAAGTTTTGTTCCACCTACTTTTTGTTTTAATTCCTTGGGTATCCCAGTTACAATCATTTCACCATGATCAATGAGTGCAATCCTATCCGCTAATTGATCTGCTTCTTCCAAATACTGAGTAGTTAACAAAACTGTCGAACCATTTGCTACCAGTTTTTGAATAGCCTGCCACATCTGTATTCGTGTTCTTGGATCTAGTCCTGTTGTTGGCTCATCCAAAAATAGAATACTTGGACTTCCAATCAAGCTAACTGCTAAATCTAAACGACGCCGCATCCCACCAGAAAATGTTACCAATGCTTGATCTGCTGAATTGATTAAGTCAAAATCGGTTAATAATTCTGCTGCACGAATCTGTGCAACCCTTCTTGACAATCCATTTAGTCTAGCAAATATCAATAAATTCTCACGTGCACTCAAATCCTGATCAATTGCCGTAGTCTGACCAGTCACACTAAATTGTTGGCGAGCCATGCGCCTTTCTGTGACCGTATTAAATCCATTCAACAAAATTTCTCCCGTATCTTGATGTAATAAAGTTGTTACCATTTTTAATAATGTCGTTTTTCCAGCTCCATTTGGACCCAGTAAACCAAATATTTCTCCTTTTTTTACAGTAAAAGAAATATCTTGCACTGCAGTTTTTTCTGCAAATTTTTTTTGAACATTTCTTACTTCGATTGCATTTTCATCATACATCTTAGCATCTCCTCACATTATAATCAGGGTACCTGATTTGTTTTATGATAAGGTCCCCTGATTAAAATGTCAAGGCCTTTTGTTTAATCCTTTGTGCATGGTGTATACTAGAGAAAACAATGAGGAGTATAAGAATAATCATGACAAATAGAATCAAGGCGGAATTGATTGCAGGAAAATTGGCCGAATATGAACAACTAAGTAAAATATATGATGACATTGTTAAACAAGCACGCCCTCGGTTAACAGTTGAAGGTCAAGGGAAAATACTGTTAGCCTTGGCCGACGAAAATCATCTATCGCAACGTCAACTCGCAACTCGCCTAGGGATGTCGCCCCAGTCTACTGGTGAATTTGTCTCTAAATTAGCTAAACGCAAACTAGTAACTTTGACCAAATCACAAAAAGATCGACGTGTTAATTTAGTGAATTTAACTAACGCTGGCAGGCAAGAAATTGAATCGGCCTATCAAGAAGTCCCTCCGTTTGTTAATTCCCTCTCTGAGTCTGAAATAGATCAACTAATGCCATTACTAACAAAAATCACAACAGCTATGTATGCAGATATCGATGCAGCTAATCCAACCCTAGGAGTTAAATTTCATAAATTACTTGCTAGTCGATATCTAAAACAGTTTAAAAAATAATATTCAGAGTCGAACATTCTAAAGAATCTGTTCTTACGCTAATTTTTAAGATCACATTAGCAATTAAAATGGGATACGGCATAAGTTGAACAATTTAGCCAAGAAATTTTGGCTTATACAACACTTTTATTCGTAACTACATAAGGGGACTAGATCAAAAATTAAACTTTTGAAGTGCCCCATAATAGTTAGACAAAAATCTAATTATTATGGAGCGCTTTTTTATGACTAAATATACATTTGAATTCAAAGTTAAATTGGTTCAAGAGTACTGGAATGGAGACGTTTCTTACCCTGATTTAATGCGTAAATACAATATCCCAAGTATGATAACTATTCGAAAATGGGTTCTGCAAGCAAGCGTGCATGGATTGTCATCTCTCAAAGCGCAACATACCAAAAAAGTTTACTCACAAGATTTCAAGCTTTTTGTGGTAAACTATGTAAAAACACATGAGGTCAGCCAAATGGCAGTCGCTGCCCATTTTGGTATTACATTCAGCCGGGTAAATTCATGGGTGAATACATTCCAAAAAATGGGTGCTGCTGGTTTACGTAAAAGGCCTCGAGGGAGGCCTGCAAGTATGACTAAATCAACAAACAAGAAACTTAACCCGTCGGCCGAGGAAAAGTATAAAGAGGAAATTCTCAAACTCAAAGCACAACTTCAGGAAACTGAAATGGAACGTGATATTTTAAAAGCATTAGCGGCCATGAGGCACAATCAACGCAAGCATTAACAAGTCGCGAAAAAACAGTTATCGTGGACTCCTTAAGGTCGCAATACAAACTACAAATATTATTAGAACAATTCAAATTACCACGAGCTACTTACTACGATCAACGAAAACGGATGAAGAGACCTGACAAGTATAAAAATATAAAATTGTTCATTGAACATGTTTACCACGAAAGCCATGAGACGTATGGATATCGACGAGTATATGCGATGGCGTTAAAAGCTGGTTATACGTTATGCCGCGAAACAATTAGAAGTCTTATGAGTCTTTTAGGGCTTAAAGTTGGTGTGTATTCGAAGCACACTTCCCAGTATTCGTCATACAAAGGGCAAGTTGGACGCATTGCACCTAATATTATTAAACAAAATTTCAATCAAACCACACCATTAACCGTGTTCCATACCGATATAACACAAATTAGGCTAGTTGATGGTAAATGGGGTTATTTATCATGTGTCACTGATGAAGCAAGTGGTGAAATCCTTGTCGCCAAAGCTAGTACATCACCCAATATGGCCTTGATACAAGATACATTAGATGAATTAGAATCATGGATTACGCCCGGATCAGCAGCAATCTTACATTCTGATCAAGGCTGGCAATATCAGCAAAAAGCTTATCGTAAAGCCTTAAACAGAATGAACATTACCCAAAGTATGTCACGTAAAGGTAATTGTCATGACAACGCGCCAATTGAAAGTTTCTTTAACCTAATGAAACGAGAATGTCTGAATCGTATTCGCATTAACAACATTGATGAATTAGTCAAAGTTGTAGCAGAATACACTGATTGGTATAACAATGAACGGATTTCCATGAACAAAAATGGCCTAACGCCTGTTGAATACAGGAATCAGACCGTCATTGCATAATTCAATTCAAATTTGTCTAACTTTTTTATGGCACTTCATTTTGACCTAGTCCCCTTACAAGACTTTCTATGCTAATTTAAATTAATGCACATTTTTATAATTTTGCTGACAACTTTACATTCGGGTATTTATCAGCAAACCAACGCTCTGAGAATTCATTTTCAAACAAAAACAACGGCAGACCTTGACGGTCCTTCACCAATATGTTTCGTGAAGACGACATCTTCTCGTCTAATTGCTCTGGGTCTATCCAACGCGCAATTTTCCTACCCATTGGTGTCATTACAACCTCAGAATGGTACTCGTTTAACATTCTAAACTGGAAAACCTCAAATTGAAGTTGACCGACCGCACCTAAAATATAATCATTTGTGCTATAACTTTGATACAGTTGTACAGCACCTTCCTGAACAAGCTGTGCAATGCCTTTGTGAAACGACTTTTGTTTCATAACATTTTTAGCCGTAACTCTTACGAAAATTTCAGGAGTAAACTGTGGTAATTTTTCATATTGAATTTTATGTTTACCAGCAAAAATAGTATCACCAATTTGAAAATTACCAGTATCATAAAGTCCAATGATATCGCCCGCAACAGCAGTCTCTAATGTTTCTCTAGAGTCTGCCATAAACTGTGTTGAATTCGACAATCTTATTTTTTTAGAGTCACGTGCTAATGTAACATCCATCCCTCTTTCGAATTCTCCTGCACAAATACGCACAAAAGCAATCCTATCACGATGATTTGGATTCATATTAGCCTGTATTTTAAAAACAAAACCAGAAAAGTCATTAGAAACTGGACTAATTTTCTCACCTGCTTCATCCCGATGTGCTGCAGGTGCAGGAGCAAATTTTAAATACGCATCTAAAAATGTCTTTACCCCAAAATTAGTTAGCGCAGAACCAAAGAAAACAGGGGTAAGCTTTCCTGCAGCAATCTTTTCTTCATTCATTTGATTGCCTGCATCCTTTAATAATTCAACTTCTTCAAGTACCTGTTGGTAAATACTTTCTTCCTTCAATGGATTATCTTCACGCAATTCTCCATTATCATCTAACTCAAGGTAACTTTCTCCCTGATCTTCTTTGCGATACAATTCAATACGCTGATTGAAAATATCATAAAGTCCCTTTAATCCCTTACCCATTCCTATAGGCCAGTTCATTGGGAAAGCACCTATCCCCAAAACATCTTCCAACTCCGCAATTAATTCCAACGGATCTTTTCCATCTCTATCTAATTTATTGATAAAGGTAAAAATTGGAATTCCTCGCATTTTACATACCTGAAAAAGCTTCTTTGTCTGAGGTTCAATCCCCTTAGCCGAATCAATTACCATCACGGCTGAGTCAACTGCCATTAACGTTCGATAAGTATCTTCCGAAAAATCCTCATGTCCTGGTGTATCCAAAATATTAATTCGCTTATCTGCATAATCAAACTGCATTACTGAACTAGTAACAGAAATCCCACGTTTCTTTTCAATTTCCATCCAGTCAGACTTTGCAAAACTTCCTGATTTTTTTGCTTTTACAGTTCCCGCCTTACGCAAAACTCCACCAAATAGTAATAATTGCTCGGTTATAGTAGTTTTCCCAGCATCAGGATGGGAAATAATTGCAAACGTTCGCCTACTATTAACCGACGCTGCTAAATCTTGATTATTCATATTTTTCCTCTTTCTTCTACCAATTAAATCTAAACCCTTTTTTCACGTTGAACATGTGCTATTGCTAATGCAGGGGTAAGCTCAATCTTAATCTCCATAATGCGAGAATCATCAACTTTTTCGGTTATTAGCTTAATACCATCAATCTCAACGCTCTCTTGACTATCGTCTTCTGGAATATATCCTAGTTTTGCAATCATAAATCCCGCAATAGTATCTACATCATTCATTTCAAAATTCGTCATAAACTCATCGTTGAAATCATCTAATGATAATTTACCTTGCACAATGAATTCACTGTCAGAAATCTTGTGATAATCTTGTTCTGGCTGATCTGATTCATCATCTATTTCACCTACTATTTCTTCTAAAAGGTCCTCTAACGTAACTAAACCAACAACTCCACCATATTCATCAAAAAGAATTGCCAATTGATTTTGCGTTTTTTTCATTTCAAGCATTACTTCATCTATTGCCATAGTCTCAGGTATGAACAAAGCTGGCTGCATAACCTTTCTAATCGTGATATGGTCAAAGCCTTCCTCACGAGCAGTTTTCAAAATATTCTTGATATGCACAATTCCAACTATATCATCTTTTCCCTCGTTATAAACAGGAATCCTTGAATATTGCATCTGCAAAATTGCATCAATATTTCGATCATTATCATTTTGAATATCAATCATAAATGCATCAGTTCGTGGTACCATAACTTCTTTTGCTAATTTTTCACGCATCGAAAGAACACCTTTGATCATGTCGAAAGCTTCAGGCCTCAATTCATTTTCCTTATTTTCAGGAGAAATCAATGCTCCCAGAGCTTCAACTGGTGTAATATTACCTTCTTCATCAAAGCTTGCACTACCGTTCTTATTTGACATCACCATATCATGCAGTTTTTGAAATGGCATAAAAAGATAACCGATTATAATTGTATATCCCAAAAAGTGAAAAAAAAGTTGTGAACCATTTTTTTTATATACTTTCTCCAAGACATCTGCTATAAAAATTGGAAAAATTGTTAATATTACACTAATAATTAAGAAAACCAGTATGCTATTTTCCATAACAATCATTTTTAACTTACTAGCCGCGATTACACTTAATAATGCCCCAACAACTAACAAAAAAACAAAGGAAAAACTAACTCCTGTCCTAATTTTTTTAAAGGATGTTATTCTTTCATTGTGCTGTTCAATTCTGTCAAAAAGTTGGTAGTTTCTAATGATACTTAAGATTATCCCCGCGTTAAAAAGTAACACGATAGCAATTCCCATAAGTAACGAACCAACAAGTCCAGGCTCTGAATTCATTTTATATTTTCTCTCCAGTTGTTAAAAAGTTGATATTAATTTCTGATTATATAACATACACACTTTATCTGCAATCAAGGTCATTTTGGAACTCGAATAACATCTCCTGCTTTTAAGTCACTATTTGAAGTAAAATCGTTAATTGTCATAATATTGTCAACCGTTGTACTATATTTACTTGCTAAGCCTTCCAAGGTATCTCCACTTTGGACATTGATAGTTTGTGTATTATCTTTTAATTTTTGAACACTCTCACTCGACGCTTTGGCACTGGCTGAACTAGCTGCTGCAACACTTGCGGAACTTGCACTGGCAGCCTTAGCACTTTCCGAGCTTGCCTTCTTTGCTGCTTTTTCTTTTTTAGTTTCAGCCTTTGTGGAAGCTTTTTGACTACTAGACAAAGACTCTGCCTTAGAACTGTTTTTTTGTTTAGACTTAGATTTTGAACTGGCCGTAGATTTGCTACTATTCTGTGTGAATCTATCTTGTATATAGTTCCATGCACTTTCTTTTGCAAAAGCTACCTCGTATATCCCACCACCTAGTAACAATAACACAACAATAAGACCCGCTAATTTCAGCCGGTTATTTTTCTTCTTTGTTTGTTTAACTGCTACTTTTTCCTGACTATTTTTATCTGCAAGTAGTTTAACAGGATCAGCTCCACGTTCTTTGTAAAAAGCGTTGCGCATTTTTGGCTCGTCTTTTCGTGTAAAACCATTTTTAAACTGTTCAATTTTAAATTCTTCATATACAGTACTTACATCGAAAGATTCTCGTTCAATTTGCTTTTTTGCCAAATAGTCTGTTTTTTCTGACGCTGTTAACGACTGTACCCAACCAAAAGAATACTCATATTGCACCATGATTTCACGAGTCGAACCAAAATCTTGTACTTGACCAAAGTCCAACCAAAGAGTACGTTCACAAAAGCGCTCAATATTAACAACATTAATGTCGGAAATAACAAAAGATACACCAATATCTTTTAACCTTTGAATCTTATCACTTACCTTTTTGAAAAAAGCAAGATCTAAACTACCAAAAATACTGTCTATTAAAATAAGTTCTGGTTTAACGAAAAGTGCAATTGATATCGATAATCTAGCATAAAGACCAGTAGAAAAAGTTCTTACAGGACAATATAACCATTCTCCTAAATCACTAAAGTTGATAATCGCATTTATTACATGATTTGCCTTAAATTCATCTAAATTCGCAGAAGAAACCGCATGTTTTATATTTTCTAAACCAGTAACATTTTTGTCCATTCCATATCTAGTTGTTGCTATACTAGTATGTGCATCCATTGTAATAAAGCCAGTTGTCTGCTTTTCTTTTCCAGCTAAAATATCTATCAAGGCTGTCTTTCCTGAGCCATTATTACCTAATAAACCGATTGCCTCACCTGGGCTAATGCTAAGATTAACACCTCGTAGCTCCCAAAAATTTTTATTTTCAGTTGCAGATAATTTGGATTTAACAACTTCTTTTTTATCAATAAGTAACGGTGTGCTTTTTGTAATGTATTTCAATTCTATTTTTTTCATAATTTCACCCAAAACTTTTCTGTCTCATCTACTGTTATGTTACAAGATACTATATTCCACGTCAATTTCAATAAAGGGATCTTAAACTATTCATGAGAATTGTTTTCTTTCTTGTTCAACAGATAAATATCTCTGAAGTATTTGATTACAACTTTTAAAACTGCATAAAAAGGAATCGCCAGAATCATTCCCATTAGTCCGGCTAAATTACCTGCAACTAACAACAATACAATAATAGTTAACGGATGAATATCAAGCGTTTTTCCAATTACATTTGGATAAATCAGATTTCCATCAAATTGTTGCACTGTAATACACACAATAATAACCAACATCACCATCTTTGGTGAAATTGAAACTGCCAGTAATAAGGCGGGTAAAACACCAATGTACGGTCCTAAATATGGGATAAGATTAGTAAAGGCAGCCATCACTCCCAATAAGAGAGCATAAGGCATTCCAATCATAAAATAACCTAACGTGGTAAATGTTGCTACAAATGCACATTCAATAAACTGCCCTGCAATATATTTTGAGATAGTCTCACCCATTTTTCCCAATAGAATCTCAACTTGTTTTCCATGCTTATTAGGCATAATTTTTTGAATATTTGGAATCAACCGATGGCCGTCTTTTAACATATAAAATAGCATGAATGGAACAGTTATAGCTGTGACTGTAATACTCGTCACCATCCCAATTATTGATCCAAGACTTTTAGTAACAGTGTTCAAGAAACCTTCAACATATTTCAATAGATTTTTCTCTATGGTACTGATATAACTGCTAATATTTAATTGCTTTACCCATTCTTGTCGCGAAAAATCATCATAATAACCATTCGTCATTTTTTGAACTGCTCTGATGTAGTTAGGTGAGTTTGAAATCAGTTGTCCTATCTGCGATACCAATATGGGAATCACAAACGCCAAGGCAGCAGCAACTATTGCTATTAATAATAAAAATACAATTGTCACAGAAATAGTTCTATTCAAATAAAACTTACCTATTTTTATTTTCATTAGAAATTTAACTACCGGTTTTAACAGATAGTATAAAAACCCAGAGATTATTACGGGAACAAACAAAGTTGAGATAAAAGTTCCTACTGGTTCAAAGATAAAACTTATTTTAGTACATACCCATATTAACGTTGCAATTAAAAGCGCCTCAGTTGTTACATAGATTAATTTTGAACTTTTTAATTTTTCAAACATTATTGTTCATCCTCATATATTATTTGTCAGCTTTACCTTTACTATAAAATCAGAATATATCCTTTTATTAAGTAACAGCTGAATGCTAATTTACATTTTTTGACTAAATGTATTCTGATTGATAGTCGCTATACTGATCTTAATGGCAAAGGAGCTGCCACAAAACAACAGTTTTGTCACAGCTCCCCCCTCAGTTATAACTCAACGCCTACATACGCCGCGACAATTCTAAATAACGATTATACCAAATCTTGATGTATTCTTCAGAAAAAGGGCCTTTTTGGTTATCAATCCAATCGACAAGTGTAAGTACATTGTGTTTCAGAATTTTATCTGTGTCCTTTGAATAATTCCATTTAGTCCCATGATCCTCATATTCATCAACATCAAGCAGTTTCTTCTCCCCATTTGGGAAAACTTTGACATCTAGATCATAATCGATATATTTTAGTGCTTCACGGTCCAAAATCGCTGGTGAAGCAAGATTACAATAATACGAAATTCCATTGTCTCTAATCATTGCAATTATATTAAACCAGTAATGTTTATGGAAATAAACTAATGCTGGTTCGCGTGTAACCCATCGACGACCGTCGGATTCAGTTACAAGCGTATGATCATTACAACCAATCAGAACATTTTCACTGGTTTTAAGTACCATTGTCTCTCGCCACGTTCGATGCAAACTACCGTCGTGTTTATAACTTTTGATGGTGATAAAATCACCTTCCTTTGGTTCTTTTGCCTGATGCATGGTTAAAACCTGCCTTCTATAAACACAAGGTGTAACTTACACCGTCATCATTAATCATTATATCAAATTTATTCAATAAAACCCAAAAAATAATTAATTATTATTTATAACTTTCAACGACTTTTTCTTAAAAAGTGTTAAAACTAAATTTCAAATCAAGTAATTAACTTTTTTGTGATCTTCTAGATAATTTTACAACAGCTTCACACCTTGCTGTTTGCGGAAACATATCGATTGACTGAATATAGTCAACATAATATATCTGTGTAAGTTCTTTTAAATCACGAGCAAGAGTTGAAGGGTTGCATGATACATATACGAATTTTTGTGGTTTTGCTTTTAAAATCGTTTTAATTAACTTTTCATCCAATCCTGTTCTTGGTGGATCCACTACGAGCGCATCAAAAACAAACTCATTTTTCTGCCATTTTGGAATTAAATCTTCTGCTTTTCCAACTGTATATAAAAAATTGCTTTTTTTATTCAATTTTGCATTGAGTTTTGCATCTTCAATTGCCTCAGGAGTTATATCCATTCCGCGAACTTCATTAGTATTACCTGCTACAAATAATCCAATTGTTCCTACACCACAATATGCATCAATTAAAGTTTCTGTCTTGCTTAAATCAAGAGCCTTTTTAACCTCTTCATACATTTTTAGTGTCTGATAAGGGTTTAATTGAAAGAAAGCACGCGCTGATAATCTAAACTCAACACTACCTAATTTTTCTGTAATATATTCAGCGCCACTGAGTAATTGTGTTTTATCTCCCCACACTAGTGAACTCTTACCTTTATTTACATTTTGTAAAACTGAAGTAACTTCAGATAGGTTAGTCTCAATTTTTTCTAGAAGTAAATGCTTCTTGGGTAGCTTCTCTGAATTCGTGATAAAAACGACTTGTACTTCTTTAGTTGCAAAAGATTCTCGGACAACAATTGTTTTTATAATTCCAGAATTATTTTTTTCATCATAAACAGGCACCTCTAATTCTTCGAGGTATTTACAAATTTCCCTAATTATTTTCATTGTCAGTGGTCTTTGTGTGCTAAAAGTTGGAAGATCTACTAAGTCATGAGTTCCTCGTTTGTACAAACCCGCAATTACTTTTCCATCAGAGGTTTTTCTCACTTGAAATTGTGCCTTATTTCTATATTCAAATGGGTACTTCATCCCAATTGTCGGTAATAATTTAAACTTTTGATATCCTTGTGGTTTAAACTTTTCTAGTGCTTGCAAGACAACATCTCTCTTAAATTTCAGTTGTTCTTCATAATTGAGATGCTCTAGTTCTATTCCACCAACATCATAATCATCTTTTTTCTCAATTCTATAAGGACTTTCCGTTCTAATTTTGTGAATCTTTGCAGTAGCGTATTTACCATTATCTTCCACAACCTCAACTACTACTACTTCGCTAGGCAAGGCACCTTCAACAAAAATAACTTTGTGTTTAAAATATCCAATTCCCTCACCATTAATACCTAGGCGTTTAATTGTTAATGGGAATCTTTTTCCTTTTTCTAACAAATTTTGTGTTTTATTTTGGTTTCTTTTGTTATATTGCATTACTAAACTCCTTAACTTACATTCTTCTTAATCGCTTAATTATATCATTTAATCTTTTTTACTCACATGTTATAAAATATATGTAGGAAATAAAAAATATGCGGAAGGAATTTATTATGCCCAAAATCTTAACTAAAATTCAAGCTCAAAAAAAACCTGGACGCTTCAATCTTTTCATAGACGGTAAATATAGCTTTGCTGTCTCAGAAACCGTACTAGTTGAAAACCATCTCTACAAAGGACAAGAACTTTCAGATGAAGAAATTAATCAACTAATCAATTCTGAAGAATTTTCTAAATTATACCAAAAAGCTCTAAACTATCTAAGCTACCAGTTGAGGAGTGAACAAGAACTTGATAAGCACTTAAAAGAGATTTCTGACAATTCTTTTTTAATCGAAAAAGTGAAAAAAAAGCTCCGTGCCTACAATCTCTTGGATGACACAAAATATGCATCTAGTTACGTACGAACAATGGTAAATACATCAGACAAGGGGTTCAATATTATTAGAAATAATTTACGAGCAAAAGGAATTCCAGAAAATGATATTGAGCAAGCCAAACTTGATTACGACCACTCCAACATATCTGATAAATTAGAAAGCTTAATTCCAAAAGTCATCCATCAATACCGTAATCAACCTTCTAGAATACGTATTCAGAAAGTCAAACAACGACTAATTGCGAAGGGATTTAGTCCAGATGAATTTGAAAACATCCTTTCTACCAGTTTTTCTAGTAATCCAGCACATGAAGATGAACTTTTATCGAATCAGCTGGAAAAACTTTGGAATAGATATAGTACGAGTAATCTCACAGATTCTCAGAAAAAATTAAAAATAAAGCAAACCCTTTATCGTAAAGGATTTGCTTTAGACAAAATTACTAATAAACTCGATGAACTTTAGAGTGTGACACAAGGTGGTAAAATTCGAGTACTAACCAGAATTACGAACATAGCATGTTCTTTGCTATGAGTAATTTGAAGTTAGACGGAAAATTTTGCCTTGTGGATCACGTTTAATTAGAGTGTGACACAAGGCGGGAAAATTCGAGCACTAACCAAAATTAACTTTCTACTTTTTTCTTGATGTATTCTTTTAATTTAGCCCTTTTGACCTTAATTTCCTTGTAAAAATATTTTTCAAGAGATGCATTTAATACCGCACCTATCATAATGATCCAACCAGAATAATTAAGCCAAAACAGCAACACGATAAACGTGCCAATTGTTCCATAACTAAGTACAGATTTAGCAAAATAGCGCACATAAATAGAAAAACCTTGAGCCAACAAAATCCAACCTAATGTGGCAATTACTGCCCCAGGTATAATCAGATGTAAATGCAGCTTTGCATTTGGGAGAAAATAGTAAATTAAGCTTATTATGAAAAATAATCCCAATAAGGTAACTGGCCACTTTAATGTGCTGAAAACATTTCCCAACTCTCTTGGTAATTGAAAGATTGGTGTCAAATAATCAAGAATGTTTTGTCCAAAACTAAACAACAAAATAATTGCACTCATTAAGAAAACAAAGATTAACGTTAAGAAAAATGAAATGATTCTGGTAGTAACTGCATTTTGAGACTCCTCAACCCCATATGTCTCATTAAAAGCCAGTTTAAGTGCATTAACACCTCGACTTGCGGCCCATAACGCTACAAGAGCACTCACGGAAATCAAGCCTCCACTACTGCGCTCTAAGAAAGAAATTATAATCGGATATAACGTTTTATATATTGTTGCTGGAACTGCTGATTCCAAATACACTAAGACTGTAGCAGCCTTAATATTTAACAATGGCAACGTGTTCCCAATCAAAATTATCGATGGAAAAATTGCTAACAAAGCATAGTAAGCAATAACAATAGATGTGTTATTGATATTAATATTGGAAGCTCTTTTTATTGAGTCCTTTACAACTTCTTTAATTGCAGTAGTGTTAAATTCTCTTTTTCTAATTTTTTATTCCCCCTTTGTTCGTGTGCCAATTATAGCACGGGAGAAATTAAAACTTAATTACTAAGAATCGACATCTAAAAACATTTTTATAAAGCTGTCTAACTAACTCTCTAGTCACTACTTGACGTGCTCGATGTACCCGATGAGATTGTGCTTGTCGGAACACGAAGAGTGGTTCCCGTCGAAATAGTTCCGGTCCTCAAATTATTAAGTGTCATCAACCTAGCAACTGTTGTCCCATACTTATTAGCAATGCTAGATAGTGTATCCCCAGATTCAACCACATAACTCTTGTAGGTCGAAGACGAAGTGGCACTACTTGAGCTTGTTTCTGTACTACTAGACGTTGTACTACTCTTTTTCTTATTTGATTCCGAACTACTTGTTGTGCTGCTTGTTGTACTACTTGCTGAGGTCTCTTCGTTACTCTCACTATCATCCTTGGTCGTTGTCCCATACTTTTTTTGAGCAATACTTTGTTGTTTTTTATATTCTACCTTTTGCGACTTTACATTATCACTAAAGACACTTGTAAGTTTATTTCGAACAAAAACATTTGTACTCCCTAATACACAAATAACAACCACAATAATTACAGTTATAGCTCCCCATAATACTTTTTTATTCGTTTTCGTATGGCTTCTTTTTCTAGCCATTTCCATACCCCCAGTATAATTTCTAAAAAAGACTTCAAAGTTAATTATCAGATATATCTTAAATAAATTCAATAAAAAAATAAAAAAAGATTCGTCTAAAAAACGAATCCTTTTTTATTTCTAATATTTCTTTATTTTAAATTCTTTGATAATTCTTTAATATAAGCAATTAAATCTTCTTTAACTTCAGGATGTTCAAGACCAAACTGAATTGAAGTTTTTAGATAGCCAAACTTATATCCAACATCAAAGCGTTCACCTTTAAATTCATGTGCAAATACTCGTTGAATCTTGTTTAGTCGATCAATGGCATCTGTCAATTGAATCTCATTACCTGCACCTGGTTTTTGTGTTTCTAACATCCCAAAAATTTCAGGTGTCAAAAGATAACGACCAATAATCGCAAGATCACTAGGTGCTTTATCAACATCAGGTTTTTCAACAAATTGCTTTACATCGAATAATCCTTTACTTGTTTCAGATCCTGGATCAATTACACCATATTTATTAACTTCTTCATGAGGTACGCGCATTACAGCAAGTGTTGAAGCATGTGTTTGATCATAGCGGTCAATTAACTGTTTAGTCAACGGAACCTTATCTCTCATCAAATCATCACCCAGCATAACAACAAAAGGCTCATTTCCTACAAAGTCTTTAGCCATCAATACAGCATCACCAAGTCCTCTAGGATGTGATTGGCGAATAAAGTACAAGTTGATATCTGTTGTTTGCTCAACAAGCTTTAATAATTCTGTCTTCCCTTTTTCTTTAAGATTTTGTTCCAATTCAGGGACAGAATCAAAATGATCTTCAATTGGTCGTTTACCTTTTCCTGTTACAACTAAGATATCCTCAATTCCAGATTTCTTTGCTTCTTCCACAATATACTGGATTGTTGGTTTATCAATTATTGGTAACATTTCTTTAGCAAGTGCCTTAGTTGCTGGTAAAAAACGAGTTCCTAAACCAGCGGCAGGGATAACGGCTTTTCTAACTTTCATAAGTAATAGCTCCTTTTTATGCACTTTTATATGATTATAACATTTATCTGACTAGTAACAATCATCCGCAATTTCTAAATTATAAACGAAATAACAAAACCTATTTTATAAAGAAAATCAATATTAATCAAGCAAATATTTTTTATCAAAATCTGGGTCTTGTGATGTTAAAATCTTGGGACCATCTTCAGTAATAACGATTGTATGCTCAAATTGACATGAGAGACTTCCATCAGCGGTTCTTGCCGTCCAACCATTCGGATCGTCCATTTCAGCCTTCCATGTTCCCATATTAATCATTGGTTCAATTGTAATTGTCATCCCCGCACGTAATCGCAATCCTTTTCCAGCCTCACCATAATGTGGAACACTAGGATTCTCATGCATTGTAGGTCCAATTCCATGACCAATAAAGTCACGAACATCACCATATCCATTGACATCTTCAGTATAATGTTGAATCACAGCACCAATATCGCCAATTCTTTTCCCAACTTGAGCCTGTTCAATTCCTAGATAAAGAGCCTCTTTTGTAACCTTCATCAAACGATCAATCTCTGGGGTTGATTTCCCTACAACATAACTCCAACATGAGTCACTCATTGCACCATGATAATTAACAACAGTATCGACCTTGATTAGGTCTCCATCTTTTAAAATAAGTCCCTTTCTTGGAAAACCGTGACATATTTCATCATTCACACTAATACAAGTTGCATACTTATAACCCTCAAAACCAATTTGCTCAGGAATTGCACCATTATCTTTAAAATACTTACGTGCAAATTTTTCAATCTCCCAACTAGAAATTCCAGGTTTGATAATTTTCCTCAATCCGATATGCATTCCTGCAAGAATTGCACCTGACTTAGCCATTTCTTTAATTTCTCGTGGTGACTTCAATGTAATCATAATTCTTTGCCTCCAATTTAATGTACACAACCATTATATCCTAAATTTAGTATAATGTTTCAATTACTTTAAATGCATAGATAAAGTTCTGTTATAATAGCTAATGATAGATTATTGAAAGAAGGTCATATAAATGACTAAAGCAAAAGTCGTATTTGCATCAATTACTGGAAATAATGAAGATATTGCCGATATCGTAACAAGTAAACTGGAAGAAAAAAACATTACCGTTGACATTGAAGAAATCTCACAATGTGATCCATCTGATTTTGAAGATGTTGATTTATGTATCGTTGTCCCTTATACATACGATGAGGGTGCCCTTCCTGACGAAGGAATTGATTTTTTTGAAGACATGGCAAATTTAGATTTAACAGGTAAAATTTTCGGGGTCGCAGGCTCTGGTGACACTTTCTACGGAGAATATTATTGTGTCGCTGTTGATAAATTTGAAGAAGCTTTTGAGCATGCTGGGGCTACCAAAGGAACCAATAGTGTCAAAATAAATCTGGCTCCAGATACGGAAGAAGATTTGCAAAAATTGGATGTCTTTGTAAATGAGCTAGTTGCAAAAATAGCCAAGTAACTACTTATTTTAGTTAGTTTTCCTAGGAGGAGTTTCTTTGACATTCTCATTTACAAAAAAAAATAATTTGAAATTATATTTGCAATATACTGCAATCTTTGCGCTTATTGCTTTTTTTGTGTACGGTACATATTTTGTTACCGGTCATTCTCTAATCTGGCATTTAGATGGTGCACAACAACATCTACCCTTGCTGGAGGAATTTCGTAAAACGCTGTTTAAGATATTGAAGCATCCTTTTTCATCTTGGCCACAATGGTCATTCAAACTAGGGCTTGGTGGAGACATTTTTCAAATTAACGCATACTACGTAACGGGTGATATTTTTAACTATTTGATTTTGCTGTTTCCAGCTTCAAAAATTATTTTTGCATATCAATTTTTAATTATATTGCGCTTATACTGTGTTGGCCTTGTTTTTTGTTATTTTGCTTCTCATTTTTTTTCTAAAAATGCAATCATTCTTTCTGGAACAGTTGTCTACTTGTTTAATGCATTTTTACTTTATGCAAACATTGCGCAACCTTTTTTCTCCATTCCTTTTATGATTTTTCCATTATTAATACTTGGAATTGAACGTGTACTGCAGCAAAAATCAATTTGGCCATTAACCCTTGCTTTTTGTTGGATGCTTTTTAGTAACTTCTACTTTGCATATATTCTAGGATTTGGTGCGCTATTGTACCTGATTTTGCGCTACCTATTAACCTACCGCAAAAAAATAAACTTTTTCAAAACTTTATTTAACTTAGGGTTAAGTACGGCTATTTCACTTTCCGCAACTGCTATCTTATGGTTTCCAGAGATGTTGGCCGTCTTTTCATCTACACGTAGCAATGCACCTTTTGCAAATGGACTACGTCTTTATCCACTTTATTACTACTTGGCACTCCCCTCACAGCTAATTAACGGAGGTAATCGTAATTTTTATTTCTGGAGTGCTTTGGGATTTGCCAGCATTAGCTTCTTTTCAATTATTTTTATCCTTATTAAAATCAAAAAATATCCGCTTTTGGGAACAAGTTTTATTCTAGGATTAATCATGTTGTTATTCCCACAATTTGGCGCATTATTTAATGGCTTAACTTCTCCTTCCAATCGTTGGACATTAATGTTATCACTACCAATTGCACTTTCAGTTTGTATATTAATTGAACAACTCCCTAAACTGACACATAAGGTAAGATTGGCTTTAACTTATTGTCTTACAATATATAGTTGCTGGATTTTTTTAACTTATTTCTTTCAAAATGATGAAAAACTTTTTATTCCAATGGCCTTTTTATTCATTGGTTATGGTTTCTTAATCTACCACTCCAGTGGAACAAAGAATCATTCTAATTATGCCTTTTTAGCCTTAATTATATGTAATGTTATTTTCAACGCTATTTATTTTGAAGCTCCCTATAATGGTGGCTATTCAAACGAAATGCTACCTCTCAAAAGCTTTGAGAAACTTGTTAAAACACGATATGCTGGATTAGATAAGGATGTAAAATCATCTAATTCCTACCGGGTTTCAACTACTAGTCAAAATTATAATTTGGGTAATAGTTTCCATATGTATAATGCACAACCTAACAAACTAAACTCGATTACTTCCTACTATTCGTTGCAAAATGTCAATATTGGTAATTTTGCTCAAAAAATGCAGAATTCACAATATGAAGCAAATATTCCTATTAGTCAATTTAGTGATCGAACAGTTTTAAACAATTTTCTAGGCGTTAAATATATCTTTAACCAAATCAATCAAAAAAATTCTACTAAAATTCCGGCGAATTACTTGGCTGAAAAAGCATCTACTCGCTTGACAAGTGGAAGTAATAATCAATCTGGTGTTGACACTCAAACTGTTCGCTATAAAACCAATCAAGCTTTCCCACTCATTTATTGGCAAGATACAGTCATTAATTCCCAACAATTAAAATCAATGACAACAACTGCTAGGGAACGTGCACTCGCATCTGGTGTATACGTAAACAATTCGATAGCTAAACACTACAGTAAAACTAAATTATCAACTGACACCCAAACAATCAAATATTATATTGTTTCAAGTCGTGGTAACATTGTAGACACATCGAGCCTTGAACACTTGGATAGTACGGAAACCTATAAAATTATCTTAAAGAATCCAGAAAACTATGAAAATAGCGAATTGCATATTGAATTAAACAATATCAAATATCAGCAATTGTCGCTAAAAAAACAGATTCAGCTTGAGCAAAATAAGCAGGCCACACTGACTTCAAATGGCATTATTACTAACGATGACAGTTATAACTATTATCGTTATCTGCGGTACCATATTCTAAATGGTTCACCTGATAACAGCTTTAGTATTAGTGTTTCTTCGAATTTAGGGACAGAAAGTATTACACAGCCCAAGCAATCGGAGCTGTCATTTTATAAAACTGTAAAGTCAGGTGTTCTTAATCTAGGATACTTTACCTCAACTCCTAAATATCTCACTTTGACACCTTCAAAATTGGGAATATACAAGTTTCAGCTCCAAATTGTTGCTGAAAAATTAGGGAAAAACTATAATCGTGAAGTTACAAAGATCCAAAAAAATCGCTTGAAATCGATGAAATTCTCCCAGAACAATATTACTGGGAAGATTAAAACGGTTAAGAAGGGCATTTTAACTTCTTCAATTCCATTTTCTGAAGGTTGGAAAATTTATGACAATGGAAAAAAATTAAAAACGATTAAGACTAATACCGGCTTTTTGGGGACTCAGCTTCAAGCTGGCTCCCATGATATTCATCTAATTTACTCTACTCCTGGATTGAAGACTGGTAAAATAATATCAATACTCGGTATTATTTTGACAATCGTATTCGCATTTTTACTTTTTTTAATTAATAAATTTTTCCATAAAAACAACTGAGTAAAGGAGCTTTCATATTATGAATAAATTATTGCTATTAGGCGACCTAGTTCCACAAGCTAAACAAAAAATCTTAGATTTGGGCTATAATTTTGATGTTCTGTCAGATGCACAATCATTCGCACAGCTTTCACCACAAGATTTTCCAGAATACGAAGGCATAATTGTTCGCAATATTGAACCTGTTGATCCTAGATTCATTACCGAATTACCGAATTTAAAAATTATTGCTCGCAATGGAGCTGGGACTGACAATGTGCCAATTGAATTGGCGACAAATTCAAATATTTGGGTTTCTAATACTCCTGGTGCAAATGCTCAGGCAGTAGCCGAACATGCCTTAGCACTCGTAATGTATCTTCTAAAAGACTTCGGCAACAACAAGATGGCAAAAAAAACGGATTTATCGAAGGCTGTAGGCGCTGAATTACATGGAAAAACAGTCGGTGTTGTTGGTTGGGGGTTCATTGGTAAAAAATTTGCTGAAATAATGTCTGTATTAGGTGCAAATGTTATTTTCTACAATCGTTCAAAAAGAACTACAGACTTTGCCAAACAAGTTGAGTTAGATGAACTATTTTCAACAAGTGACATTATTTCACTTCATATCCCTGTAACAGCTGATACGAAATATCTAGTTACTAGTGAACTAATTAGAAAAACAAAGAAACAACCTATTCTGATTAATACAAGCCGCGGTGAGCTAGTTAAAAATTCAGTCTTACTAAACGGACTTCAAGAGGGATTATTAAAGGCCGTGGGATTAGATGTTTATGATAATGATGAAACTTCACTTGAAGAATTAATTGCTAATCCCAGTGTAATTATTACAAACCATTCTGCTGCCTTAACTACAGAAAGTCTTGAAGCAATGGCATTTGGAGCTATCGAAAATGTTGATGCTGCCATTAAGCAAGGAAAACCATTAAATCCAATTAATGCATTAAATTAGAACATGTTCTTCTGAAGTAATAAGTAACGGAGGGGAAAGGCCGAATATTTGGCCTTTCCCCTCCGTTACTTATTGCTCTATATATTACCTTCTAATCTTTAACTGCACCAATGGCTTCTTGATAAATAGGAATTAGTTTTGCAAAAACAGTATCCGATTCAAGCAAAAACTCCTCATTTGTCTTTTTTTTAAAGAATTCTTTTGGGAAAACTTTTCCAATCTGAAATTCACCTTTTTTTACATTCTTCCATCGCTGCAAGTCTCTAATTATATCCGTAGCACCAACTTTTTCTGTCTTTGTAATAGTATGGTCGAGCGACACATCAAAATCTGCTGGAATAGTTAATATTTTCTTTGGATTTTTAATAAATGTAGCAGCCATTTTCTCTTCTCCTTTGGGATTATCAATAAATGATAACCACAGTGCAAGGTAGTCTTTGTTGACTGCTATTTGAAAATGAGGTCCCATCTTATAACCCCTTTTTTGTTGACTAAATGCACACCATGTTATTTCTGGTGCATATTTTGTTCTTCTACGATGCTGTGCCACATGTGCATAAAATTTCTGATTACACTTTGATTCAAGAAAAAGAACTAATTGTTCCCCAAAAATTTCAAATTCTGGCTGTACAGTTTCTCTGATTGCCTTCATTCTTTCATCAAGTCCTTGTACTAAGAATACATTGAAAAATTCCTCTGATATCATGTATATCTACCTCTTATTTACAGTAATCTATTCAAACACCATTTGGTTAACATACAAATTATAATAAAAACCTTTATCTTTTAGTAATTTCTGATGATTTCCACGTTCTATTACTACACCATCTTTTAGAACAATAATCTCATCTGCTTCCACAATCGTTTTGAGTCGATGAGCAATAACGAAACTTGTCCTTCCGGCGATCACATTATCCATTGCTTTTTTTATTTTTTCCTCTGTAACCATGTCAACATTTGAAGTTGCCTCATCTAGAATTAAAAAACTCGGATCAGTTAACAAAGTTCTAGCAATACTGAGTAATTGTTTTTGTCCAACAGATAATATTGAATTTTCATCATCAACTTTAGTTTCATATTTATCTGGTAAGCTTTCAATATAGTCATTAATGTGTGCTTGTTTTGCAGCAGCAATCATCTGTTCATCGGTTGCTTCTGGTAATCCAAACTTGATATTGTCCGCAATTGTGCCTGAAAACATAACTGAATCTTGTAATACAATTCCAACATTTTTACGCAAAGAATGCAGTTCAAAATCTTTTACATCCGTTCCATCAAATAAAACTTCACCATTTGTTACATCATAGAAGCGATTCAATAAGTTCATGACCGTTGTTTTACCTGAGCCAGTTGGTCCAACCAATGCAACCATTTTACCTTTTTTCACATCAATATCAATTCCATGCAGAATTTCTTTTCCTTTACTATATTCAAAATGAACATTCTTTAATTCAACGCCCTCATCAACCTTCAAAAGTTGATGCCCGTTTTTGTTCATCTGTTCTTCAGGCTGTCTTAGCACCGTAACCAATCTTTTGGCCCCTGTCATCGCCAACTGCAACATAGAATACATAGATGTAATCTGCGTAATTGGTTGGAAGTATTGTTGTGAATACTGCACAAAAGTAACTACCAATCCAAGTCCAACTGCTTTACCCACATCTCCATTAATCACCATCCAAGACCCATAGGCTATGACAATTGCTAAGTTAAGCAGTGACAGTCCTTGCATCAATGGAAAAAGCATTCCTGAATATAACTGCCCTTTAAATGTTGATTTTCGCACACGCTCATTTAAAACTTTAAAATTTTCAACGGACTTTTCCTGAAGACCATTCGTAATAATTATCTTCTCACCATTAATTTGTTCATTAATATATCCATTTAATTTACTAATTTCATTTTGCTGATTATCAATATGATATCTTGCCTTTCTAATAATCAAAAAGGCAATTAAGATTACGAATGGGGTTGAAGCAACTGTTGCTACTGCTAGTTTTAAATTCAATGAGAACATCATCCAGATAACACCTATATAGAGAACTATCTGTGAGATCAATTCAAAAATTGCTTGATTCATCGCATTGAAAATATTATCTAGATCAGACGTAAATAACGATAAAATCTTACCATCTTGGTGTCTATCAAAGTAACTAACTGTCATTTTTTGCAACTTTCCAAACAACCCACGTTGCATCTTATTGGTTGATAAGGCATTTATTCGTGAAACTAGCAGGCTTGAAATTAACATTGTACATACTGACAGGAGATAAAATCCAAGTATCATCCAAAGAGCATTGTGAAAACTAGCCAAAGAAGCACTATGTCGCGTTGCTGGATTCATATAAGCTACTAGATATTTACTAAGACTTGTCATCGATTTTCCAAGATAAATTGGTGCTTTTATCTGCGCCCAAGTGGAAATTATAGTTAGCCCCACGACAAAGAGTAATCCTTTCCAATAAGGTTTTAAATAATGTTTGAAGTATGCAATTGATAACTTAAAATCCTTCATTATGCTTGCCCTCCTGTCCGTGAAAGTTGTGCGGCATATATCTCTTGATAGATTGGTGAACTCTCTAATAATTCCTTATGTGTTCCCATACCCACTAACTCACCATTATCTAGCACCAAAATTGTATCTGCCTTTATTACTGAAGATATTTTTTCAGCAATCATAAATACGGTTGTCATTTTCATTTCACTCTCAAGTCCTTGTTGGACTAATTTTTCAGACTTGGCATCTAATGCAGACGTTGAATCATCAAGAATTAATATCTTGGGTTTACCAATAATCCCTCTAGCAATTGATAATCGTTGCTTTTGACCACCAGAAAAATTAGCTGAACGTTCTTCGACACGATGTTTTACACCATCTTCATATTTATCAACGAATTCCTTAGCCTGAGCTACATCCAATGCCCATTCCATTTCTTCGTTCGTCGCGTCAGATTTACCTTGTTTCAAGTTATCCTCAATTGTGCCAGAAAAAAGAACCGCTTTTTGCAATACAAAACTAACTGTTGCGCGCAAAGTCGCCGCAGTAATTGACTGTAATTTTTTTCCACCAATCTTAACATTTCCTCTTGTTGGATCATATAATCTCGCAATCAATTGGGCTAAAGTTGTCTTTCCTGATCCAGTAGAACCAACAATTCCCACAAAACTTCCTTCTTTGACTTTAAAGGAAATATCTTTCAAAGAATCTTCACTAGCATTTGGATATGCAAAACTAACATTTTCAAATTCAACATTTGAAGCCAAAATATTCTCGCCTGCATTATCATTAAATTCAACATCAGGTTTAGTTTCCATTACTTCTTTGACACGTTTTAGTGAAATCATCCCTCTAGATGCCATAGTCATTGTCATTGCTCCAATTATAATAGCAAACATTAATTGCATTAAATATGAGATAAAGGAAGCAATTGCCGCTAAATCATTTGGATGGCTTATAATTTTTGCCCCAATAAAATAAACCGACAGTAAAATCATTATATTCGAAATTAACATAAATGCTGGAATCAATAGCGAAAATAAATAACCAATCGTCAAATTCAAATTTTTCAACTCATCTGCCGTTGCTGCAAATTTTTTAGTCTCATTTTCTTCCTGATTAAATGATTTAATAACTCGAATTCCTTGCATTGACTCCTTTGCAACAGTGTTCATTCGATCTAACCATTTCTGAAATCTTGCAAATAAGTCACCCATATGCGAGAAAACAGATCCAGTTAAAGCTAATATCAAGACAATCATTAAAATCTCAATCCACCACAATCTAGGAATTGTAATGATTCCTAGAATAAAGGCTCCTATAAAAAGCAAAGGGATTCGCAACAACTGTGTCAATATTGTCATTACCAAATTCAGAATCTGATTCATATCATTAATTAAACGTACAACTAGACTCCCAGCTGAAAACTTTTCGATGTTTCCAAACGAAAAGCCTTGAATCTTAGTGTATAAATCTGCTCTTAAATCCGTCGTAACTGACTGTGCTACTTTAGCAGAAAAAAAGGTACTTGCAATTCCTGCAATGATACCGATTACTGCTAGAACAATCAATTGAACTCCATAATCATAAACTTCGTTGCGATTATTTGCGATAATTGCCTTCATAATTGTCTGTAAGAGTTTTGGTTGCCACAAGGTACTGCCAGCAAGTATAATCACCGAAATAATGGCTCCAATTATTGATAAATAATTATTTTTCAAATAGGGTTTTAAAATTTCCATATAAACTTTCACTCCTAAAATAGTTATTAAATGTATCTAATCTTTAATTCTGATAAATTCAGATTTCCATTGATATAAACTTTCTTCTCAAAAACATTTTCCTCTTCCTGTCCAGTATTGACTTCACTAAAAACACTATTGATATTAACAAAAACTTTCCATTCCCTAGGGAAGAATAACATTATTTCACTTAATGAACCATTAATAAATATATTTGCCTCATCATTTTGAAGTTCAACATTGTCAAAATATATTTTTAAAGATGCAAATCTTGCATTAATAGCAACCCGTTCCAGATTACTTGCTTTTACATACCTGACACTACTAGACATACTCTCATTAATTTTTATTTTTTTTTCAGAAGTATCTGTCTCAAACGAACTTATTTTGTGTTTCCAATTCCAGTCCCACTTCTTATTCCTACCAAAAGATTTAAAAATCATTGACAGCCCTACACTTACCAAACCGGCAACTAAAATAATCGTCCAAGTTCCTAGCGCCTGAACACCCAGTTCTTTAGCATACAATATTACCAAAAAGGCTATGGAAAAAACAGTTTGTGAGATTCTTCTATATCCAATCCCTTGTGCCAATAAAAATACAAATAAAACTGTAAGTACGATTGTCCAAAACTTAAAATGAAAACTAATAATCTCTAACTTAGTTGAAACAAGTAGTGTCGCAAATATCAAAATTAAAATTCCTAAAAAAAATCGTTTTGTTTTCATATCTTATTCTTCCCTGCTTTCTAATCTTCTTTTTGTATCTTTAACATATCTTCGTGAAACATATACTTGTTTATAGGATTCATGAAAAGCAATCAAATTACCTGTTAAACTGCGTGTTAAAGTGTACACTGCATCTAAATTAATAATTGTTGATTTAGAGACTCTCATGAAGTTTTGTGGCAATAACTTTTCAAGTTCATACAACCTTAAATGCGTCTCAAATAAATCGTTCTTTGTGTGTGCATTAACAATTCTGTCATCATTTTCAAAAAAAGGATACTTGCACTGCTTATGTAAAATTCCGTTGCTCCTTGAAACAACTTAATTTTCTTATTAATTATTTTTCTTAAAATCTCTTCATACAATTTTTTAATATCGTTAGTTTGCTCAGCTGCCCGAATGACCACTTCAGTTTCTTTAACTTCATTGTCAATTTCTACTCTAATCTTCATAAGAATCTTTACCCTTCGAATTAAGTACATCATATGTTTTTAAAAAGGTAAACTGATTTTACACAAGCGGTCGTTTTTTATGTTTAAAGTGCTTATTTTAATAAAATCGGATTTAATTTCTTTCTCTCACATTTTTCTTATTTATAATTTTTCTTAAGCATTTGTGATTAAATTAACTTTTAAAAATGAAAATAATTTACTATCCAAGTATACATTTTCCATTATAAATGCTAATTTAAAAGAAAAAAATAGCTTGTAATTATTCTCACATATGAGTACAATTAATCCTGTTGTTTATTTTTGATATTTTTTTCACAATTAGGAGGTTTTTAAATGAGTTCCACACTTACAATTTCTTGGTGGGCAGCATTAATTGGTTTAGCAATTGCCATTATTTTAATTCTAAAAAAGGTTAATCCTGTATATTCACTGATTCTGGGTGCCATAGTTGGTGCTTTACTCGGTGGAGCAAATCTTGTCCAGACCATTAATATTTTGATTCAAGGTTCGCAAAGCGTGATGGGAACTGTTTTGCGTGTTCTTGCAGCAGGAATGTTAGCTGGTGTAATGATGGAATCAGGTGCAGCTGACACAATTGCTCGTGCAATTGTTACTAAGCTAGGTGATCATTTTGCACTTTTTGCATTAGCTCTAGCAACAATGGTCATTACGGCCGTTGGTGTTTTCATTCCGGTTGCCATCTTAATAGTTGCGCCAATTGCTTTAGAAGTTGGTCAGCGTATGAACATTTCAAAATTATCTTTACTAATCGCTCTTTCTGGAGGTGGAAAAGCAGGAAACATAATCTCACCTAATCCCAATACAATTGCCGCTGCAAAGGGCTTTAATCTACAGCTAAGTCAAGTTATGATTGCTGATTTAATTCCTGCAATTTTAGCCCTTGCTATGACAATCTTTATCGCAAATCTGCTTAAGAAAAAGGGTACGATGATAACAGAACGTGATTTTGAATTACCTAGCAGTTCAAAATCACTTCAAAAACTGCCAACTTTAAAAACTGCACTCGTAACTCCATTAGTAGCAGTCATCTTACTATTACTAAATCCAATTGGTTCACTACTGCACATTAATTTTCTAACTAATTTGAACCTTGATGCACTTTACATCCTTCCATTTGCTGCGATTGTTGGTACAATTGCTATGAAACAAGGAAATAAAATCCGCGAATATGCAGCTGCTGGGATAAACCGAATGACAGATGTTGTTCTCATTTTAATTGGTGCTGGTACAATTGGAGCAACAATTACCTCTTCAAATTTACCAGAACAAATTATTAATTTAATTAAAATTAGCCATATTTCAGGTGTTTTACTAGCGCCATTATCAGGTATTTTAATGGCAGCTGCTTCTGCTTCAACTTCAACTGGTGTTATCCTGGCAACAGGGTCATTTTCAAAAGCAATTCTCGGTTTCGGTGTTACTCCGCTCGCCGCAGCTGCAATGGTTCATACAGGTGCAATTGTAATTGACCAACTACCACATGGTAACTATTTTCACGTCACTGCAAATGCAATGCACATGGACATTAAAGAACGTTCACGCTGCATTCTTTATGAGTCCATTATCGGTATTACAGCGATGGTAACAGCAACAATTATTTTTGGTTTTCTAAAATTCTAAGTGAGGTCTTTTATTATGAAGTTTGTTATTGCCCCAGATTCATTCAAAGGAAGTCTAACAGCCAAAGAAGTTGCTTTAGCAATAAAAAAAGGTATTTCAAAAATTTTTCCTACAGCAAATTTCGAACTTGTTCCAATGGCTGATGGCGGTGAGGGAACTGTTCAATCACTCGTTGATGCTACCGCCGGTAAAATCATTTCAAAGGAAGTCGTTGGACCGCTCGGAAGCAAAGTAGTGGCCAACTATGGTTTACTTGGAAACTCTAAAACTGCTGTAATTGAGATGGCCGAAGCAAGCGGAATTGGATATATTAATAAGACAACGGCAAATCCCTTAATTACAACCACTTTTGGAACAGGTCAGTTAATCATTGATGCACTCGATCATGATGTTGATGAAATTATTCTTGGCATCGGTGGAAGTGCAACTAACGATGGCGGTGCAGGGATGGCCCAAGCTATTGGTGTGCATTTGCTTGACTCCAAGGGACAAGAACTAACTTTCGGTGGTGCAGCACTATTACAGCTTGCTAAAATTGACACTAACAATCTTGACAGTCGACTAAATAACGTCAAGATTGTGATTGCCTCTGATGTTAACAATCCACTAACTGGAAAAAAAGGAGCTTCTGCAGTTTTTGGTCCACAAAAAGGAGCAACACCTGAAATGGTACAACAACTCGACAAAAGTTTAGTTCATTATTCAAAAATGTTACAAAAATACTTGCATAAAGATGTCGCAACATTACCAGGAGCAGGTGCAGCAGGTGGTTTAGGGGCGGGATTATTAGCTTTTACCACAGCAAAAATGGAACATGGTATTGACATTGTAGTCAACTATTCCAATCTAAAGAGTAAGGTTCAAGATGCCGACTTCATTATTACTGGTGAAGGTGGAATTGACTTCCAAACTCAATATGGTAAAACCCCATTCGGAGTTGCAAAGGCTGCTAAAAGCATTGCCCCTAATGCCCCTGTTATTGCTCTTGCTGGATATGTAGGTAAAGGCGTTGATGTTTTATACCAAAATAACGTAATGGATGCAATTTTTTCAACGGTTTCTGGTGCTAAAACTTTAGATCGTGCCTTTAAAGATAGCCAGGCGGATATTGCACAAACTTCTGAGAATATTGCGCGCTTAATTAAGAAACTAACACACTAAATTATTGTTATTACTTTTTTCTGTGAATGAATTCTCGCGTCGCTATTGGATTTTTGGTAAAATATTACTAATGAGTAGTATGAAAGGAGTCTTCCATGCCAAAAAGCCTCAGAAAAAAGCCACTATTTAATTTTTTGATACTCGTTGTAGCACTTGAAATAATAGTTATCTCTATTAATTTTTTTTATTCGCCAATAGAGGTTGCCGCCGGGGGAGCAACTGGAATTGCTATTTTATTAAATGCTGCATTCGGAATTAATATTGCAGTTTCAGTACTAGTGATAAATACTATTATGGTTATTTTAGCCTTCTTCTTTTTAGAAAGAGAAATTGTCCAAAAAATCACGTTAGGTAGTTTCTTATTACCACTGTTCATGTACCTAACACCTAGTTTTAAAATTGTTGATGACTCTTTCCTTGCAGTTACAATTGGCGGAACAATCTTTGCACTTGGAATTGCTATGCTTTATCGGATTGATGCTTCCAGTGGTGGAACAACCGTCCCTCCATTAATCATCCGTAAATATTTTCATATAAATACAGCAATTTCACTCTTAGCCATTGATTTCGTTGTAACTTTCTTCAATATTTTTACAATGGGTTTGAATGCCTTCTTTCTAGCCGGTTTTTCCCTGGTCATTACTTCTGTTGTAATGCGTTATATTGAAACAGGTCTAGATCATAAATATCAAATCCAAGTTATGAGTCTCCACAAAACAAAAGAGATTCAGGAAATGGCGCTAAATGTTGACCATAGTCTAACAGTTTATGATGTCCGTGGCGGTTACAGTGATAACCAAAAAGAAATCTTAATGCTTGTTGTCGATAATCAGAGTTACGGTCCGCTATTGCGCTCAATTCATGCCATTGATCCCGATGCATTTATTATTACTTCAAATGTTGTAAAGGTTCATGGCGGTCGGTTAGGTCTTTAAAAATAAACAAACTAGTTCCTCATATTGCTAATTTTCTTGTAAAAAAAGAAGCAACTAGAAGAGGAAAGTGTTCCGTAAGTCGGAAAAATTTGAGTACTAACCCCAAATTACTCATAGTAAGTTCTTTACTATAAGTAATTCGAAGTTCGACGGAGAATTTTGACTTATGGAATACGTTTATACAGAATAATCAGCGAGACTGGGTCAAAATTCAACTTTTGGCACAGTCTCCTCTTTGTTTATTCTGAATAAACATATTTCCTCCTAGTTACTTCTTTTTAATTTTCAATAACATCTGCTAACTTATTAAGCAAAAAGTCATTTTCCTCTTTTTTTCCAATCGTTATCCTCACATATGCTGGATATCCCCATGCATCACATTCACGAATAATAACACCTTTTGCCATGAGCTGTTCACAGATTGTTGCAGAATAAAGATCATTTGGTAATTTAGCAAAGATAAAATTCGAACTAGATGGTATAACTGTAAATCCCATTTCATTCAAAATGCTCTCCATTCGTGCACGCTCATCTAAAATAAGATTCTTTATCCTATCTGCTTGTTCTTGGTCCGCTAATAGAGTTGCTTTAGCAGCAAAAAGTCCAGTCCGGTTTACACAAAAGGGCTCCGTAATCGTATCAAAAGCACTAATTACCGCTGCCTGGGCCATAAGGTATCCAACTCGGACTCCTGCCATTCCATAAAACTTAGAAAAGGTTCTAATTACAATTAACTTCTTATTTTTCAACAGCTCCACTATCTCTGGACGTTGCCCTCCAGCTATAAAATCAGCATACGCTTCGTCTAAAACAATCCAAACATCATCACCGACACGATCTATGAAGCTTTCAAGCTCTTTTCTGTCATTGATTACACCTGTTGGATTGTTAGGATTACATAGCCAAATCAATTTGGTTTTATCTGTAATATCTTCTTCCATTGCTTCCAAGTCATAAGTGAAATCTGATTTTACTGGAATTTCTCTGATAGTTGCCCCCATCAAAATTGAAACTTCTCGATATAAGCGATATGTTGGCTTAGCGATTAAAACTTCGTCGCCTTCATCTAATAACAATCTAGCAACGGTTTCAATTACATTACCTGCTCCACTACCCAATGCTATATTCGTGACATCCAAATTGTTAATTTTTGCAATCGTTGCGGTTAATTCTACATAATCGTCTTCTGGATATCGATTAACTACCTCTAAACTTTCTTGCATAGCCTTCTTGGCATGTTTATACGGCCCAAATGGATTCTCATTCGAACCTAGCTTAACAACCTTATTTAAACCATATCTTTTTAATACCGAAGCCTCTGTTTCACCAGCTATGTATGGCTTACAGTCATCAACTTGTTTTCGTAAGTTCAAACTAACTACGCTCTCTTTCATGATTACCTCCCAAATTTGTTTCAGAATATGTTTAAGCTGTACCTAAAGTCGAATTAAAAGGGGGCCACACCAAGAAATAATTGGCGCCACCCCTTTTGTATCTAAGCTGCAATTACAACCTTAATCAATTAAATACAATTATTTTTTCATTAGCAAATTCATAAAGTCCCAGGTCACTCATCTCTCGTCCATATCCTGAATGTTTTATCCCACCAAAAGGCAACTCTGGATGTGCACCAGAAGGTCGATTAATAAAAACTTGGCCTGTTTCAATCGCAGATGCAATTGCATGTGCCCTCTCTATATTTTGCGAATATACCGCACCCGCTAATCCAAAGAAAGAATCATTAGCTAATTCAACTACAGCATCATCATTAGGAACCACATGAACTTGCGCTACCGGTCCGAAGAATTCCTGATAATAAGCTGGATTATCATGTTTTATATTAGCCAAAACAACTGGCTTAAAGAAATAACCATCACCCTGAACAGGTCCTCCTGCAACTAAAACTTCTGCACCATTTGCAACAGCCTCTTCAACTTGCTTTTGAAGGCCTTCTACTGCATTCTTTGAGGACAAGGGTGTTAGTTCTGTATCTTCATCAAGAGGATCACCTAATTTGATATTTTTAAATTTCTTTTCGATACCAGAAATAAATCTTTCAGCAACACTTTCTTCTACAATGTATCGCTTAGCTGATGTACAAACTTGACCTGCATTTCGTAATCGTGCACCAACAGCATCATTTACTGCTAATTCAAGATCGGCATCATCAAGTATTACAAAAACATCACTGCCACCAAGCTCCATTGTTGATTTAACTAAATTTTTTCCAGCCTGACCTGCAATAATACGCCCAGCATCTTCAGATCCTGTTAAAGCAACACCTTGGACCCTCTCATCTGCAATAATATCAGCAATTTGATCATGTGATACAAAAAGGTTAGTAAATCCCCCATCACCCAAACCAGCTTCTGTAGCCAAGTCTTCGAGTAACTTTGCACATCCTGCAACAATTCCTGCATGCTTAAGAACTACTGGATTTCCTAACAAATAATTAGGTGCCAAAACTCTTACAACTTGTGAGTATGGGAAATTCCAAGGTTCAATGCTCGCAACTATCCCAATTGAATGATATTCCAACAAAGCCTTTTTTCCATCTGAGTACTCATAAGGTTTAGGCTCCAATAAGCTTGGTCCTTTATCAGCATAATAACGTGCTAAATTTGCACACAACAAAACCTCACCTTTGCCCTCAGCAACTTTCTTACCCATGTTGATTGCAGCTTCTTTTGCTAATTTATCCTGATTTTTTTCAAGAATCTCCGTAAATTTTACTAATTTCTTTGACCTTTCAGAAACTGGTACTTTTTTTTGAGCCTTATAGAACTTCTCAGCTTGATCAAGTCTTTTTGCAACATCATCGGTGGACATCAACTTATATTCCTTAACCAAATTACCAGAGTATGGATTAATAACCTTATACGCCATATCGTGACCCCTTCCGTTATTTAACTATACTTTTTGCAATACTACGGTCAATCACTTCTAATGCTTCGTCAATAATATCATATGAAACTATTAACGGTGGAATAAAACGAATCACATTATGGAATACTCCGCAATTCAATAATATTAAGTGTTCCTTCAATGCCTCTTCTCTAATCTCTGTAACTAATTCAGTTGCCGGTTTATTAGTCCTAGAATCTCTAAATTCTACACCTATCATTAGTCCTAAGCCACGTACGTTACTAATTACATCGTATTTCTGTGCTAATAATTCTAATTTTTCTTTAAAATATGTTCCCTTCTTACGTACATTTCCCAGGAAATCGTCACTCATGATATCCAAAACAGCTGACCCCGCAGCACAAGCAAGCGGATTGCCACCAAATGTTCCACCATGCGCACCTGGTTCCCATTGATCCATATATTCAGCTTTTCCAATGACTGCACTTAAAGGAATTCCATTTGCAATTCCTTTTGCAGAAGTCAATATATCAGGTTGCACTCCATAATAGTCCTTCGCAAATAAGTAACCCGTTCTCCCATAGCCACTCTGAATCTCATCAAAAATCAAAATTATTCCATACCTATCACAAATTGCTCGTAATTTTTCTAAGAATATTTTAGGAGCAGGAAGATAGCCGCCCTCTCCTTGTACCGGTTCAACAACAATACAGGCAACTTGCGAGGGAGCCAAAACACGATGAAAGAGTCCTTCTAATTGATCAATACATCTTGCAACTTCATCATCAGCGCTCAACTTTGAGTTATAAACATCTGGAAAGTCAACATGATAGACAGGAGGTAACACACCTTCATAGTTCTTACGATATTGCGCATTCGAAGCTGTCATTGCGGCTGTTAACAGTGTCCTGCCATGAAAAGAACTTGTAAACGCAACTATTCCATTCCTTTTCGTAACACTCAATGCTAGCTTTACAGCCCCTTCATTTGCCTCAGCACCGCTGTTAGAAAAATAGACTTTATAGTCTTTCCCAACTCGTTTTACCAATTTTTCAGCTAATTCAATGTACGATGGATAATAAACAACATTGTGCCCACCATGTACAAGTTCATGTAATTGTTTTTCAACAGCTGCAACAATTGTCGGGTTATTATGTCCACAGTTAACCACCCCTACACCAGCTGCAAAGTCGAGATATTGTTCACCATCTTCAGAAGTAAGATATACTCCTTCACCTTTTATTACACCTAGTTTTGTTGACCTTTTTGCAACAGGAGGTAATACTTCTAATGAACGTTCATATAAAGACTTAGCCACATTATCCACTCCATTCACAGACTACATCACTTTAGATAAAAATGATTGCGTCCGCGTATTTTTAGTTTCCTCAAAAATATACTTTGGATTGCCACTATCAGCAATCTTTCCCTTATCCATAAACAAAACCTTATCTGCAATATTTTGTGCAAAGGACATCTCATGCGTAACAATAATCATTGTCATCCCATCAGCTGCCAACTTCTCCATTACACTCAGCACTTCTCCAACAACTTCAGGATCAAGTGCCGAAGTTGGTTCGTCAAATAACATAACTTCGGGATTCATGGCAAGCGCCCGTGCAATCGCGACACGTTGTTGTTGACCACCTGATAACGATTGAGGATAAGCATCCGCCTTTTCAGATAATCCAACCTGCTTCAATAATAAATGTGCATGCTCAATTGCTTGCTTAGGCGTATCCACTTTTAATTTGATGGGGGCAAATGTAATGTTCTCAAGCACAGTTTTATTTGGAAAAAGATTGAATTGTTGAAAAACCATTCCCATTTTCTGTCTAAGCACACGTAACTTATCTTTACTAGCGCCATTTAACTCTTCACCTTCAAAGATAACATTGCCGGAATAATCGCCTTCAAGTCTATTTAAACATCTCAATAATGTACTTTTTCCACCACCAGATGGTCCAATCAAGACAACTTTTTCTGATTTTTTTACCGTAAAAGAAATATCCTCCAGAACAACATTATCTGCATAAGCCTTCTTTAAATTTTTCACTTCAATAATATTTTCTTCTGTCATCAGTTGTCCTCCTAATTACTCTGTGTGTACTTGCTACCCATTTTTCTTTCTACCAATTGCATCAACTGTGAAAGAACAAATGTTAGTACAAAATAAATAGTCGCTGCAACAATTAAAGGAGGAACAAAATTATACAAGGTCCCACCTACTCCAAGAGCCTGTGCTGTAACTTCTTGAACACCAATATAAAATAATACTGAAGATTCTTTGACTAGTGAGATAAATTCATTCCCTAAGGCAGGTAAAATGTTTCTAATCGCTTGTGGTAAGATAATTGAAAACATTGTAGTTCGTTCACTTAAGCCTAATGATATTCCCGCTTCTGTTTGACCTTTAGAAATCGAAATAATCCCTGAACGAAAAATCTCCGCAGTATATGCTCCAGAATTTATTCCCAATGCAATTGAACCCGGAATAACTCTGTCTAGGCCAGATCCTAAAAACTGGATTTGTGGTACAGCTAACACATTAGAAAGAGTGTAGTAAATCAACATAACTTGAATCATTGCCGGTGTTCCACGAACAATTGCAATATAAACACGTGCAATATAAGAAAGTACCTTAATCTTTGATAGCCGGAACATTACAAAAACCAGACCCAAAAGGATTCCGATAACTATACCGATTATTGAAATCAAAATTGTTTGTGCAGTTCCTTCAAAAAACACGGGATAGTACTGCTTTAAAAAATCGAACATTGTCTTCACCCTTTATTATTTATCTATTTACCATATTTAGATTGTAATTCCTGTGCCTGTTTAAACATTTTTGTCATTTCACCATTCTTTTGTAACTTAGTAATTACCTTATTGACACGTTTTACTAATTCTTTGTCATTCTTTCTTGCCGCAACATTGACTGATCTTTGTTCCTTCGGTGTATTTAGAGTAACTTTTGCAATGGCATATTTACCT
Source organism: Liquorilactobacillus hordei DSM 19519 (assembly GCF_019443985.1). Lineage (NCBI taxonomy): Bacteria > Bacillati > Bacillota > Bacilli > Lactobacillales > Lactobacillaceae > Liquorilactobacillus > Liquorilactobacillus hordei. Next base: position 2,002,008 of record NZ_CP049303.1, read on the forward strand.
GGGAACTGCTTCAAGTAGTTATCTGCAATTTCATTTTCAACAACAACACCATCTAATTTTCCTTGTAGGAGTTCTGTTGTTAAACCCGTTAAAACCCCTTCTGTGACAACATTGCTGCCCTTTAATTGGTTCTTAGCGATTGTTTCTTGTGTCGTTGTTTGCTGTGCACCAATTTGTTTTCCCTTAACAGAGGCTACTGTATTAAAGCTATTTGCATCTTTCTTTTGGACCAATAAGACATTCTTAACTGTGTAATATGACTTGGAAAATGCAACAACTTTCTTTCTTTCATTCGTCGAAACCATCCCTGCAAGTACCAAATCAACTTTATTGCTCTTTAGTTCAGAAATTAACGAAGGAAACTCTGTATTCTCGATTTTAAGCTTCACTCCTAGATTATCTGCAATTTTTTGAGCAAGCATCATATCATATCCAACAATTTGTTTTTTTCCATTTTTTACGATTGGAAATTCAAACGGTGCATAATCAGCAGATGTTCCGACAACTAGAGTGCCCTTATCTTGAATCTTTTTGACACTATTGTCAGAGCTCGTACTACTGCTACATCCTGCCAATATCAATCCTAGAGCAATTATTGCTCCAATAATCCCTAATCCTTTTTTAATTTCCTTTTTCATAATAAGCCCCTCCAATTTTTATATACGATCTAGTGGGAATGTCATGCAGTGGGGTCCACCGCCTGCTTTTAGAGTTTCAGTAATATCTAATTCAATTACATCCATCCCATGTTCGCGTAATGCATCGTTTACATCCTTATTTTGCTTCAACGACAAAACTCTGTGATTACCCAAGCTCTCTAGGTTACACCCATGCTGGAAGATTGCTTCTTCAGGAACCTTAATGATTTCAATCGCAAGTTCTTGCAGTAATTGCTTAAATTCAGTTGGTAATCCATCCTCATAGGCAACAGCTAAGTTATCATCAACTAAATTGAAACACATATCTAGATGCAAATAACGTGAATCAGCAGGAACTGGATATACCTGATACCCCAGCGGCTCCAGCCCGGCTTTCAATTCATTGAAACCTTCCAGATTAGTTCTCTCAATTATTCCAACTGCAATTATATTTTCTCTCAAGAAGGCAAAATCCCCACCTTCAAAAAGGCCATTTTTTACTTCTAAAAGTTTGGGGATTCCCAATTCTTTCATTTTTTCTTCATATGCTGAATGTTCAGCATAGCGTAAGGGTTCCTTGAAATTTCCTAATATATACCCTTCCTTGACACACCCACCAAAGTCTCTTGCAAAAACCGAATTCGTCATACTCTCTTGCGGTGTCAACTGTTCTACTTGTACACCTGCTTTTGCATATGCATCTAGCAATTGCTGATATTCATCCAATAACTTTTCTTTATCTAAAGGTTGATCTTGATACTTTTTGGAAATCTCATTAATTGGTGCAGCTTCATCCAAAAAAGTAGGAGGACAGGTTAAAACCTTCTTTAAGACCGATGTTCCATTTCTTACAAACATAATTTTTCCTCTCCTTAATTTTTCCAAATTTTTTGAGTATAATTTCTAATTAATTTAGGGAGTATCACAAACGAATAAGGTTTATACACCCTTTCTTTCCAAGTGTGTGCCCCTTTACCATAAACACCAATATCAACTGCTGGAATATTTAATTCTCGCATTTTATCATATGGTAAAGGATACAGCTGATCTGCCAATGGGAAAATATTCTTCATTTTCTCTACCTCCTGTGGACTCTCATCCATCATTAAGTAGCTGCTATCAGAAAGATATGGGAAGAATTGTTTCATTGTAAAATCAATATGTGCATCATTTTCATCTAATGTTTCTTCTAGATTCTGATATACTTTGGAATCTTTTGTAATACTATTATGGGGACAAAACGGTGGTGCTAAAAATAAAATAACCTTAGCTTCATTGTCATTAATCTGCTGATCAAGGTAATCAATTAGCTTGAAACCAGCAGAACGCTTGTCTAATTCACCATTATCACTAATAAAATTATTAATAAGTTTCTGATAATCGATTCCTAGTTCAGCTAAATGCTTAAGATATTCCTCGAAACTATATACATTAAGTTCTGGTGAATTATCACCTGCTGGAAAGTTCAATTTACTGAGGAATTTATTTTCTCGCTGCCTTGTTTCAACAACCAATTGCTCACAATCTAACTTGACTGCCTCTTTTAACTGTTCAATAATCTCAAAAACAGGTTTCTTATAGGTAAACGTATTAAAATACATCTCAGTCACTTTGGCAGTTTGAACATTATAGAAATCTTTTTGATCACGTAACATGAGGCAAGAAGAAGGCAGAATTTCTTCTCCTGGGATATCTTCAACAAAAGCAGGATTGTTATTAATTAACACGTTAATCCGGCTGGCAATTAATGTTGAATCAATTCCTGCATAAGTATTTCCGACATGTGTCTCGATGCCTTTAATGTAAAAACAAGTCAGTGTTTTGCCAGCAGCCCCATAATAAATATATTTTTGTGTGTCTCCGGCATATTTTGGACTAATAAAATCTGTATTGATAGCCACACTGTATTGTAAATGCCACTCTTCTTGTAGTCTCTTCAATTCATCCAAAGCAGCAATTACTCCACTATGATCATTTTCCTCAACACAATTGCCCATAAACAACAAATTGCCTTTTTGAAGTTTTGGATGTTCACTGAAATACAGTAAGTTAGCTATATTTACAGCATCGCCGCTCTTCATATCTAATGCGCCTCTACCAAAAAGCCAATCCCCTGAACTTGCATCATTTTGAATTTCACGATCACTATCATAATTCGTAAAATATTGTTCGAGGTAATCTGGATCCAAAGCCTTTTCCTTGATTGATCCAAAGTCGTCCAAACCAACGGTATCAAAATGAGAATGATACAAAACTGTTTTATGAGTCCCTTCTTTGCCTAAAAAAGCAAAAATATTTTTTCTTCCTAAAAGGTCACCATCAATTTTTTGGGTCCAAACCCACTGAGGATGTTCTTTGAAAACTGTAAAGCTTCTCAAAATTTTTTCGAGCTTCTCCACCAAATCTACTTCACCTTTTGTTCCATTGACACTTTTTGTAGCAACTAGTTCTCGTGTCAACAACTCTATTCTCTGTTCTTCGTTTGTGACGGTTTCTAAATTAAATACCGAATTCATTTTAATCACTTCATTCTCTTAATTTAATCGAATTATAATTTATATATTTAATCACGTCAACAAACATCACATCATTTTTTTTAATACTTAACTATTTGAAAAAAAATTTTTTATGCGTTTTCAATCTTTTTCTCGTCCTACAAATACTATTAAATAAGCATTCATGAAAATGGTATCGTTTTCTTTTGGCTTTATAATAATAAGTATTTTTACTTTTTTCTTTTCTTTATAAATAAAACATGATTATATTCTTAAGTTTATCAACTCTTATTTTTTCTATTCATTTTCTAATGAATAAAAAAAATAACATTCAGTGTTTACCCTATTTTCAAGTTAAAATCATTTTTAATTGTTAAGTCATCATATCAAAAGGACTTCTAAATTAAAAATTCCTACCTCGACTAAAAAAAGCCATGACATAAATTCGTCATAGCTTTCAAATATTCTTATCTTACGTTTAGCAGTAAAAATTATTGAATCGTCTTTTTAAAAATATACCATTTGCTAAAGAAATAATTAGCAACAACTACAATAACATTATCAATTATCTTGACCAAAAGAGTGTTCCAGCCTAACAATGTAATTCCAATCCATGTAATCACAATATCCATCAATAATGTTACTGATCTGTAGAAAAAAAACGACCCCGACTCATGCATTGATTCTTTAAAACTACCAAATGGTGTCTTAAAGACCCATAATTTATTGGAAATGTATGCCACAGCCACTGAAACAAACCACGCAATTACATTCCCGACTTGATAGTTCAATCCTTGTAAGTTCCAAATTTCAAATATCCCAATATTGATTACGGTTGTTGTTCCGCCCCAAAAAAGATAGGCAATAACCTGTTTATACTTTTCAAAAAGTTCAATTAACTTATTCATAATAAACCTCGACTAAAAATGGATTAATAACACTTGTGTAATTGTACTACAGAAACCCTGATCAACCCAGACTTATTTATGCTAGAAAGCTCCGCCACCAGATCCGCCACCAAACCCGCCGGAAGACCCTCCACTAAAGCCACCAGAACTACCACCAGAAGAACTACTATTGTAATTCGTAATCGCAGATCCTAAACTTGTTGTTAATGTATCATTAAAATTCCAATTTCCACCAATCAGAATTGGATAGTAAACACCCATCGTAGTTAATTCAGCTGTATCAAAATTAACTTTCAAGGCTGCAATTACCTTACTTGCTAATCCTAATGAAACTGCATAGGGCAAAATCTGTTCCCATAATACTAAGTCACCAACCTTTTTCATATCGAAATTCCCAATATCATCAAGCATTTTTCTAAAACACATAATCTGATATTTCATTTCCTGTCCGCGTTCAGAATAAGGTGAGCGTACCCGATAATAACGAATGCCAGAATATACAAAGATGGCATAGAACACCTGTAAAGAACTAAAGGCAACAATATTACTTGCTAATAAAAATAAAGTTGAAACAGCTAGTATTGTAACTGTAATTACCCATGCCAGAGTTTTTTTCCGTAAACTTATATTCTTATCGTCCTTAAATCCTACCTTTTCTGCATTAGCTAAAACATTTGTTTGCCACAGAGAATATGCAGAAAATAGCTGGTCTCCTTCTTTTTTCTTTTTCCCAAATTTCTTCAATTCGGATAACGTGAATTTATTTCCATCTCCAACTGTATTAAATAATACTCTGAAAATACTATAGTCACGAATTAAAGTAGTATCCTTCAAAATAACATTAAAATCTTTCTTCTTTTTATCTGACTCTGATATTTCAACCTGGTGACGACTTGCTAGATCCAGTATAAATGAACTAAAAGCTGTAGCATCAGGCTTCTTATTCTTATATATAACTTGTGTAACTTCAGCTGAAGTACTTGGAATATCATACGAATGTACAATTGGTGGCATTTTTTTCATTTTGTGTCCAGGATTCCTGTATCTCCAAATAAACCATAAAATAATTAAGATAACTGTAAGAAAAACCATAATTTTCTTAGAAAAAGATTTATTACGTTCTTCGCGTTTCCTTGCTTCATTTGCCTCAAGAGCTAATTTCTTTTCTTGCTTTTGAATGGTTTTTAATACTTTTTGATTGCTGGTATTTTGATTTAATGGAGTTACACTTGTTGGAAAAACAATATGACTCTCGACAAAAGTATTGGCGGGATTTCTTTTCAAAGATATTTTTACATTTCCTTGTTTCTTACTCACTATCGTATTCCCACTTAATTCACCGTGTGTCCAAGCTTGTAGCTGTGTAATGCTTTTTTGAGGTAACACAATATTTATTTTGACATTATTAAGTGCCACATCCCAATGAGTTCCAATTATCTTCCAATTTAATTCTGCTGTGTCCTCATAATTTTTAACTACGCCGTGCAGTAAATAGCGGTAAACAAATGTCACTTCTTTATCTTCTACGTTATGATAAACTTTTAATTTTAATTGTTTTTCTGACTGTGTCTGAGAAAAGGTGTTATTAACCTTCTTATCGGATAACGGAATTTTTTTTACATTTCCATTTTCAATGGTTTCCACACTTACGTCAGAGGCGCTTCCAATTCCATTAATATCCTGATTGTAGTAAACTCCATGAAATGAACCATCGAAATCATACTTTATCTTTTGCGTTAACCAAACACTACCATTTTGTTGAACCGTAGCATTTACATCATAGTTTGTTATATCATAACTATCAGCATTAGCTTTAGTGATCCCCGTTATAATTCCAACAATAAAAAACAAAGTTACTATCAGTAATTTCTCACATACTTTTTTATTGCTCTTTTGTGTTTCCAGTAGAATCTCCCCCAAATATATCTATTATTGCTATATTTTATTTATTATCTCATCACAAAGTTGGTGACTCAAATAAACATTTTTCTGTCTCAAATCATCTGATGTTGTCGCCCTAACAGACTTTATAAAATTGATTACCATTTGCTCAAATCCTCTAATATAGAGTGGATTATCCCAGTCATTAAAAGAGTGCATCTCTATATTGTTTTCGTGATAGATCTTCAACTGTTTAAGATCTTTCAATACATAAGTCCCTGTACTACTTGTTACTTCATACAATTCTTGATTAGCTCCACTATTTAAATCCATTGTTAGATTAACAATGGATTTGTTGGTCTCCAATCTAACAGTTATCATCTCCAGCTTACCATTAGTTTGAATTACCTTACTATCGCTTTTAATAATCTTATCATCAAGCATATAAACAGCTGTATCAATAAGGTGAATAAAAACATCATAAATCATAAACTTTGTCTCATTAACTGTATTGATTCTGTTTTTTTGCAATGAAATAATTCTTTTGCCTTTAACTTCTTTTAATTTATTAACCATTGGTGCAAATCTTCTATTGAATCCAATCATTAATATTTTTGACTGCCTCAATGCCAGACTTTGCAATTCTTTAACCTGATTCAGGTTTTCGCTAGCTGGTTTATCCATGAAAACATGAATTCCATTTTCTAAACACATCTTAGCAATCTCATAATGAGCAACTGTAGCACTATGAATAAAGCAAGCATCAATATTTTGCGCAATAAGTTCATCAACAGTCTTAACCATTCGTGTCAAATTATACTGCTCTACAAGTCTCTTGCGAACCGCTTCATTTCGTGTTGCAAAAATAAAATCAGCCTGATCTCTTATTTTTGAATATGTGGGCAAATACGCCTTTTGTGCAATATTACCCAGTCCTATAACTCCAATTTTCATTAATCCGACCCCCTTCAAAAACTACCTTACTATCCTATACTTAAAGCCTATCATACTTATCAATTATCTTGCCACGAGTAATTGAAAGTTAAACAAAAAGTTTTTGAATTGTTGAGCAGAATGACTGCAAAAATGTGAAACAAGGCTTACTTTTTCAGCATCACTGCCCTCTTGCATATAAAAAACGAGACCGTGCCAAAAGTTAAATTTTGACCTAGCCTCGCTAATTATTCTGACTTATGTCACATTTAGAACACGTTATAATTTACTTTTTTATCCTAGCATGTTGTATTTCATTTGTTTTTTTAGCTGCACGTGTCACAAAATCTGTAAACAACTTGAATTGTACTTTATCATTTTGCCATAAATTCTCTGGATGCCATTGAACAGCAAGTATTTGATTACTCCGTTCAGATTCAACTGCCTCAACAATTCCATCAGGTGAAGTAGCGGTTACTATCAAACTATCTGCAATTTGTTTAATTGCTTGGTGGTGTCTTGAATTCACTACGGAACTCCCACCTAATAAATTAAATAATTGTGAATTTTCCTCAATCTTAACATGATGTGTTTTGAAGTGACCTAATGTTGCCTGTGCATGTTGAATTTTTACACTTGGATTTTGTGCTCCCAAATCTTGATAGAGTGTTCCTCCTAATGCAACATTCAAAACCTGAATTCCTCGACAAATTCCCAATATTGGTTTTCCAACCTTTACCGCTTCTTTTATTAATGCAATTTCAAATCTGTCTTCCATTCCAATAGTCATTCCAATTTCTGGAATAGGCTCTTCACCAAAAAATAATGGATTGACATCTGGTCCACCTGGAAGCATTAGCCCATCAATCATTGCAATTATATCTTGAATAGAATCTTCAACGTCACTAAAACTCTCAGGAAAGGGTAAAATGACTGGGATTCCACCTGCTGCATAAATCACTTCTTTTACATCGTGTGGTGCATATGCGGGGTAGTCTCCTGGCATCCGTGGATTTGTTTCGATTAATTGATCACTAGGAATTCCAATAATTGGTTTCATAAATGGTACCGACCTTTCTATAAGCAATTATCGTTTATCATATCATAGTAATAAATTAATTTAATTACAACTATCAATTATTACTATAAAGACAGACTTTTTTCACACAATTACTAAAGCATAAAAAGTTCTGACTCTTGAAACTCTTTTAAGAATAACTAAAAAAGCCAAGCCAAAATTTAGTTCTGGCTCAGCTTCATCTAACAATTTCACATATACTATCTTTAATTAAAGAATACAAATCTCACAGCACATTACCTATAGCTGTTTTAACTTCTAATCAACCAAGGACATTATAATAGTTAAATAAATCAACGATTGTTGTCCCTGTAAAATCTTTAACGGGCTTTCCATCCAATGTTACTTCAACAAGCGGGTAATAATCTTGTAAATCAGGTACTTCAAGTTGCTGACGAGCAACAAATTGAGCAGTCAAATCATACTTTATTTCTTCAGTGATTCCTTGATTAACATATTTGATAATTAACATTATAAACACCTTTTTTCAATTATTAGTTTTAGATTTGTTTTAAAATACTTGATAGTGCAGGTTGTGATGTTTCACTAATATTATATTGTTTTCTGTATCCCGCAACCATATCTTTACCAAAGATATTCTCATCAACCGTCACAAAACTAGTATCAATTGGATCGACATTCTTAATTTTGGCATCAATCACAATTGGCTTGGTATTCCCCTCTGCCTGTAATTCACTAATTTTCTTCATAGTATCATTCAACTCAGCAAGATTCGTAACTGTAAACCCAATCGCACCCATATCTTCTGCCATATGAGCCCAGTCAGCTCCTAATAAGTTAATCCCATAAAGTGCTTGATTTGCCATCAGTTTTTCATGTTGAATAAATCCAAATGCTTTATTCTCAAGAACTACATTAATAACTGGCAAATTGTACTTAACTTCCGTCAATAAATCTGGCATTACCATTGCATAGCCACCATCTCCTGAAATCGTCCAAACTTCACGGTCTGGATAACTAAGTTTGCCTGCCAAACCTGCTGGTAAACCAAAGCCCATTGTGCCATACCATGCTGACATTGAGAACCTTTGCTGCTTATCAAATGGAAGTTGGCGAATTGCCCATTCAGTATTATTACCGACATCAAGACCAAAGACCGCATCGTCACTTGAGTTTTCTTTAATCGCACGTATGACACCTTCTGCACTCAAGCCTTCCTTATCATCAGAAGCAAGCTCATTTAACCATTTATCCCAATTCTGTTTGTTAATTTGTGAAGCCTTAAGAAAGGCACTTTCATCACCTGAGAAATCTGATTTCAATAACTCTGCAAAAAATAATTTAGCATCTGCTAAAACTGTAATGTCTGCATCTCTTTGTTTACCTAAATCAGCTAAATTATTATTTACCTGAATGAACTTAGCTGTTTCTGGCAAGTATCTTGCAAATGGAAAATTAGTTCCAACAAAGAGTACTAAATCACTCATTAAGCCGGCTTCAAAAGCTGGTTTTGTACCTAAACGTCCCCATGATCCCATAAAGTTCTTGTGATCCGTTGGCATTACACCTGTTGCTGGAGCTGTTGACAAAACTGGTAATCCAAATTTCTCTGAGATTGCTACAACTTCTTTACGTGCCCCATAAGCACCTTTGCCAACCCACAAAATTGGATTTTTAGCTTCTTTTAATGCATCTAATACAGCTGTGACATCTTCTTGTTTTGGAACTACTTGATTTGTAATTGCCTTCAATGGTTTTGTTTTGAAGCCATTAAATTCAATCTCCTGACCTGATAAGTCATCTGGAATAATGACAACAGAAACTGATTTTGTTGCATATGCAGAACGAATTGCTTCATCAACAACATATGGTATCTGCTCTGCACTAACAACTTGCTTATGAAATTCAGCAACATCCACAAACATTGGATCTTGATTCATTTCTTGGAAAAAGTTTGTATTCATAACGCCTGTTGCAGATTGCCCAACAATTGCTAAAACAGGAACATGATCCATTTTTGCATCATATAAACCATTCAACAAGTGAACTGCTCCAGGTCCAGCCGAGCCAAAACTAACTCCTATTTTCCCAGTTAGTTTGGCATCTGCTGCAGCTGCTAATGCTCCTATCTCTTCATGTCTAACTTGAATATAATTTAATTTTTCTTTTTCTTTATAAAAACCATCAACCGTATTATTAATTGAATCTGCAGTGATTCCATAAATATGATCAATATCCCAATCAATCAATACTTTTGCTAGAGCTTGTCCTGCTGTTATTTTTGTCATAATTATTTCCTCCAAAGTGATTTCCTTTTTATATTTGTTACTTTTTTTATCACATGTACACTTTAGCTCTTTTATAATAACTTTGCAATAGTAAATTTGCATTTTTTTAAAATAAAAGAAAAGAGCGTAATATATGGCAGAATAAATTTGAATAATAGCTCAAAATTACTAGCATAGTGAAATGTTTGCTAGTAGAAATTCAAAGTTATGCAATGCATTTTAACTCATGAAAAGCCTTTATTTTCAACAAAAAACAGGCCTAGATCAAAATTTGTTTTTGACCTAGGCCCTTCTTGGAATTTCATCATATAATTACAAAACTAGAATCATTATATGGTATTTAATATATTTATGAACTTGAAAATATATTTAAATTATAATAATTTACTTTACGTTCAAGCATTAACTGTTTATCAAATCTTGTTACTTTTTTAGTTATTCAATAAATTTTGTGCAGTTTGCAACTGATACATCTCGTAGTATTTTCCATGTTTTGCTAGAAGTTCATCATGCGTCCCACTCTCAGTAATTCTTCCGTCATCTAAAACTAAAATCTGATCAGCATCACGAATTGTTGATAACCTGTGAGCAATAACAATCGTTGTTCTGCCATTCCTCATCTTCTTAAGGCCTTCTTGGATTAATAATTCGGTTTGCGTATCAATATTTGCAGTTGCTTCATCCAATATCAAAATTTTCGGATTTCTAACAATGGTTCTTGCAAAAGATAATAGTTGTTTCTCCCCTGCCGAATATGTTGCTCCACGTTCTATTACTCTCGTATGATATTTTTTTGGTAACTTTTCTATAAATTGATTAGCATGTACGAATTCTGCGGCTTTCTTAATCTGTTCATCAGAAACATTCGCATCAAACATTCTGATATTGGATGCAATATCGCCATAAAATAAAAACGAATCTTGTAATACCAGCCCTATCTTTTGTCGCAATTCCTTTGTGCTGAACTTCCGAATATCTGTACCATCAATTTCGACCTTACCTTTAGCAAACTCGTAAAACCTCATTAAAATATTAATCGTTGAACTTTTACCACTCCCTGTGTGTCCAACTAAAGCTATTGTTTGACCTGGTTCAACTTTAAAATTGATGTCTTTCAAAACATCTTTTCCTTGTTCGTAAGCAAAAGTAACATTTTTGAATTCGATTTTTCCATTAGTAATTTGACTATCCGCACTCTCATCTTGAATTGGTGCCAAAGTCGAATCATCCATAATTCGCAAAATACGACTTCCAGCTACCATCCCATCTTGAAAGACGGTCAATGAATTCATTACATCAGACATTGGATTAAAGAAGCTTTGTAAATATGACAAGAAAGCATATATTACACCTGCCTGCACAAAATTTGTAGTTCCATTTATTCCAAAACCACCTAATGCAATAACTTCAGAAAAGATAAACAAAAGCGTTATTACAGGATTGAGTAATAAAGAGTTTACTTTAATCATTGCTAATCTCATCTTGAGATAATCTTCATTTGTTTCCTCAAATTCTCTTAAGATTCTCTCTTCCTGTCTAAATTGTTGAATAACACCCATTCCTAATAGGTTTTCACTTAACTTCGCATTAATTTCACTTAAATACTCTCTCATCTGCCGATAAATTTTTGAACTATACAGCTGATAATATATGATTACTAAAATCACAATCGGTAAAAACAACAAAATGATGAGTGCTAACTTCATATTTGTAAAGTACATCGCCACAAAAGCTGAAGCACTCGAAAAAAAAGTTACAATTAAAGTTAAGAAAAGCACCCAAAAATCAAATAATGTCTTAGTATCATTAGTAACCCTAGAAACAATTGAGCCTGCTGGTACCTGATCAAAATAATGCATCCCCAAATGATGCAGTTTTTCAAACAACCTAACTCTAATTAATTCAAGTGTTCGTTCTGATCCCATGGAATAGCAGAAATTTTGAATAAACTGCGTAACTGCCTTAATGATAGTTCCTAAAAAGTAGAGGCCAGCAAAAAAGAACATTATATTCAAAGTCGCGTTCTTATTAGTAAGAAAATGATCCATGTAATATTGTAATAATTTTGGCAGCAATATGTTGACTACACTTAATATTCCAGCAAATACGATAGCCGTAACAAATTGCCATTTAAACTCTATTGCAAACGGCAGCAATCGTTTCAAAACTGTAAACTGTTCTTTCAAACTCATAGTTTTTGCCCATTCTGACTTTTTTTCCATCAGTGATTACTTCCTCCCCTCCATTTGCTGTTCAACCTGTTGCATCTTGTAGGTCTGCTCGTACCAGCCTTTTTTATTAATTAAATTCTTATGTGTTCCGCGTTGAGTAATCCTACCATCTTTAACTACTATTATTTCTTGCGCATTCATTACACTACTCAAGCGACTCGCAACTATTATTGTTGTTTTATCTGTTCGAAGTTTCTTTACTCGTTTAAGAATATGATCCTCAGTCTTAGCGTCAACTGCAGACAATGAATCATCCAAGATTAGTACTTCAGGATTCAGTACTAAAGCCCTTGCAATCGCCAAACGTTGCTTTTGACCTCCTGAAAGAGAAATTCCCTGTTCACCAACTTGTGTTTGATAGCCATCCGGTAATTTTAGGATATCATCATGTAAATCAGCAATAAACGCTGCGTTCTCAACTTCTGCAATACTAGCATCAGGTTTTGCAAATCTGATATTCTCGAAGATAGTCGTTGAAAAAAGAATGCTATTTTGTGGAACATAGCCAATCGAAGGTAAATATGTGTCTAACTTGTACTCTTTAATATCGATGTTATTTACTTGAATACTTCCCTTGTAGTCATCAAATTGACGTAAAAAAAGTTTTAAAATAGTTGATTTGCCAGCTCCTGTTTTCCCAACAATTCCAAAAACGTGTCCACTTTTTATGCTAAATTTAATTTGTTGTAAAGCTAATTCATTTGAATCTGGATATTTAAATTCATCAATTTCATACTTCACATCGCCGTGAGGTGCTTTTGTAACCGGATTAAAGGCCTCCGTAATCTTACTTCTCTCAGCGAGTAATAATTGAATCCGATCGTAACTCGCACTGCCCAATTCAATGATGTTAAATAAACGCCCAATTGCAAACATTGGCCATATCAAAATTCCAATGTAAGAAATAAAAGAGATTAATTGTCCAATTGAGATTGTATTGTTAATTACAAAATATCCTCCAAGTATTATGGTTGCTACGTATGCCAATCCAATTATTAAACTTGTAACTGGATCAAAAAGTGAATCCAAGAAATTCGCTCTCCGATTAGCCTTAATCACTTCTTTTACATGAGCATCAAAATCAGCGATATCTTCTTTTTCTTGTCCAAGTGCTTTGATAACTTTAATTCCTAGAATACTTTCTTGGGTTTTATTATTAATACTTGAAAATTCTGCCTGTGCTCTATCATATGCACTATGAATTATATTGCCAAGTATTCTTGATAGTATTGCCAACAAAGGTAACGGAACAATTGCAATCAGTGTTAAGCGCCAATTAACAAAAAACATCATGGCAATAATCGTTGAGATACCCGTGATGATTGAATCTGCAAATGTCAAAATGCCGATACCTGCAACTTGCTGAACAGCCGTGATGTCGTTTGTAGCATGCGCCATCAAATCTCCAATTCGATACTTTTGATAGAAAGTCTCGTCCATTGCTGTAAAATGAGTTACCAGTCTTGTTCTAATTGTTCTTTCAAGTAAGGCGGAACTCCCCCAAATATATCTTCGCCAAAAATATCTGAATATATATTGTCCAATTCCCACCAATGTTAGTGCAGTTAAGAAGAAAATTAATTTTTGGACTGTCAATTGATGTCCCTGAATACTATCTACCATATTACCAATTATTCTTGGTGGGATAATATTCAGCACAGCGACCAACAATAGATAGAATATCCCCAATAAATAAGATTTCTTTTGTTCTTTAAAAAACCACGACAGTTTCAGAAAAATCCCCATGTTTTTGTACATCCCCTTCAAGAATTATATCCACAGAAAGTAGGCTAAAAGTTAATTTTTATCGACTTTTATGCCTCACTTCTTTATGCAAAACTATTTTTTTGCAATATCACCAATAATACCCTCCAATCTTATAATCAACAAGTTTTTCAGACAAATTGAATTTAAAACTATTTTCCTTATCATCCTTTTATACCGAATCAATAATAAAAAAGCTGAATCAAAATTTAACTTTTGACCCAACCTTCCACTTAATTTAATAAACTAGAAATCATTCACATCTAAAACCGTATAACTTCTTTTGTCATAACGATTACGACTTGTTGCATATTCAATATTTTTGCCATTATTCAACCAAACTATTTCTTCAAACTCCAACATCGGATCTGTGTCTTTTGCATTTAGGTATTTCTTATCATATTCATCAGGTAGTCCAGCTCTAATTTTTCGATATGCACCACCAAACTTAAGTTTTAGCTCTTTATGCAAATAGCCATAAATTGAAGTTTTTAGTACTTCTTCATTTAACCCTGGGACTAGATTAACAGGCATAAAAGTATGTTCCAGAATTAACGGATCACCTTCAAGTATTCTTAGCCTAATGATTTCATAAACGGGGCAGTCTTTAGGAATATCTAACTTTTTTTGAATATCCTCTGATGGAAACTTGACATCAAAACTGATAATCTTACTCTCAACCTTTTCTGCACCTTGTTGCTCTGTCATTCCATCAAAAGCATTTGCTGGTGAATCTCCGGCTGCTTTGATAGGGATATTCCCTAATACAAAAGTTCCTAGACCTGATTGCTTATATATTAAGCCAGAACTAGCTAATCTATCCAGTGCCTTTTTTACCGTCATACGACTCACATTAAATTCTTCAGCAAGAGTATTTTGATCAGGCATTAACTCACGCGCTGGATAGGTGCCTTCTAAGATTCTTTTTCTTATTTCTGCTGCAATCACTAGATATTTTGCTTTTGTCACCATACTTAAGACCATTCCCGTTCACTCTGATTTAGACCCGCATTATTTAAAACAGTTATCAATTAACTCAGTGCCCTACGATAATAATATGTTAAGAATAACTAAAATGCAAAGGTCTAAATTCATCAATCTAATTTTTGTCCATTAGATTCAATTACTCTTTGATACCAATAAAATGAATCCTTGCGTAACCGCATAAGAGTTCCTTTTCCCTCATCATCCTTATCCACATAAATAAATCCGTATCTTTTCTCCATTTGTCCCGTGCCTGCAGAAACAATATCTATTGCAGACCAAGGAGTATATCCTAATAAGTCAATTCCATCTTCTTGAACTGCTTTTTTCATTTCAATTATGTGTTGTCTTAGATAACTAATTCTATAATCATCGTGGATTTTCCCATCTTCTATTACATCTCTTGAACCAAAACCATTCTCAACAATAAATTGAGGAAGATGGAAACGATCATTAAACCAGTTCATTCCATATCTTAAGCCTTCTGGATCAACTGACCATCCCCACTCTGACGCCTCTAAAAATGGATTCTGAACATCATTTTTATAATCGTCATATTCATATTCTGGGTTATCCTCAGTAGCCTTAACTGTCTTGGACATATAATAACTAAAGCCAAGATAATCAACCGTTCCTTTTTTTAAATTAATCAAATCTTCCTGCGTAATATCAGAAATATATCCTTTTTTATTCAAGAAAGCCCGCATAAAACTTGGATATTCTCCAGTAACATGCACATCTGCGAACCAATATCTTTTCTGCATTGCTTTTTCGGCCATCATAATATTGGCGGGCTTTGAATCTAGTGGATACAGTGGCACCATTGCAAGCATGCATCCAATCTGTAGTTTCTTACTAATTAATCGTGCATGTTGAACTGCAATTGCACTAGCTACCAGTTCATAGTGAGCAGCCTGATACATCGCTTTCTCAGCATTTTCACCATCTTTAACCTTTATTCCTGAATTCGTGAATAAACAAAATTCATTGTTATATCCAGTTTGGTTGTTAATTTCATTGAAAGTCATCCAATACTTTACCTTGTTTTGATAGCGTTCAAAACATACGTCAGCAAAGTTCACAAAAAAATTTATCATTTTTCGATTGCGCCAACCATCATATTTCTCAACTAAGTGATCGGGTAATTCAAAATGCGATAAAGTCACAATTGGTTCAATATTGTATTTCAAACACTCATCAAATAGATCGTCATAAAACTTTAGTCCCTCTTCATTTGGTTCTTCTTCATCACCTTTTGGGAAAATTCTCGTCCAAGCAATCGAAGTCCTAAAACATTTAAAACCCATTTCTGCAAAAAGCTTAATATCATTCTTATAGTTGTGATAAAAATCAATTGCTTCATGATTTGGATAATTTTTATCCGCCAAAATTCCTGCAGTAATCGTGCGTTTTTCGCTTACCGAACCAGCAGTCATAATATCCGCTACCGATATTCCTTTGCCGCCAGCTTGCCATCCTCCTTCAAGTTGATGGGCTGCAACTGCACCACCCCACAAAAAATCATCTTTAAATATACTCATCAAAAATCTCTCCTTTTCTCCTCTGTACTAAAAAGGAATGTCCGTCGCAACCGCAACACGCCGTCATTCCTTTTTTGCAACTACTTAGTTTTTTTCAACTATTTTTTCATATAATTCTACAATTTCTTGTGCTAGATCCCTGAATGTAATCGCAGTCATCAAATGATCTTGTGCATGAACCATATATAAGTTCACTTCATTAGGTTGTCCTTGCGCTTCCTTCGTTAACATATTTGTCTGCACATTATGTGCTTTGCTGAGTGACTCATTTGACTTATCTAAAAAATTTTTTGCTGCGCTGAAATCATTTTGCTTCGCAGCTCTGATGGCCTCTACGGCAAATCCTTTTGCATTGCCCCCTTCCATTATAAGTCCCATGATTACTTCCATATTATCTGTATTCATCTTATCCCCTCGCCATCAATTCTTCAGCAAATTTCAAAACATTCGCACCATTCATCATTCCATAATCAGACATATTGATTACATCCATTGGAACCCCAGCTTCATCTGCCTTTTTTTGTACAGTAGCTCTCATATAAGCAACTTGTGGTCCAAGTAACAGCACATCTGGAGTTTTCTTTCTAAATTCTTGATCAATATCTGCAGTTGATTTTGCGAAAATTTCATAATTTTTGCCTTCTTCTTTTGCTGCAGCCTGCATCTTAGATACAAGTAGTGATGTTGACATTCCAGCTGAGCATGCAAGCATAATTGTTTTTTCTACCATACTATCATCTTCCTTTTCTTTCTTATTCACCTTTTGCGGTTTTCTCTTGTTCTTGTGCTAGTAGATAATTATCGTATTTCTTAGCAAATGGGAAATAAATACCAGTTGACATCGCAAGGACTATTGCTTGCCAGATTGCCATCTTCCATCCTCCAATTAAGAAACCTGAAATAATAGGCGGTGTTGTCCAAGGAGCAGCAACTCCATTCAATGGAGGTACAATTCCAAAATATATGACTAAATAAGTGGTTAAGGCGACAATTACAGGTGTCAAGAAGAACGGAATTGCTAAGAATGGATTCATAACAAGTGGTAATCCAAACAAGAATGGTTCATTAATGTTGAATAAGGCCGGAATAAATTCAATCTTTCCAATTGATTTCATCTGTACAGATTTTGCAGCATATAATGTGAATACTACTAGACCAATCGTAATACCCGATCCTGTTAAATTAATAAAGTTGTTATAAAATTCGTTAGTAACAATGTGTGCTCCATTTGCTAATGAAAGTTGATTATGTTGATACAAATTTGCATTATCAAATGTGTTTGGAATCAGCAAGCCACTTGTAATCGCTCCCATAATCAAGCCTCCGTGTACCCCAAAGAACCAGAAAAATGGCACCAAGAACGCGATGATTAATGCACCACCAAGTGAATCTGTAAGTCCTTGCAACGGAGCTTGTAACATCTTGTAAATCAATTGCAAAATATCTGTGCTCATAACGCCCTTGAAGAATGCATATATTAACATTGAAACAGTGAGAATTACCCCTGCTGGAATCATTGCAGTAAATTGATTAGCAACATTTGCGGGAACTTGTTCAGGCAACGTAATTTTCCAACCAGCCCGCATCATTGCAGAATATGACCATCCAACAAGAATACCAATAATAATTGCAGCAATCATTCCCTGTCCGCCTAGCCAAGTAATGTTGACGACACCTGTTATAGGAGAAGTCAAATATGTTTGAACGACATGTGGTAATTTGTCTATTTGTTCACTCAACTTAACTCCAGAGTAGATTACGTTACCTGCAGCATCTGTAATACCTGATCCTGTCTTACCCGCGGCACCGACTAATGGGTTATCGACTTGTAAAAATTGCAATAATAAAAATGATGATAGTGAAGTTAATCCCGCTGGCAATGCTTCATATCCTTCATTCCTTACATACACATATGCAATTCCTATAGATGCCCAAACTGAAATCAGACCAAATGAAGTCGTATATGCTTGGTTAAAGAATGCTGACCACCCTGACGCTTTTAAGGCACTTGCAACAGCAGGTATCGGAATGTTTGATAAAATCAAGAAAATTGACCCAATAATAATGAAAGGTAATGCATAAACCATTCCGTCTTTTAATGCTGTAATAGGTTTTGTATTAACGAATTTCATTATTGGAGGTAATAATTTATTATTTATAAAATCCCCAAATCCTTTTTTTGTCATTATAATTCATCTCCATTTTTTTCAAGAATTGACTTAAACCAGTTAAATGATTTTTTCGGTATTCGTTTTAATTCTTTTAAATCATGATTTGTTCGATCTACATATACAGCTCCATAGCGTTTCTCCATATCACCATGTGAACTAGGGATGTCTATCAATCCCCAACCAAGATATCCTAAAACTTTTGCTCCATCAATAAAAATAGAATCTTTCATTGCTTTAATATGGTCATGATGATATTTAATCCTGACATCATCTTCTATTTGATTTACTCCATCCCAATGCTCACGTAAACCAATTCCGTTTTCTATAGGAAAGACAGGTAAATGATACCTGTTATATATCTTCGTTATGACATTCCTAAATCCAAGTGGATCAATAGTCCAGTTCCACTCGTTCGTTTCTAGAAAGCGATTACTTTCAACTCCAAACGCAAGATAGTTATTTGGTGGCGTACATTTCGGGATCTTGTCCGCATTTACTACATCTGTCCGATAATAGCTGAATGCCAAAAAATCAGCATGCATTTTTGAAATAACATTCATATCTTCAGGTAAGAAATCACTATTAATTTTATGTTTCTCAATAAAATGCATGACCTCATTAGAATAATGACCCGTTGCAAATGCATCGTATAAATTATTGTTCATAAATTCTTGGATTGTTCTAGCTGCAAAAATATCATTTGGTTTCGCTGTAGCTGGATAAATTTCCTCGTATGCTAACATTCCACCTAATAATAGTTTTGGATAGTTAGCATGCAAGTATTCATCAATTTCTGCATGTGCCACCATTGTGTGATGAAAAATCTGGTACATTTCTGCCACTGTCTTCTCACCCGTTAAATATCCCGAAATGTTAAATACTTCCTCTTGAAAGTAAAGATTATGTTCGTTAAATGTTATCCAATATTTTACTCTATCAGCAAAATAATCAATCACTTTCTTTGCAAACCGTACAAAAGCATGCTGTGTTTTGCGGGATAAGAACCCATTCTCTTTTTTTGCCAGATTCAACGGCATATCAAAATGATATAAACATATCATTGGTGTGATTTTTCTTGCTAACATTGCATCAATTAATCTGTCATAAAAAGCAAATCCTTCGCTGCTAAACTCACCATCACCTGTTGGATTACATCTAGACCATGATACTTGGATACGATACATGTTGAAGTGCATCTCTTTCATCAAGTCAAGATCTTCTTCATATCGATGATATTCATCAATCGCAACCTTCCAATCACTGGAATTAGCAGTTGCTTCTCGTACATCATAGACCGACTTACCCTTGCCACCAATATTCCAAGCTCCTTCAGTTTGCATACTTGAAACCGAATTACCCCAAAAGAAATCTGCTGGCATCTTTCTTTCATCCTGCAATCTTAATCATCTCCTTAAACCAAATTAAGCGTTTACATTCATATGAACAACTACAGTATAATTGCTATTTTATTAAAAATCAATATTTATTTTTACAAAAGTATAGTCTTTTAAAAAATGTAATTAATAACCTACTCACATTTATTTTTGATATAGCGTAATTCACTTCGGACATTATTGAATACTTTGGTCAAAAAGCTTGCAAAATTGTCTAATAATCCCCATAATTAGTGAGCGATTATTATATGATTATTAACTTAAATTTTAGACAAATCAGAAATAGAGGAGTGTATCTTTAGTGCCAACAGAAAACACCGATTTTTGGAAAGATATTGTAGCAAATGCGACTGATAAAGAGGGAAACAAACGTCCATTCATAAGCCTTGCACCTATGGAAGCTGTGACAGATACAGTTTTTCGCAGAGTCGTAACTCAGGCTTGCCCTCCAGATGTTTTTTATACAGAATTTACTCATGCTCGATCAGTAACTCATCCGCAAGCAAAGTTCTCTGTCCAAGGTCGCTTATATATTGATCCATCAGAAAAACAGATTCCAGTGGCCCAATTATGGGGAGATAAAGGAGAAGATTTCGCTAAAGCCGTCCAAGAAGTTACCAAGCTTGGTTATCGAGCAATTGATTTGAATATGGGTTGTCCTGATGGGACCGTTATCAAAAATGGTGGTGGCAGTGACTTGATTCGTCACTTCGATAAAGCAAGAGAAATTATTGCTGCTGCGAAGACCAGCGGACTCCCAATCAGTGTAAAAACCAGGTTAGGATTTAGCGATACTAATGAATTGGAAGAATGGATTCCATTTTTATTAAAACAAGATGTCCGTGTCCTAACTGTTCACTTCAGAACACGTCAAGAAATGAGCAAAGTCCCTGCACACTATGAACTTATTGATGAAATCATTAGGATGCGCGATGAACTAGCACCTCAAACATTAATTCAAATTAATGGTGATATCAGTAACGCAGTCGAGGGATTAGAACTTGCAAAGAAGCATCCCGGCGTTGATGGAATTATGATTGGTCGGGGTGTCTTCGCAAATCCATTTTGCTTTGAGATTACACCTCAACAGCATACACTTGCAGAAACATTCAATCTATTACGCACTCAGCTTGATCTCTTTGACGATTTCTACGCTCGTTTCGAGTCGCGTAAATTTGTTGCCTTACGCCGTTTTTTCAAGATTTATGTGCGCGGATTGCGAAATGCCCATCAACTTCGCGAACAATTAATGAGCGCTAAGAGTACTGATGAAGTTCGTGCTCTTTTAGATGACCTTGAGGCTCGCCAAGGAACAGATATATTAGATCCACGTTTCCAAACATTGAACAATTAATATCAATCTAAATAGACAAATAAGCGGCTGGATTAAAAATACTTTTGCTCCAGCCGCTTATTTGTCTAACTTTAAATTATTCAAAGATTACTAATCTATTATTTTTTTAATTTATGATTTCATGTAAATTTACTGCCCTGTTAACAATTTTAAAGATTATTGCTCCAATCGCTTGCGCAATTAATTGACCACAGAATAAATAAACATAGGTGATTAAAAATGGAGCCTTGCTAATATAAAACAATTCGATTGCTACAAAAACCATTCCAAAAGACACACATAATCCGACAACTAGTAGTCTCACATTAATATTTTTAACTCTACTATTTAAGAAAATTGCAACTGCTAATCCTAAACCTGTAACACCTAAACCAACCGGTATATCAACTAATCCAAATGGACTCATGAGTAAGTTAGCGATAAAGACTCCCATCACCATTCCCCAATAATACTTCTTATTAAATGCAACTAATTGATACAATGCTGTAGCAATTCTCACTTGAATTACCCCAAAAGAAAACTTTGCAAACATTACAGTAATAACTACATAAATTGCTGCCAAAATAGCATTCATAATTATAATTTTCAATTTATTTCCACTCATTTAATTAACCATCCATTATTTTTATATATGCAACTAATCCTTATTCCATTCAATCTTAATTGCATATTCAATTGGATCTTTCAATCCATTTTTTTTAAATGCTTCAATGCGATCACGACATGTCCCACATTGACCACAAGATACACTGTCAGTCTCATAACATGAGCGGGTTAATTCGAAAGGAACGCTTAGTTTTATCCCCATTTTAACTACACCAGCCTTATTATTTCTAATCAGAGGTGCAACTAAAGTAACGTTCCCACCTGTTCCTGCAGAAATTGCTTTTGCCATTGATTCGAAGAAAAGTGGTGAACAATCTGGATATGCACTTCCAGCGGCATCATCCGAATGAGCTCCATATGAAACTTCTGCTAATTCTTGGCTGTATGCCAGTGCAGCAGCTTGTGAGAGCATCAATCCATTCCTAAACGGAACATATGTATCAACTGTTCCCTCACCACTTTCTTTAATAATTTCACCATAACTCCTGTGTTCAATTGGTCCATTACCTTGAAGTAATGTTGAACTTGAACCTTGGAAGATTTGAGCGTCAATATTTGCAACTACTATTTTTACATCAAAATAATTAGCTACGTTTTGTGCATTTTGAATCTCCCTAGAATGTTTCTGTCCATAACTAAATGCTAATGCAATAATATTTTCTTTACCATACTTTCTAATTGCCAGTGCAAGACAAACAGCAGAGTCCATTCCACCTGACAGTAATACAACTTGTCCCATAGAAATAGCCCCTATCTGATTGAACGCCCATAATTTTGAATATTGCCTAAAAATTGTAATTTTCTCTGAAAAGCTAATTGCTCGATTTCATTATTTGAGAAACTGGGATTTACACGATTTACAAAAGGATATATTGAAATTCCGCCACGGGGCGTAAATAATCCAAAAACTTCAATATATTTTGGGTTCATTAACTTGTATAAGTCATTCAAAATGATGTTCATACAGTCTTCATGGAAATCACCATGGTTTCTAAAACTAAATAAATATAATTTAAGACTCTTACTCTCAACCATTTTCTCGGTAGGAATATATGAGATAAAGACGTTAGCAAAATCTGGCTGCCCGGTTTTGGGGCAAAGGCTCGTAAATTCGTAACCATCGAATGTAACAAGATAATCATTTTCCGGATGTTTGTTTATAAAAGTCTCAAGGACTTGAGGTGTGTAATCTTGAGGATATGATGTGTGCTGATTTCCTAGTTGTGTTACGCCCTCCAACTCACTAGGTTTTCTTGAAGGACTTGTTGTTTTATTCATTTATATTATCTCCTTTTGTTTTTTTTCGGAGGTTTTAAGGATGTACCATACTCCGCTATTGTGTGAATAAAAATTCCGACTATTATAATATACAACAAAAAATAGCACATTTGTATAAAAATCGGAAGCTGCCATTCATTCTGAATTGTATTGTCCTCAAAAATTAAACCGATTAACCACACTTTTTTATTTTTCACTAATTTCTCTTGGCATGCTCTTAAAAACATCAAAATTTATTATTATACTACTAACAGCAGGTGTTATTATATTGAAGTAGCGATTTCATTAAATTAATGAATCCTTTAATAACTACCTTGAATGAATTAAGAAGGAAGGATGTTTGCCATGCAATTAGTTTATGTCGTTGACCCAATCGCCGATGATGGAATTACTTTACTTAAGGAAAAGGGATTTGCTGTGTTTCGTTTATCTAAGTCGCAAACAATTAAAGAAAGCCTCAAATTAATTGATCCAACAAAAGTGACCGCATTAATAATTCGTGCCACAAAGATTACTGTTTCTGAATTGCAATCATTTCCAAATTTGAAAATAATTGCCCGACATGGTGTGGGCGTTGACAATTTACCGCTTGATTATATCAAGGAAAACAAAATAAGACTGACTTATACTCCAGGTCTCAATGCCATATCAGTTGCTGAATTAACCCTGACCCTCATGCTCGATTTATTAAAAAAAATCCCTGTCAATCGTAAAGATAATTTCTATGATGGTGAGTTATTGGCTGGCAAAACAATTGGTTTGATTGGTTATGGTAAAATTGCACAAAAACTAAGTCTCATTCTCAAACCTTTTGGAATCAATCTCTTAGTCTACAATCATCGTCCTAAAAAGCTTGCATATGGAACTCAGGTTGAATTAGATGAAATTGCTAAGTCTTCTGATATCGTTAGCTTACATGTACCCGCAACACCTGAAACTACGCAAATGATTAATGATGACTTCTTTATTCAGATGAAACAAAGTGCTTTTTTAATTAATACCGCTCGCGGAGCCCTAATTGACAGTGATTCCTTGTACTCGGCTTTAACTGCACACAAAATTGCAGGTGCTGCATTAGATGTTTTAGATTCTGGACAAATTCACACAATTCAAGAAATTCAAGCACTAAAAAATGTAATCTTCACTCCTCATATTGGGGCAAGTTCACGTGAGATTTTACAACAATCCTCACTCAGATGTGCCCAAGAAATTCTCCTTCTTGAGAAAGGCGAAACGGCTATACAAAGCTATTTCTAATATGCTATTCGTAAAAAAGAGGCTAAACCAAATGTTAATTTGATTTAGCCTCTTTTATGAATAGTCGTGTTACATATTTTATTTACTAGAACGTTATCCTATTTTGCAGGAATTAATTTGTTCATGATAATTGCAACAATTGCACTAATTGCAATTGGTGAATCCAACAAATATTTCAATAATTGTGGTGCATTCTTTGATAATGAAGAAGGCATGAACAATAGACCAATTGCAAAAATCAATGGTACTCCGATGATATATAATTCACGTTCTGAGAATTCTTCATTCTTGATTACTCTGAAACCACTTAACATAATTACCATGCAGACAACTGCGAATACTCCTCCGATAACTGCTGAGGGAATGGCATTAATCAAGGCCGATAGCTTGCCTAAGAACGATAAGGCAATAAAGAAGATTGATGCCCCAACAAAAACTCTACGACTTGCAACCCCTGTAATTGAGATGATACCAGCATTAGTGGAGTAACCGGTCAATGGAGTTGCACCTACTAATGAAGCAATAAAACATCCAATACCTTCACCAATTACACCACGATTAACCTGTTCATCTTTCAATGGTTCTTCAATAACTGCGCTAACAGCAAACCATGTTCCTGTTGTTTCAGCCAACAATACCATATAAATTACTAACATCGTTAAGATTGCTGACCAATTAAATGATATACCGTAGTTAATAAATGCAATATGTGGCAAACTGAAGAATGGTGCGCTCGCAACAGATGAAAGATCCAATCCTCCCATCAAAGATGCTACAAAAGAGCCACAAGCTAAAGCAATAATTACTGAACTAATTCTAAAAACTCTACCAATTTTTGAAAAATATACTCCGAGCATAGAAAATAAAATCATAATAGCTGCTGTAATAAAAGCTAATAATAAATTTTGATCCATTGATAACGTTTTTGTTGAAATATAAATATTGCTTGTAAAAGCTGTTGGTAACAAGGTCAATCCAACAATCATGATAATTGTTCCACTAACAATTGAGGGGATAAAGTGCTTTACAATGTACTTGTATATTCCTGTAAGTCCTAAAAGTGTAATTGCAAGTGCACCAACTAAAGTTGCTCCCATTGCTGTATCCAGTTTTCCACCATCACTAACAATAATTCCTACCAAAGCACCAATTGGAACAAATGATGGTCCCTGACATACTGGTAATTTTAGAAAGAAGAGTACTTGAATTAATGATGCAATTCCTGCACCTAGGAATGTAGATTGAATAAGTGCAGCTGAATTTGTTGCTGACATTGCTACAGCTGAAGCAATAATAACAGGTGGAACATAAACATCCATTGCTAAAACATGTTGTAAACCTAGAATTAGTGATTGTTGCCATGAAATTTTTTCATCTACCCCAATTGAAAGATTGGAAGATCTGATTTCACTTGCTTTTGCCATTTTTTCTAAATCTCCTTAGAATTATTTTACTTTATTTCCTTGAACCCATACTTCCGTGATATTTGCGGGAGTACTTAAATACAGTAACTTAGCTAACCGACTTAATGGTTCTGTATATAAATCAAAACCAGGCAAGCTGTTACCACTTTGATTGGGATTGAGAACCTGTACATCAAAGATTTGTCCCTCTTCAAAGAGCCCAACTGGTAAATTCAATGCTTCGCCCCCTCCGCGAGTTGCAAGATAGAACGCTTCTAACACTGAAACTCTAGAGTTTGGAACACCTCTTTTTCCTTGTTCAATAGTTACATCAACACCATCTGTCAACATTCTGCTAGAAATAACAGCTTGCTTGATATTATCGTACAGACTTGGAGAAAATCCTCCTGAAATATCAGTTCCAAGCCCAACTTTCACACCTTGTTTCTTCAAACGATTAACTGGTAGAACTCCATCCGCAAAATACGCATTTGAAATCGGACAATGAGCAATCGCTGTACCATATTTTGCAAAAAGCTCCCCATCATGATCATTGACAAAATTACAATGATCCATGATAGATTTATTAGTCACTAAGCCAAAATCGGCAAGAACATCGGCATCCCGCTTACCATATCTGTCAAGAACATAGCCGTGTTCCCATTGGCCTTCACTACAATGCGTTTGCACATAAGTATCATATTTCTGTGCAAGGATTCCAAGACCCCTAAGAGTCTCATCTGTACAACTTGGTACAAACCTTGGTGTCACAACTGGATAGACACCTTGAATAACATTCTTTGCAAGTTCTCTGACTCTTATGATGAACGCTTCTGTATCTGCAATCGCTTGTTCGCTGCTTTCATCACGATAATAATCATGTGTCTGCTCCGGGTTATCCATCGCGACTTTACCAACAAGAGCTCTTTGTCCCATCAACGCAGAGATTTTTGCTAGCTCTATACTCGATTCAAGATGTTGCGTTGCAAAATAAACAGCAGTAGTTGTTCCACGATTAAGTAACTGACGTATCAAATCTGTGTATACCTTTTTAGCAAATGTAACATCCTTATATTTTGCCTCAAGAGGGAAAGTACATTCATCTAGCCAAACATTTAAAGGCTCATCCAATGCAACTCCAGCTTGTGGCCATTGCGGTGCATGAATGTGTAAGTCTACAAAACCTGGTAAGATAAACTTCTCTCCAAAATCTACTAAGGAATTATCGGCTTTAGACTCTAGCAATACTGATTGATAAGCAGGATTGCTTTGCAACAGAACTTTCTCAATAATCCCTTTCTCATTAACAACAATTAATGTTTTTTCTAAATATTCGGCTTTACCATATGTAGGAGCATGGAAAAAGTTACCTTTGAAAACTTTTTTATTTCGCAAAAACACTACCTCCGTAAGTAGGATAACTTTTATAATAATTATTCAGCAATAGAAAGTCAAACTATTTTATTGAATAAATAATATATAGTTCGCTTTTAGCGATCCTTTATTTTGCATCTCTTTGCACACATCATGAATTTAACAATAGATTCTGTGCTGCTGCTACTTCATAATATAATCTTTTGCCTAATGTTGAGTTGATTTTATCATTTTGAAGCATTAAGTTTATTTGTGTTAATTCATATTGTAAGACCTTACTCAATTCATTATTTTCTTCCACTTTTGAAGTTAAGCGTTTCTCCATTCTATTTTGTTCCGCCAAAATACTTTGTTTTAATGCAACAATAAGTGTTTTATCGTCCGTTTTACTCTCTAGTTCTTCAATAAACTCTTTATCAATTGGTTCAAAAAATGTTTCAAGTTCATTGTATGCTCCTACCCATCTATTGCGATAATCAACATCATCATACTTTTCAAGTATCAGTAATCTTTTATTGTGAATCTTTATTTTTTCAACAAGTTGTCGTTCTTTATTTTCATTTTCAGTCTTTTTCAGTTGCCGCTTGTACTTAGCAATCTTATTTTTAGTATGTTCAATTTCAGCAACAATGTTGTTTTTCTTGAAGAGTTTTCCTAAGAAGTATCGCCAATTGTGCATTATAAACTCGCGATATATCCGACTGCGCCTGATTGTTTTTTTATTAATATCAGTACTTTTGAGCATCATTTTATCCCATAGATTAATTGCATCTATTGATAAAGCATCCTGGCTAATTGCCAGTCTCACAGCATCATCTCGCTTTTCATTTAACTGTTTCATCACATCATGCCATTCTTGTCGATCAAACCTACGCGATTGCTCATATCCTAGTTGCGAACGGATACTTAACAATAATTTTTGCTTCATGTTTTTTTCGACATCAAGCTGATCAATATAATTAGCTGCCGAATTAACTAACTCCGCATGCGCTTTGTGTAATTCCTTCTCAGAATAAGACGTTTCTTCCTTCTCTAACAAAAAGCGTAATACTATTAATGGTGTTACTAAACTTAACACAATTACAAATACTGCAATGCCTAGAACCTCTTGCACAACAATCGAATTACGCGCCAAATTCATCGTCAATGGAATAGTCAAAGCTAATGCTAAAGTTACCGTTCCATGAACACCACTAAGTGCAAAAATAAATGCAGCTCTAATTTTTTTATTTTTTAAGTAAACGTAACAGAATCTAACAACACTCATCACAAAATATATAATAATTGCAACGCTAAGCAATTTTAACCATTCTGCGGTATTCCTTTCACGTGTAAAGATTTGAATAATAGAAGTTCCAAGTAATACAAAAACAATTCCATTTAATAAATCAGTTAAAATGCGCCAAAATTGATTAACCAAATTAATCATCTGTGAGGATTGAAACATCGTTCGATCTTGTTCTTCACGATGGAAGATTCCAGCGATTACAACTGCAATCACACCCGAAACATGACATTCCTCTGCTAACATATAAATAACAATTGGAGTTAAAATCTGCAACATGATATGCCCTGTAAAATCATCCAACTGTTTTCTCAGCAGATTCTGCCGAATTCTTACTATTATTAATGTACTAATAATACCAAACAAAGCCCCTCCTACAGAAACAAAAAGAAACTTTGCAACACTCTCACCTGGTGACAAATGACCAGTGATCGCCCAAATTCCAGCAAGTTCGAGTGCAACTAATCCCGATGCATCGTTAAACATTGCTTCAAAATTCAAAGGTCGTTCTATCTGCTCAGGCATTACTAATCCTTCCTTAACAGATTCAAGAGCCGTTGCATCTGTAGGAGTTGCAATAGCTGCAAAAGCCAACGCTAATGCTATTGGCCAACCAAAAACAACCTTAAGGGTGATGGTCAAAAAGAAGATTGTAATAATTGCCAGAATTACCGCCAGCTGAATAATTTGCTTTAAATTTCTTGAGACAACCCTAATTTTTGTCTGCTGCCCCTCGTAAAAAAGCAAAGGTGCAATAATTAAAATCATAAACCATTCAGGATCTAGACTAACTTCGATATTCGCTAACCCCGGAATAATTGCCATTAAGACACCTATTATAATCTGCCAAATTGCTCGTGGAATTATTCTAAAACGTTGAGCCAAAAAGTTTGCGACAATCACTGCGATTATTATTCCTAAAATTTCAAATAATATTTCCATACTTATTTCCCCATCTCATTTTTGCTATTCAAAATTATAGTATCACATCACTCATATTTACCTTATCTTAAAGTCTTTCATATGATATAATTAATTACGTTGATTTCGGGTCATTAGCTCAGTTGGGAGAGCGCCTGCTTCGCAAGTAGGAGGTCATCGGTTCAAGTCCGACATGATCCATTGAATATCCAACCCAATCATTTTACTTTGTTTTTATAAGTAGGTATTATTATTGTAAGTACTCTCTAGAAATGAGGTTTGCAAGATGGAAGACAAAGAAAAACTTAAAGCACGATTGACACCTGAAGAATTTGAAGTTACCCAAAATGCTGCAACAGAACAACCCTTTACAGGGAAATACGATGACTTCTACCAAGATGGTATCTACGTTGATGTCGTTAGCGGCGAACCTTTGTTTAGTTCAGCAGACAAGTACGATGCTGGCTGTGGTTGGCCATCATTTACTCGACCAATTGACAGGACACATATTTCTGAAAAAAGTGATTGGTCGTTTGGGATGCATCGTACCGAAGTTCGAAGTAAAGAAGCAGCCTCTCACCTAGGTCACGTCTTCACTGACGGTCCAACTGATCAAGGCGGACTGCGGTATTGTATCAATTCAGCTGCTCTACGTTTTATTCCAGTGACTGATTTAGAAAAAAACGGATATGGCGAATTTAAAACACTATTTAAAGAATAGTTTCTATATACAACAAAGCAGGAACTCAATACCAAATTTCAGTGGTATTAAGTTCCTGCTTTTTTTAACTGAAAGATTTCCCATTATTTTGCAAAGCTGTAATCTTTATTCTTAACTTTATGAAGTAAATTGGATGATGTCATTAAATTATCGAATTCGTTTTCTTCCATAAGATTTTCAGACAAGATAATTTCTTTAATCGTACATTTTTCTTTCAATGCCTGTTTTACAACTTTTGTTGTTACTTGATAACCCAAAACCGGTGTCAAGGCAGTTGCTAAAACAACTGATCTTTCAACTTCTTCCCTGCAGATCTCTTGGTTTACTTCAATCCCTGCAACACAATTTTCTACTAAAGTTGTGATTACATTCTCCAAATAACTCTCATTTTGCAATAAATTTCTAAAAATCAATGGTTCAAAAGCATTTAATTCAAGCTGTCCACCTTCTGCTGCCATTGTGATTGCCAGATCGTTACCAACAACTTGAAACGCCACCTGATTTACAACTTCAGGAATAACTGGATTTATCTTACCCGGCATGATTGAAGAACCTGCCTGTTTTGCTGGTAATCTCAACTCCGCAATTCCTGCTTGTGGACCACTTGATAATAATCTTAAGTCGTTGCTGAACTTGGATAAATTAACTGCTAACGTCTTCAAGACACCCGAGAATTCGACAAAAACATCACAGTTTTGTGTAGCATCTATTAAATTTTCAGCTGATTTTAAGGGTATCCTTGTAATCGAACTAAGCTTATCCACAACATTTCTTTGATAAATGTCATCAGCATTCAACCCCGTCCCAATTGCTGTCCCACCAAGGTTAACAAAGCTTAGATTCTCCTTAGCACTTTCTAAGCGCTGATAGTCTCGCTTAAACAATGAAGCATATGCTCTAAAAGAATTCCCAAAAGTTGTCGGTACTGCATCTTGTAGTTGTGTTCTTCCTAGTTTGATAACATCACTGAATTCTTCTGCCTTTTTATCCAATACATCAATCAAGTCGAGTACTTTCGCTTGTACCTTCGGAAGCATCTTTAAGAGCGCAACTTTACCAGCAGTTGGAAAAGTATCGTTGGTAGACTGTGCTAAGTTAACATCATCATTAGGATGTACTTTTTGTGAACCGCTCTGCTTATTTGCTAAATTAGCAATTACCTCATTAACGTTCATATTAACTGAGGTACCAGCTCCACCTTGGAAAGCAGGAACCACAAAAGCGTCTTGCCTATAATCTTCGTTGAGTAGTGTATCACATGCTACAACAATCGCCTTTGCCTTCGCTCCCTCCAGTGCACCAGAAATATGATTTGTCATTGCTGCTGCTTTTTTTACCTCAAT
Source organism: Liquorilactobacillus hordei DSM 19519 (assembly GCF_019443985.1). NCBI lineage: Bacteria > Bacillati > Bacillota > Bacilli > Lactobacillales > Lactobacillaceae > Liquorilactobacillus > Liquorilactobacillus hordei. The sequence goes on from NZ_CP049303.1 coordinate 2,033,817, forward strand.
CATACTCGTGATAAGTAATGGGTTTACTAGTTCATTTGAAATTGGAAAATTATGTACTGCCCGCGCAGTATTAATTCCAAACAAAGCATCTTCTTTTATTTCTAATTCACCAACACAGTCTCTTTCAATACGCATGATATGCCTCCATTTGTAATTGTCATATTTTATAACATGTAAATTATAATATACCAATTACAGAAACATTCAATATTTTATCTTCCAATCTCGCTGTGATATCCTTTGATAACCATTGAATCCCAACTCTACTATTTAAGAAATAAAAGTATACCATTATGCAAGGTCAAGTCTGTCATCGACTTTATAGACTCTTGCCTCCCTTGTCAGCAACATCTCATCAGAAAGAATAATTTCAATTGGTGATAATTTATTATATGATTCAAAAAAGTATCTACGCGTTTCTAAACAAAAGGCGGTACGATAAACTGTATAATTAGCCTGATATTTCTTACTTTTAGGTACAACCACACTATTCAAAATATGCCAACTACTTACAAAATTCTCTTCTTCGTCCTTCGGGATATCAGTTCTTTCACGATAATAAACGGCACGCAAAAACCGGCCCGTCGGTGTATACGAACTAGTTGGAACTTTTTTCCCAGCGAAGCTTTCCGTACTAATTCGTTGTGGTACTTGATATTGAGCAGCTAAATCACTACGTATATTGAGATAATCAGCTAACTTAGCTGCCTGTTTCTCAAAATTAGATGCATTCGTTACCACACCATAATTATTAATTATCATTTTCATTGGATTTTGATCTGGTTCAAGAATTAACAGTCGACCACTTCTATCCGTTATTGCATAGTGAAGATGTGGATTATCGTATGGTCGAACTGCATATTCGCCAGACATTAACTGAATATGCTCAATGTCGGAAATAATTTCTTCAACTGACTTATACTTCCCTAACAAGTAAAAAGGAAGTTCAAACGGTGCCAACCCCACATTTCCATCATCTAACTTCTGATTAAGCTTTGCCCCATGACTAAAGGTTAGCTTCTGTACACTTAAACCGCATTCATTAATACCATCCGAGATATCAAACTCAAACTGTTTCTTCCTACCGGTTCCAAGTATCCCATACTTATTTTGGAATGAATGACCATCATAATCAGTCTGCCAACGATACTCACGGGGTACAAAAATAGGACTGGCTTGTAATGAGTTCCAATCCATTGTTCTAGAGAAAACATGTGTCCCATCTTTTGCAATTTGTAAGACGCTTGTACACATCATTTGGCCTCCTTACTTCATGCGACTATAATATTTTTATCTGAAATAAAAAAAACGATAAAATACAGGATTCATAATCCTAAGATAGATATTTTTAATGCTTGGCTTTTTCAAATACTTATTATTTTTCCGATTCGGAAACCATTCCTGTGTTTTCTGCCAAATCAAATCCAGCAATTCAATTCTGATTTTTTTGTCCTTTAGCCTAATCACTTTTCGTAGTAAGACATTCCCAAAAAGATTCCGATAAAAACGATATTCTAACTCATCATGATATTTTTCATATAAATTTCTTTCTTTGTAGAAATTCAAAATATCATTATATATCCAGATGATTTCGGAAATACGCCCTGTCTCACTATAAGAAATCGAATTACTACGTTGTACGTAATGGATCTCACAAGCTGAATCAATTGCAACTTCGGAAATATCAACCAGCCATGCAACTATCTTGAAAAAGAATGCTTGGTCTTCATATAATTTGCCAACCGGAAACTTTACCTTTGTTTTCTCAATCCATTTCCGCAAATACAACTTATTCCAGGCCACCACTCTACCATTTATTAGATAGTCTTCCAGCGAATCATAACTTTTACGTATGTCTAATCTTGTCTTATTTTCAAACTCCCAGAAAAAATTACATTCTACAATTTTTTTTGAGCCTTCATTGCTTCTTGCATACATCCGTGCTAACATCTCAGGCTCAACAAAGTCATCTGAATCGATAAATAATAAATACTGTCCAGTAGCGTATTGCAGAGCGTAATTGCGCGCATCAGACAAGCCTCCATTTTGCTTGTGTAATGTCCGCACTTGTTCAAACTTCACTTGAAATTCGTCGCATAATTTGCCTGACCCATCCGTACTCCCATCATCAACGAGAATAATTTCAAAATCTGCTTTGTCCATTGTCTGTCCCAAAAGACTGTCCACACACTTTTTCAAATAGGCTGCTACATTGTAAACCGGCACAATTACACTTATCTTCTTTTCTTTTGTATAATTTTTTTCGGTCATTAATTATTCTCCTTTTTGAAACTAGTGCTTAACTATTTTACGAATTCTGCGGGCAATCCCCCATGAAACACGGAAAAACCAGTTAATTTTCATCCCCACTTTTTTACCAAATCGTCTGTTGATACTTCTAATGATTTTTGTATGTCTCTGACTTCGGTTGTCTTGCCAGAGTGCACTATAATGATGAATACTGACAGTCTTTTCTGTTTCATTTGACTCTCCTGTCAGAAAATCCATCGGTGCAAAATATTCAGTTGGATAAATATCAACACCCGCTATTTTTTGATATTCATTTTTTTTGAGCAACCCTTTATTTGCAAGATAATTTGTAGTATAAACCGGAATTGCTACAATATTTAACTCACCGTCTTTTTTAACAAAATCTACCTTTTCATAGATATCACGCAAATCTTTAATAACTTGATTATGCAGTTCTGCTCCAAATCCCAATCCTGGATTAACAGACACTCCACCTTCATTTTCCTCCATCCCCATAAAAGCTTTTGAGTTCAACAAATGGTCGAGCGATTTTCTTAATTCAACATCAGTATCAAGGTAGATTCCACCATTTTGATAAATAATATCAAATCCTGCATAGTCAGACACAAAACTCCATTTTTTTTGTTCATAAGCTTGTTTCATATAATTATTTTTTTTTACATCATAGTTGGATTCATCCCACTGGATTATCTCATATTCAGGGCATAATTCATGCCATTGTGCAATATAATTCTTATACTCTTCTGGTAACTCATTGCCGCCAAACCAGCAATAGTGAATTTTCTTAGGTATCATCTGTTTCTCCTTTAGTTCATTTCTAACAATTTCTGCACAGCTGTTTCAATATAATAACCCTTCCTAATCTTTTGACCAATAGCCCTGACATTCTTACACATCTCTTGATACTTTTCTTCTGCCATATTAGACATAACCTTATCTAATTCAGTCAAACTATTGATTGAAATCCCTAAACCATTTTGTTCAACAAAACTTGCTAAAGCAGCCTGTTTCCAAATAATCACAGGTAAGCCTGAACTTAAATAAAGTGATGCTTTGTGAGGGTTATTATATCTAAGGTACTCCCCAAAAATTCCATTACACTCTGTTAAACTATCTCCATCCCAAATTAATCCAAAACTTTGTTTGAGATATTTTGGAAGCTCTTCAGGTGAATATGATCCTAAATAATTAATGTTTTCAGGATAATTTGCAGCTTGATTGGGACCATACAAATAAAATGGGACTTCACTATCTATTTTCTTTAAGAACTCTGATTTACCAAGATTTCCAGCAAAACAAACCGTTCCCTCATATTTGTTGTGCTCTACCATGGATTGCGGGTTATCATAGTCAAAGATTCCTAATGAAACAATCGGCTTAACCACACCTTCTTGTTTAAGCCATTTAACCATTTCTTCATTATGAGCAATTATTCCATCACTTTTATTAAAAAAAGCAATTTCTTCTGCAATATACTCAGGTTCATCGCGATGCAGTCTTAATGATTCAACATCATGTAATAGCAAAAAAACCTGTGCGCCATCTTTTCTTTTAACTTCGTCAATAATTTTATTATTTGTTCTTTTATTAAATGCCGGGTATTGAAACAATACATTTTGCATTTTCTGTTTCTTTATTTCCCGCGGAATATCCCACAAAACTTGTTTAACACTTATTAATTCTGCTTTTCGTGCACCATTAAAGTAGAAAATAATACTTTTAAAGTCGGACTTCTTCAAGAAATTAATAACATCCATCTTTGCTTTGGGTCCCGCTTCATATTGTGTTTTATCGTACATTGAAATCACAAAATCACTCATAACTTACCTGTCCATTTCCTCGATCTAATATATTGAAGATTTCCTACACAATTCATTATACCCGATTGTTAAAAAAAATGAGAGTAGTTATAGTCACCTCTATTAGCACAAACACTCTATTACATAAGTAGTTGAAAAGTATAATTAATAAATTACCCTTTTCTTCTAATTTACAAGAATTCCTTTATTAAACAAATTCTCAATACATTCTTGTAAATATCGCTCATCATGTTCTGGATAAATTGGATATGTTCGTGCCACTGCGCTTAAATTCTCGTACGTACTGCAAGACTTTCCACGATAATTCTTATCATACCAAACACTATTTGGCTGATATCCCCTTCTCTTCATTTCGTCCATCACTAAAATATGAAATTGGTAAAGCTTATATGGTGAATACGAAAAAACATAGTCTACAGTCGCATGTTTTTTACCCCAGCCATTGCCACGAAGAGCTGCAATCTCTCTATGTTGTCCAAGAAGTTGTTGTCTTGGTAACTTAGTAATAAGTTGTTCATGCCATAATCTCATTTACTTGCCTCTCTTAATCTCTTTATCAGTGCGGACTCTGCAAGATACTTTACTTCATACTTATCTGTTAATTCAACCAAATATCGCCCTAATTCATCATTTTTTTCTTCAAGTTTCTTTAACAATATTTGATAATTTTGCTTTTCTTCAAGAGTCGCTTGCTTTTTGAAATATCCCCACACATGTTGATAAGCCGTTGTTAATGTTTTTCTTGTTGGCATCATGTCATCTATTTCTTGCAGAATTTGCTCATATCTTTGCTGACATTCTTCATCCCAATGATTTTCTTTCGCTAGAACCCTAATCTCGTTGTAATACTGCTGTGAACGCGACATTACCCAATATTTATTCTGTGCCCAAGACACCTGCCACTTTTCCAAAACATACCTCCTAGTGTTGCCTTTTTGTCCAATCTTAATCTACTTTTTAAGCATACTTTCTAAGTATTTATACTGCAAAAAATTCGACTTCTAAAAAATAAAAACAAGGCAGCATGCCATAAGTCGGGAAAAATTGAGTACTAACTCGAATTACGAACATAGCAAGTACTTTGCTATGAGTAATTCGAAGCTAGACGGAGAATTTTGACTTATGAAACACGTTTATACGAAATAAATAGAGGAACTGAATCAAAATTTAACTTTTGACCCAGCCCCCCATTCTCATACAACTACTCATTATTTTTTAGCCTTGATTCTGTGTACTCCATGTACGTTACCTAAAATAAACACTAAAACGCCTAACCATATGAAAATAAAGACGATTGCTTTATGCCAATCAAATGACTCCTTCATCACAAAAATTGCCATTAACAATTGAATTGTTGGATTTAGATATTGAATAAATCCAAGAGTTATAAAATCAGTATTTTTTGTCGCTACTGCAAATAATAATAATGGAATTACTGTGATAACACCGCTAAGTACAAGCAAAGTACTTACTCCTAGACCGTTTTGTGTTATGACATGTGGAGAAAGTAAAAGATATATTATTGCAATTGGCGCTACAAAAAAGGTTTCTAATGTTAGTGAAATTGTCGCTGGCAATTGAACTTGCTTCTTAATTAATCCATAAAAACAAAACGAGCCAGCCATTAACAATGTATTTAAGGGCAGTGACCCTGTTTGAAATGTAAGAATTACCACTCCAATAATAACCAATAAAAGAGCAATAATTTTTGAACGTGATAATTTTTCATGAAGAAATACAAGCGCAATAATCACATTCATCAATGGCATTATATAATATCCCAGACTTGCTTCAGTTGCTTCGTGATGGGTAACCATGTAGATATAAATGAACCAATTAAGAGAGATTAAATATGAACTTAGGATGATCCAAAAAATCTTGCGGCTCTTAATCAACTGCTTAATTGTTTGCCAGATAGTCCCCCAATCTTTTTGAACAGTCAGTACGATGCCAATTGTAATTAACGAAAAAACAATTCTATATGCAAGTGTATCCAATGCAGGTACCACACTAAGCAATTCCCAAAATACGCCTAATAGCCCCCACAAAATATACGCCGCTAAAGCTGCATTTACACCTAAATGTCTTTTCTCCATTCCATCATCATTCTCCTTCACTAACATCTCTGCCATTACTAAAATTAGTGCATTTTAAATTGTAAAAATAAATCATTATATTTGCTCAAGTTTTTCTGTGATAAAGCATTATACACTTCAAGATGCGAAATTATTTTGCTCGTTGGGTACATCACCTTATCAGTTTGCATACTCTTAGGTAGCAATTTCTTTGCCGCTTTATTCGGAGTGGCATAAGCAACATATTCTGCATTTTGCGCTGCATTTTTAGGTTGCAACATAAAATTCAAAAACGCGTAAGCACCCTTGACATTTTTCGCCGTTTTAGGGATAACCATGTTATCAAACCAGATATTTGAACCTTCCTCTGGAATCGTATAACGCAAATTCTTATTATTATCCATCATCTCCATTGCTTCTCCAGAGTAAGATACAGCAATTGGTGCTTCATCTTGTGCCATATAAACTTTTATCTCATCTGCCAAAATCGCCTTAACATTTGGTGACAACTTCTTGAGTTTCTCATATGCTGCCTGTAAGTCCTTAGGATCAGTATCATTAACTGACTTTCCCTGACTATTCAAGGTCAATCCCATAACCTCACGGGCACCGTCAATCAACATAATGCTATTCTTGAATTTTGGATTCCATAAATCATTCCAATTTTTGACCTCATTAGCACTCACATATTTTTTATTGTAAATAATTCCTAACGTTCCCCAAAAATACGGAAGAGAATACTTATTACCTGGATCAAAGGAAAGATTTAAAAATTTGGAATCAATATTGCTTAATCCCTTTAGTTTACTATGATTAATTGGTAGCAACAAATGATTATTAATCATTTTTTTTATCGTATAATCACTAGGAATTGCAATATCATAAGCCGTTCCACCCTGCTTAATCTTTGTATACATTGCTTCATTGGAATCAAAAGTCTCATATGAAACCTTGTATCCTGTTTGTTTTTCGAATTTTGTGATTAATTTTGGGTCAATATAATCTCCCCAGTTAAAAATATTAACAACTTTGTCGCTTTTCCCACTACTGCTATCCTTTTCAAGTTCAAATGAAATTATGAAAAGTACAAGACAGAGCAAAATAATTCCGAAAAACATAATATTTAATTTTTTCATCTACTCTGCCCCCACTATCTAATCAAATTTTGCTGTGCTTTCTGGTCCTTGCGCTTACTCTTAGGACTATCCTTACTAATAAAATAGTATCCAATTACTAAAACTAGTGAGAATAGGAACATTAATGCACTCAAAGCGTTAATTTCTAGGCTAATCCCTTGCCTTGCTCTTGAGTATATTTCAACAGATAGTGTTTCAAAACCATTTCCGGTCACAAAAAATGTCACCGCAAAATCATCTAGTGAATAAGTAAATGCCATAAAATAACCTGCTATCATTCCAGGTGTGATAATCGGCAAGATGACACCTTTTAATATCTGCCACTGATTCGCTCCAAGATCTTGTGCAACATTGATAAATGACGAATTCATTTCTTGTAATTTAGGCAGTACCATCAAAACAACAATTGGAATACTGAACGCAATATGCGAAAGTAAGACTGAGGTAAACCCTAACTTAATTCCCAGAACAGTGAAGAAAATCAAGAAACTAGAACCAATAATTACATCTGGTGAGACCAACAAAATATTATTCAATCCTAAAATCAACGTACGAACTTGCATATTCTTAATTGAATATATCCCTAATGCCCCACTCGTGCCAATAATGGTTGCAAGCAGTGAAGATAAAAAAGCCAAAAAGAATGTTTGTACTGTAATTAAGATTAGCCTTTGATCCGCCCAAATTTCCCGATAGTATCTCCATGTAAAGTGTGAAAAATCACTCATTCCGCCACCACTATTGAAAGAGTAGAAAATTAAGTAAAAAATCGGTAAATATAAAATTAAAAATGCAATTACTAGGTATAAATTACGCCAAAAATTATTTTTCTTAGTAATCATTTTCTCCTCCTTCTCCTATCTCCAGTGAAGAACATAATTAAAATCATTGTAACAATCAGAATAACACCAATCGTTGAACCCATCCCCCAGTCTTGGGTAACAAGGAAATTCTCTTCAATCGCGGTTCCCAATGTAATTACCTTGTTTCCACCAATTAAACGTGTCAGCATAAATAGTGAAAGTGATGGAATAAAAACAACCTGGACCCCACTTTTTATCCCATTTAAGGTCAGGGGGAAGATCACGTTCCAAAAAGTTTGAAATTTGTTAGCTCCTAAGTCACGGCTAACATTAATAAGTGATTCATCAAGTTCATCAATTGCGTTAAAAATTGGCAATATCATAAACGGTAATTCAATATAAGCAGCAACTAGCATAAAGCTAGTATTGGTAAATAATAGCTGGTGTGATCCTAAGCCTAACCATTCAAAAGCTCTATTGACTGGTCCTGCTTGACTGAAGATTCCGATGAATGCATATGCCTTCAACAAAATATTTATCCAAGTCGGTAAAATAATCAACATTAACCAAAGTTGTTTATACTTGGTTTTTGTTAAAAAATAGGCAGTTGGATAACTTAGCAACAATGTTATTAGTGTGATTAATCCCGCATAAAAAACTGAATTAAAGGTCATTTGTAAATAAGCACTAATTTTAAAGAAGTTTTCATAATTAGCAACAGTAAAATCACCATTAATTCCGATAAATGATTGATATAAAATTAGTGCAACAGGAGCTAGGACAAATAAGAGCAACCAGAGGACATATGAACTAAAATAGAGTCCTTTTGCTTTCATGTTATTTCCCCCTCAACATTTTAGATTTTTACTATCTTTTCCTAGCTCCCTTGATAATCTTCTAATCGCTGGTAAAAATTAGCTTCTGTTTCATTAAAACGCATGATATGAATTGCTTCAGATTCAAAATCTAAACCAACATTTGCGCCGACCGCAACTTTTTTCGTAGATCTAATCTTCCATTCATTTCCATCTATATCTGTACAAACAATCTCATAGTGAACTCCACGAAATAGTTGTGAAATAACCGTTCCGATAACTTTACCCTTTTGTGCTGTAGTTACTTCGATATCTTCTGGTCGCAAAACAACTTCAATCGGCTCATTAGCTTCCATTCCACCATCAACACACTCGAAAGTTTTACCCGCAAATTTGACCATTCCATCAGCTACCATGGTTCCTTCAACAATATTACTTTCTCCGATAAAATCAGCCACAAAGCGATTTAATGGTTCGTCATATATAGCAGTTGGCGTACCGCGTTGAATTATCTTACCATGATTCATTACAAAGATTTCATCGCTCATGGCAAGAGCTTCTTCTTGATCATGGGTAACAAAAATAAAGGTTATTCCTAACCGCTTTTGCAATTGTCGCAACTCATATTGCATTTCTTTTCGTAATTTCATGTCTAACGCTGACAGAGGTTCATCTAACAGCAATACTTCTGGTTCATTTACCAAGGCTCTGGCAATTGCTACTCGCTGCTTTTGCCCACCGGACATCTCACTAATTTCGCGATCTTCAAATCCTGGTAACCTTACCATTTTAAGTGCCTCAGTTACTTTTGCCTTTATTTCTTTTTTACTTTTCTTTTTAATCTTCAATCCAAACGCGATGTTATCAAAGACATTTAGATGTGGAAAGAGCGCGTAATCTTGAAAAACCGTGTTAATTTTCCTCTTATTAGCCGGAATATGATTTATTTTTTGTTCATTCATCAAAATATCCCCAGAACTCTCTTCAATAAATCCTGCAATTAGAGATAATGTGGTGGTTTTCCCACAACCAGATGGACCTAGCAAAGTATAGAACTTGCCCTTCTCCAACTCAAAACTGATTTTTTCCAAAATTACCGTATCTTTATATTTTTTGGTTACATTACGAAATGTAATAATTGACTCAACCATTTTGATACCCCCCTCAAATAAATTAACTCGTACCTCGCCTCATTTTTTTGGGTTCTTTTGCTAATTAGAAGTTTTAAGGTTTCTTTTCAATTTTGCATCAGTCTCAATAAATCTAATCCGCGAGGAGTTTGTCAAATAGTTTTTATGAACATTCAAAAGGGAAAGCCCTCTTCATGAGCTGTTATCACAGCCAGATGGGAGACTTTCCCACGAATCAGTTTAACAGAATTAAAAGTAATAGACCACATTATTTTTAATTTTCATGAAATAAAAAAATAGGTCTCTTTTTTATTATTAATGTTTTTTAGGACCATAAGTTAGATTAGTTTCGATATATCCAATCACAGTCAACGAAGGGGTCGTGCCAAAAGTTCCTGCACAACCCCTAGATATTATTTAGATTCTTATTCAACTGCTCTAAGATTTATCACTCTATCCAGTTCTTCAATCGTTGGCCGTTTCTTTAATATTTCCTTCAAATGCTCCAGGTGCACATCAGAATTCCACGAGAGAATTCCCACCAATGTTTGTTTGTCAAAATAATAAACAATATATTTATCATCTCCAAGTGTCTCTGCGTACATCTTCAAACTTGAATTAACTTGGCCGAACGCTTCCCAATTAATATCAAATACCCAACTATAAAAAACCGGTGTGTAGTTGTAAGTCCCAGTCACTCCAGCCATCTGTTTTCCAACAAAGAGTCCTGAATTGATAGCATGTCTAACATGACCTGCACTTTGTCGACCTAAAATCTGATCAGGATAAGAGATAATGTCACCAGCAGCCCAAATATCGGAGACAGAGGTCTTTAACTGTTCATTAACAACAACTCCATGTTCATCTACCTTGAGACCAGCCTCACTAGCCAAGCTATAATCTGTAAATGCTCCAATTCCTAAGACAAGGCCAGCACCTTGCAGTACGGTCCCATCATTTAACTGAACTTTAACTTCATCTCCAACAAGATCATAGCTAGATGCCTTTTTGTTATGGTAGATTTTTATTCCTGCCTTGAGATATTTTTCCTCATATTTCTCACTTAAAAATATAGGGAACTTCTTATCGAAAATCCTATCCCCAGTAATCACCAATGAGACCTTAGTATCACTTTGAATCAATCCTGCAGCAATTTCACTTCCAATATAGCCATTTCCTACAACAATCACATGCTTACCTTTACCACTGAACTTACGAATTTTGAGATAATCTTGCTTTGATCTTAATGCAATTACACGTTCACTATTTTCACCTTTAAGTGTTTTTGCTTCACTACCAGTTGCAAGTAGCAATTTATCATATTCAAATTCCTCACCATTATCGGTTTCTATGGTATGCTTTTTTGGGTTAACTTTTGTTACCTTAGTTGCTAGCTTTATCCACGCATCATATTTTTGAGCTGTATGAAAATCAATATCTTCATCATGAAAATCTGGGTCCACCCAAAGTTTTTTACTTAGTGCCGGTCTAGCATATGGTTCATCCGTATCTGACGAGATAATTCCGATTGTTCCTTCCTTATCTATCGAACGAATACCAGCTACCGCCTGATCTGCGGCCATTCCACCACCAACAATTAAATATTTATATTTTTTAATTTCCTTCGTCATTCAGGTTACCTCCCCTTATTAATGGAACAAGATAGATTACTTTTGTTGAAATATACATAACACACTAATTGTATTATAAAGTATCTTTCGGGCAACTTAAAAAAATTTGCTTATTTTTTATTTAACTAGATTGAAATGTTACAATTAATTATTGAATATTAAAGGAGGAGCATTCATTATGTATACTATTGGGCTAACTTCATGGAGTGAGCACAGATCACTGATTAAAAATATTGATCATCCACTGACCTTACAAGAATACAGTGCTTTCTTCCCAACGGTTGAACTTGATACATTCTTTTATGGTATTCCACGGGTTACGAGTGTCGCTGCCTGGCTCACGAAGGTTCCTAGCGATTTTAAGTTTGTCATCAAAGCCAATCGTTCTTTCACACTTCACCCTGGAGAAGAATTAACAAAAGATGAGCTTTCAAAAAAAATTAATGCGTTCAAAGAAGCTATTAGTCCACTGATTGAACAAAACGCACTTAAAACTATCTTATGCCAATTTCCACCTTATTTTGATGCTACAGCAAAAAATGTGGCCTACTTAAAATATCTGATAAAAGAACTTGCAGGTCTCCCACTTTCCTTTGAGTTTAGAAATCGTAGTTGGTTTAATTCACAAATATTCAATTCACTCATTACTTTTTGTACTCAAAATAAGATAACTTTAGTCGCCGTTGATGAACCTTCTATTGGTCGATTATCGGTTCCTTTCAAACCAGTTATCACCAACAAACAACTTTTATTGATTAGACTTCATGGCAGAAACAAAGCAGGATGGCAGCACATAGGGCCTGACTGGCGTAAGTACAGAACTCTTTATGATTATTCTGATGAAGAACTCAATCGTTTGAAAGATACCTTATTTTCTCTACAAAATTCAGTTCAAGAAATTTGTATTATTTTCAATAATAATTCTGGTGGTCACGCGGCGCAAAATGCACTGTCATTAAAAAAAATGTTGAATGTCCAATTCCACAATCTCAACAAAAAGCCACCAGAACAATTGGACTTTTTTTAATTTCAGTTATTAAGAAATGTAGCAGTAAGAAGTCAGAAAAACTTGATTACTAATTCAAAGTTAAGCGAAGAATTTTAACCTATATAACATGTTTACTCGTGACAAATAAAGGAGCCGAATCAAATTAACTTTTGACTCAGTCCCTTCTTCTATTTTCAGTATACTAATATGATAAAATTATTTATTAAATAATAATGCCATCACAATGATCTATCTCATGTTGAATAATTTGTGCAATAAATTCTGAAAAAACTTGTCTTTGTTGTACAAACTCCTTATCCAGATATTCAACTGTGATACTTTTATATCGACTTATCTTTCTTTGACCAGCAAGGGATAAGCATCCCTCTGTTGCTTGATATGATTTACTTTTTTTAGTAATCACTGGATTAATCATAGGTACTGCAAATGGTCCCATCTGACAAATAATTATCCGCTTATATTCATCAATCATATTTGCAGCCATTCCTACGCATTCATCTTCGTGTGCCTTTAAAGTATCTATCAAATCAATAATTATCTGCTTATCAGCCTTAGTTGCTGGCTTAGATTTAAGTCTTAACTTGTCAATATCACTGTTAATTCTGCGAATCATCTGACAGCCCCATCTGCATAAATTGGATGTGCATCGGTTAATACTTTTACTTCTTTTGCAACCTTTTTTAATGTTTCTGAATTTTCAGGTGCTTCTAACACTTCTACAATCAATTTTGCTACTTTTGCAGCATCAGCTTCTTTAAATCCACGGCTAGTGATTGCAGCTGTCCCAACTCGAATTCCACTAGTCTTGAATGGACTCAGCGTCTCAAATGGAATTGAGTTCTTATTAACAGTAATATTGACTGAATCTAATAACTTCTCGGCTTGTTTTCCATTTAATCCAAAGCCTAATACATCAACTAAGATTAAATGATTATCAGTTCCACCAGAAACTAACCGTGCTTTTTTGGACTTTGTAAACACATCAGCCATTGCTGCAGTATTCGCAATAACCTGCTTGCAATATTCCTTGAAACTAGGATCAAGAGCTTCCTTGAACGCTGCTGCCTTACCAGCAATCACATGTTCTAATGGTCCTCCTTGAATACCTGGAAAAATTGCACTATTTATTTTTTTTGCCAGTGTTTCATCATTTGTCAAAATCATACCACCACGAGGTCCACGTAGTGTCTTATGGGTCGTAGTAGTTGTAATGTCAGCATATGGAACTGGGCTTGGATGTACTCCTGCGGCGACGAGGCCAGCAATATGGGCCATGTCGACCATGAGTTTTGCTCCAACTTCATCCGCAATTTTTTTAAACTTTGCAAAGTCAATTATTCTTGAATAAGCACTTGCCCCCGCAACAATTAACTTTGGCCGATGTTTCTTGGCTAATTCTAGAATTTCATCATAATCAAGCATTTCAGTATTCTTGTCCACACCATATCCGACAAAGTTGTATGTTTTACCGCTAAAATTAACTGGAGAACCATGGGTCAAATGTCCTCCTGCAGCTAAATCCATTCCCAAAACAGTATCGCCAGGTTGAATTAACGCCAAATATGCGGCTGCATTTGCCTGTGACCCTGAATGTGGCTGTACATTAGCAAATTTTGCTCCAAATATTTTCTTAGCCCGTTCAATTGCTAAACTCTCAACAACATCTATGTACTCGCATCCACCATAGTACCGCTTTCCGGGATAACCCTCAGCGTATTTATTAGTCAATACACTTCCTTGGGCAGCAAGTACCGCTTTTGACACAATATTTTCTGAAGCAATCAACTCCAAGTTACCTTGTTGTCGCTTCTCTTCAGCAGCAATCGCCTGCCATAATTCTGAATCAAACTCTTTATAATCCATCTGCCAATCATCTCCATTCTTGCTTGTTATTGTACCATAGCCAAAATCAGAGTGTGACTCAAGTTGGGAAAATTAGGTGGAGAATTTTGACCAAGTCATATTTCTTCTATATGGTAATATTACCTTCATACAAGTAATATATTTCTGGTTTTTTGTGTGGCTCTCCATCTTTATCTTTCCAAAAAAAGTTCTTCTGATTAACTCTAGTTAGACGTTTATGATCATAAAACTTAAAATTGGATGAATTATCGGTAAACAAGTAAAAGTTTTTTACCCCCAGGCCCTGAAGATAATCGTAAAAATGTTTATACAGCTTTCCTCCGATTCCCAGTCCTTGGTATCCTTCTTTAACAATTAATAAATTAAGAGCTCCGCCATATTTCTTTCCACTTAACGCCAATAGTTCTTCATCAATATTCATCGTTTCCATATATTGTGCAAAGATATAATTTTTATCTTCGAATCCTGCCAACTGCAATAATGCTTTCAATTGACGCCTTTGCCAAACATACTGCAACCTTGACCACTGTTCATGACTTGTTGCCACTATTCCAGCCACCTTGTTAGCTATCACTGCCACAAAGACATCATCGGCTCCGACTAACAAGTCACATAGGAAAAACTCGGCCATTGGTTTAACTAACGGTTTTTCTATCCATTCACGATAGTTCCATGTTTCTATGACCATTTCAAGAACTTCTTGGTAGTCAGCATCTACCATTTTTCTATAAACAACTTCCTCTTTCATCTTCAGACTCTCCAGACATTTAAATCAATTCATTCTCTTCTATCGTACCGTAAAATTCATGAAAGGCAAAATGCTCAACATAAGATCTTTGCATATTTTTATTTTATGGTTTTTTGCCTTACCGCAATATATTATCTATGATATACTGAAGGTTAAATATAAAAAAATAATTGGTGGACTTAACAATGACGTATCGTGTTTTTGCATTATCTCTTGCACCGCCCCTCTTCTTAATTAACAATCCGTAACATAAAAAATAAAAAGGGGTCACACAAATGATAGAAGCAATTGAATTAAAAGTAGGAATGATTTTTCAAAAAAATGGGAAACTCATAAAGGTACTTGAGACAAACCATCATAAACCTGGCAAGGGCAATACTGTTATGCAAATGAAGCTAAACGACATTCGTTCTGGTTCTATTGTTCAGACAACTATGCGTCCCACAGAAAAAGTTGACTTAGCAATAGTTGATAAAAAGAAAGCTCAGTTTTTATATAAACAAGATGATATCGTCTTCTTTATGGACTTAGATACCTACGAGCAATACGAATTACCTGCTCAGCTAATTGAAGCTGAAAGTAAGTACTTGATCCCTGATTTACAAGTTCAATTGAACTTTTGTAATAATGAGTTAATTGGAGTCGATTTACCAACAATAGTTGAAATGACTGTCGTTGAAACTGAACCAACTATTAAGGGCGCAACTGCCGCTAGTGGTGGAAAGCCTGCAACAATGGATACAGGCCTTATTGTTGTTGTTCCTGATTTCATCAAAAATGGTGAAAAACTAGTTATCAACACTGGGAATGGAACATATAAACAACGAGCTTAAAAATATTATCATCCTTTCTGATATTTCCTAATTAATAAATTACAATAACAAAATAAAGACTTAAATTAATATAAAGCGACCCCTGAAGGTTAGACAAAAGCCTAATTTTCAGAGGTCGCTATTTTTATGCCAAAAAAATTTATTTAATAATCTGTAAATTATTAGGTTGGATTGCTTCTATCTTTTTATGTTTCTTTAGATATTTTGCTATTAACTTAGGCATATCATCTTCATAGGCTCGAATACTCTTTGTTATATTAAACATTGGGTACTCACCACCACCAACAGCACGGTATTGACTAATTGCAACATCAATCTTGTCAGTATCCTTAAGTACTTGATTATGATACAAAATACTAAGAACACGTTTTCCAACTGGTTTAGTTAAATCAAAAACGTAATTTATACCTGAATAGTAATCATAATTATACAACTGAGCTTTAGGTATACTAGAGCTGTTTGTCATACAGATTGATCCATCTGGCTGTAATTCAAAAAAGCTGGCACAACGTTCAAGTGCTGCCCTCAAGTCTGCCCCACTAATTCGCTCAACTACCAAAGTATTCGGATAGACATAGTTATTCAAAATATCACGTACTGTAATTTGCGCATCATATCCACTAACTTCATTGTTAAATAGCGCAGAACCTGCAACATCAGTTCCTGTAACATCCATCTGAATGCGATTGATTAAATCCAAATACGCGTGTCCATGCAGCCTTGCAGCTAGATGATCATGAATACGCATATCACCATTGATCTTTGCTACCGGTATATCTAGCCAATTTTCAATATCGCGTTTCAAATCAGTTAAAAGTGATTCCAATTCTTGATTTACCACTCGTTTACTTGTATCAATTAGTTCAGCATGTGAATTGATTATTTTTTTATTATTATCTAATTCTATCGAAATCTGACCCACATTTTCAGCACGACATCCTGGTTGAGTTGTCGGTACTCCATATACTTTTTTTGCTATTTTTCTGTGCTGATGACCTGTCACCAATGCGTCAATTCCCGGTATTTCAGAAAGCAGTGCATATCCCTCATTTTCACCTGTCAACCGTTCAGTTGGTTTACCATTATCCAGATCTTTTTCAAAACCGCCATGGTAAGCAACCACTACCACATCAGCCTTTTCTTTTAGAATTGGTACATATTTTCTTGCAGTTTCAAGCACAGAATTAAAAGTAATTCCTTCAATGTTCTCAGCTTTTTCCCAGTGTGGCACATACTGTGTAGTTAATCCCAAAATAGCGATTTTAATTCCTGCTTTTTCAATTATTTGATATGGTTGGTCAATAATATCCTGTGCTTTTTCACCACCAATATTTGCACCTATAATTGGGTATTTTTTATTTTTCAAAGTTTCTTTAATATATGCCAGTCCATAATCAAATTCGTGATTACCTAAAACCGCTGCATCTACATCCAAAAGACTTGTCATTTTACAAAAAATCTGATTATATTCCTTTGTTTTCCTTGTTCGATAAATATAATCAGACAGTGGAGAGCCCTCTAAGAAATCACCATTTTCAATATATACGATAACCTCATCATCTGCTGCATCTTCTTTAATAGACTTAATAACCTGTGCAGCTTTTAGGTAGCCGAAGGGTTGATAGTCTGCTTTACTGCTAAAATTGGTTGGAAAAATATACCCATGTACATCACTCGTCGAGAGAATTTTAACTTTCATATGCTCAAACCATCTTCTTTCTCAGTCTTCTTGAAAAGTATGTTAATTAAATCATAATAATTATTTTCAGTAGAATAATTCTAGCGAACTTTATAACTAAGCATTATTTTACTCAATTAAAAATATTTCTTGATTCCTTAACTAACAACTGCCCCAAGAAAAAGGTCCGGCTCAAAATTTAATTTTGGTCCGACCCCTTCATCTATTTCAGATAATCATACTTCATAAATCAAAATTTTCTGCCTAGACTTTTGTATCCGAAATGATAGTTTCATGATCCATAATCTTGCTTAATCTCTCTCGATCCTCCGCAATCAATAATAGGAAAATTGTTTCCACTGCCGTCATTGCAGCAACTCTAGAGAAATAGTACTCCGATTGCAATACTCTTTGTCTAACAGCTGTGCGCAAGTGATAATCTGCTTCTAGTGCAATCGGTGAATCATTACGGTTGGTAATTGCGATAATTCTCATACCTTGTTTTTTAGCCACTTCAATTTGTTTTAATAAGGACTTAGACTCTCCTGAATTAGAGATAACCATTAGTGTATCTTTATCAGTCAAATTGAGAGTCTGACCTATTGAAGTCTGCCATGATTCTGAACAAATTGATAAAATTCCAATTTGATTAAATCGGTAGGCCGCATCTGCAACAACAGGGAATGTATTCCCCTCTGCTGCAATCTGTAAAATATGCGAATTCTGGATTAACTTCATAATCTTCTTGATTGTTGGAGTAGTCACATTATTTAGCGTATTAGTAATCTCCGCATTCTTATTATCTCTAATGTTGGCGATTGCCTGTTGAATATTATCGATATTAATAACTTTATAGTAATTAGACTCATCATCAGATACTTTTGCTAATTCAATCTTCAATTGATGAAATCCCGACAGTTGTAGGTTTTTACAAAAACGAGAAACAGATGCCTCGCTAACGACTGCTTTAGCCGCGAGCTCTGAAATTGTATAGTTCACCGCATCTCCAGGATTCTTTAAAATAACCTGTGCAATTTTTTTGTCGGTCTGGGTCATAGTACTCAAGTTACTATATATTATATCAACTACATTTTCGCCGCTCATTAATTTCAGTCCTCCAAACAACTATATAAAATAAAATTAATTATATAGTATCATTTATTCTTTGAAAAGCGCTATCTTTTTGGGCTTCCAAATACCATAAATTATTCCAGCTACAACAGCCCCAATTATTAAGGATAAAACAAAATACAAAGGATTGTGCATTAACAAAACAACCCATAATCCTCCATGAGGAGCTGGCACACTAACCTTCCAGAATTGAGCTAATCCCCCACCAATTACTGAACCAATAATACATGAACCAATTACCCTCAACGGATCTGCGATTGCAAAAGGAATTGCTCCTTCAGTAATAAATGAAATTCCTAAAACATAATTACTAATTCCAGCCTTACGCTCATCTTCTGTAAATTTACTTTTCCAGATAGTTGTCGCGATTGCAATTGCCAATGGTGGAATCATTCCGCCAACCATTACTGAAGCCATCATACTTCCGTCACCCGTTGCCGATAATACCCCAATTGCTGTTGTATAAGCTGCTTTATTCACTGGGCCACCTAGATCTACAGCCTGCATTCCACCAAGAATTGCTCCAAGCAAGATTGCATTTGCAGTTCCCATAGTTGTTAGAAAATGTACCAAAAATAAATTAACTACTGAAAAGATTGGATCAATTACGAAAAACATCAATGTTCCTACAAAAAACAATCCCAACACAGGAAATATTATCATTGGTTTTAAACCATCTAATGATTTTGGTAATTTAATAAATGCCTTTTTCAAAAATAAAATCAAATAACCTGCGATAAAACCTGCAATGATTCCGCCAATGAAACCTGCACTACCACTTGATTTAACAATACTTGCACTTGCTTGGGTTGCCATATAGCCACCAACAAAACCTGGCATCATGGCTGGACGATCACCAATTGAAAATGCAATAAATCCTGCTAAAATCGGAATTAAAAAACTAAATGCATTTGTCCCTAGAGAATTCAGAAAGATAAACGCCGTTGAAGTTTTCCCTAATGACTGTTCTAGCAAGAACGAAATCGCCATCAATATTCCACCACCGACAACAAATGGCAACATATTCGAAATTCCACTCATCAAGTCTTGGTAGACATGATGCCAAATTCCACCTTGTTTATCCTCCGCACTTGAATTATTATTAGCCCCACCTTCAACTTCAAATGTTGCTAAATTTCCATCTAATACACTTTGAATAAGTTCCTCAGGTTTCTTAATTCCATCAATTACCGCAGTCTGCATGACTTTCTTACCCGCAAAACGTTCTACTTCGACCTTCTTATCTGCTGCGATAATTACCCCTACAGCGTTAGAAATCTCTTCTGCACTTAGTCGATGCTTTACTCCCTCAGATCCATTCGTCTCGACTCTCATCTCGACGTTCATTTTCTTACCCGCTTCAAGCAATGCCGCTTCAGCCATATATGTGTGTGCAATTCCCGTTGGACAGGCTGTTACTGCAACAATTAATGGTAAATCCTGATTTTCAGTCTGCTGACGTTCATCTGTTTTTTTCTTATCACTAGCTGCTTTAAACAATTGCTGAACTTCTTGTGGAGTTACTGCCTTTTTTAATTCTGTAATCAGATTAGCGTCTAAAAGTAATGCAGAAAGACTTGCCAAAGCCTGCAAATGAATATCATTGGCATTAGCTGGTGCAGCAATCATAAAAAACAGGTGAACTGGTTTGCCATCAATCGCATTATAGTCAATCCCTTGTTCACTTTTTGCAAATAAAACAGCTGCTTCTTTCACTGCCTTATTTCTAGCATGAGGCATTGCAATTCCATCCCCAATACCTGTTGTCGCTTCCGCTTCACGTTTGAAGATATCTTGTGTAAAAAGATCTCTATCATCTATTAAACCGTTTTCAAAAAAAGAATTAACCATCTCATGTAATGCATCTTCTTTGGTTTTTGCTTTTAAATCCATGATCATGATGTCACTTTTTAATATATTTAATATATCCATAATGAAAACCTCTTTCTTTTATTTTTATTTAGTGAAAATAATTACAATCAAAATGTAACCGCTTTTTAGAAAAATGTCAACATCTAATTTAAAGTGTTGACAAATAAATTTTCACGTAATAACATGGTGTTGTAAATAAATTTCATTAATTTGCTATTTATGAAAATAAATAAAAAAGAGGTGATTACAAATTGACACCGATTATTCAAAAGTCTCTCACTCTTATCAAGCCAAACATGACTATCAGTCTAGGCGGTGGAAGCAATGTTGCTAAACTTGCTTCTGCTCTAGCAGTAAAACCTGAATTAAATCTAACCATCTGTACACCATCTGAACTTACAAAGAATTATTGTAATTCACTTGGAATCTCTGTTACCAACAGTGATGAGGTTAAGCATATTAACCTTGCTTTTGATGGATGTGATTCACTAGATACAAATCTAAATGCTCTAAAAAGTAATGGTGGAATTCATTTATTTGAGAAAATTAATGCTGAACTAGCGGATGATTACATTATTCTGGCACTATTAGAAAGAGTAACAAAATCACTCAATCCTCAAATTCCGCTCACACTTGAAGTTGTCGATGTTACAAGTGCAGTTGTATTACGACTCCTTAAATATTTGAATCTTAAGAGTAATATCAGATTAGCAAAAGATATAGCTGGTTACGCAAGAACTCCTTCTGGAAATCTCTTAATAGATTGTTATGCACATGATTGGAACAATATTTCGCAGATTAATTCCATAGTCTCGCAACAAAATGGAGTTATTGCTACATCCTTTTTTGAAAACTTAATAACACTTGGTTTAACATTTGATGAAACTGGAAAAGTACATGAATTTAGAAAGGAAGATTAATTATGACAAAATATAACTGGGGCATGGTTGGTACAGGTTGGATTGCACATGAGATGGCTGATGCATTAAATGATGTTAACGGCGAAGTATACGCTGTAGCTGATGTTAACAAAGAAATGTTAGAAAAATTTGCTGCAGAAAAGCATATTAAAAAAACATACACCGATGCAAACGAAATGATTGCGAATCCTGATATCGATGTAATTTATATCGCTACACCACACACATATCATTATCAATATATCAAAGCTGCTTTAGAAGCTGGTAAACATGTATTTTGTGAAAAAGCAATTACTGTTAATGCTAAACAATTTGATGAAGTTGAAGCTCTTGCTAAAGAAAAAGGATTAATTCTGACAGAAGGACTCACCTTGTACCATATGCCTGTTTTTGATCAAGTCAAAGAACTTATCGCTACAGGAAAGTTAGGTGATATCAAATTGGTGCAAGTCAACTTTGGAAGCCTAAAAGATTACGATCCTAAAAATAGATTCTTCAATAAAGATCTTGCAGGAGGAGCATTGTTAGATATCGGGGGATATGCAACAGCATTTGCAAGAACTTTCTTAGCAAGTCAACCCAATACGACATTAACAACTGTTAAGTTCTTTGAAACTGGTGTCGATGAACAATCAGGTATCATCTTGAAAAATAATCAAGAACAACTGGCTGTGATGGCATTGTCAATGCGTGCAAAGCAACCAAAACGTGGAGTTGTTTCTGGAACAAAGGGTTACGTCGAAATCAATAATTACCCTCGTGCTACAAGTGCTGAAGTCACATATACTGCTGATGCACATGAACAGGCCAATGAAGTATTACAAGCCGGTGATGATACACAAGCATTGCGCTACGAAGTCCGCGATATGCAACGTTATATTGATAATGGGCACGACGATGGTCAACTTGCGATATCACGTGACGTTTCACATATCTTAGACAGCGTCCGTAATGCATGGGGTATGAAGTATCCTTTCGATTAATCACAGTACAAACTAAGTAAAAACACTTACTATTAGTTACTTATAGTAAGTGTTTTTTATAAGCTTTTGGTTTGACATTAAAATATTACTATGTTAATTTATTCCCAGAAATTGGGGGGAATTAACGTGAAGAAAAAAATTATTATTGTCGGTGCTTCTCATGGTGGTCATCAGTCTATTCTTGAACTGTTAAGCCGCTATGAAGACATCGACATTACTTTATTTGAAGCAAGCAATTTTGTTTCGTTTATGTCCTGTGGTATGGAACTATACTTGGAAAATAGTGTAACTGATGTTAATGCTGTCCGTAATTTCAGACCTGAGAGTTTTCCACAAGAAAATGTTCATATTTTGAATAATCATCAAGTCACCAAAATAAATAGCGATAAACGAACCGTCTTTGTTACTGATCTAGAAAATGGTAAACAAACTGAAGAATCATATGATAAATTAATTCTGAGTTCAGGTGTAAATCCTAAATCATTACCAATCGCCGGGAACGAACTAGAAAATGTTTATCTAATGCGCGGTTATGATTGGGCTACAAAAATAAAAAGTAAACTAGAAAATCCAGAAGTTAAGAACATTACCGTTGTTGGTGCTGGTTACATTGGTATTGAAGCTGCTGAAGCTGCTGTTAAAGCAGGAAAACATGTCACACTTTTAGATGTTATTGACCGTCCATTAGGAACTTATCTTGATTCTGAGTTAACAGATATTATAAGTGCACATCTAGCAGACAAAGGTGTTGAAATTCATACTGGCGTTAAAATTTCAGCATTTAGTGGTCAAAATAATAAAGTTCAGTTTGTTAAAAGTAATCAAGGTGATTTTCCAAGTGACGTAGTTATTCAAGCAGCCGGTGTTCAGCCAAATACTGAGTGGTTAAAAGGGACTGTTGCTCTAGATGAACGCGGTTGGATTAAAAACGATGAATACCTTAGAACTAACCTTCCTGATGTTTATGCCATTGGTGATGCCACTTTAGCATATTCAATTGCCGCAAGAAAAAAAGTTCCAGTAGCGCTTGCCACTGTTGCTCGGCGCGAGGCTCGTTACTTGGTAAAACATCTTTTTGAAAAAACTCCTGCGGTTCCCTTTGCAGGAATAGTCGGTTCATCAGCCTTAAGTGTCTTCGATTATCACTTCGCTCAGAGTGGTTTAAACAGCTTCACTGCTGAGCGTGCCGGTGTAAAAATAGCTAGTTCCTTCTATGAAGATACCTTACGCCCAAGCTATGTACCAGAGGATAAAGGCAATCCGAAAGTCTATGTAAAACTTTTCTTTGATCCTGAAACTCATCGTCTTCTTGGAGGAGCAGTCTTATCAACATATGATATAACTGCCCAAGGAAATGTTTTAGCACTTGCCATTTCTCATCAATTAAAAGTAGAAGACTTAGCTGAAGCTGACTTCTTCTTCCAACCAGGTTTTGATCGTCAATGGAGTTTGCTCAACTTAGCTGCTCAACATGCACTAGGTGAAGTCGAATTCACGAGAAAGTAATTTATCCTTAATTAAAGAAGACGGAAGTCTGATATAAGTCGGGAAACTTTGAATACTGACTCGAAATTACAGACATGGTAACTATTTTGCTATGAGTAATTCGAAGTTAGGCGGAGAATTTTGCCTTATGGAACACATTTATACAAAATAATTAGCGAGACTAGACCCAAAATTAACTTTTGGTCTAGTCTCGCCTTTTTTGTTCTATATTTTGTATATTATCCAATACCCAAAGATACTTTTATATCATCTAAATTCTGTAATTATAAATTCTTACCATTTATATTAACTATATATCACGTTAGCGCTCGATTTATGAAATTCACCCAACATATACTTTTCCTCTAAACCATAATGATTACTGTTCTTCACTTGACATTATTACTTGAACTTTCTTAGATATGGGGCCATCATGCTGATCAATCCAATTGTTTGACTTGGAAATGCTAGAATTGCTTTACTTAAATCCTCTTGTGTCAACTTCATCCCTATTATCATCGCCAAAACATTAATTAATTCTGGTGCTTCGTCTCCGTAAACACTTGCTCCGACTAGATATGAATTCTGATCAAATATCAACGTTGCTTCTGCATCAGGTTCATTCTTAGTCTGAAAACGTAAACGACTACCAAAAGGAATCTCCTTGATAACATAGCTTTCTTTTTTGTTCTCAATGTCTGCTGTGCTTAACCCAACTTGTGCAATTCTTGGAAGTGTAAATACAACACTTGCAATCGTTGGATACTTAATTGATTCCGGATTTTCACCCAACAATCGGTTTGCCAAGTAATTAGATTCAAACGTTGCAGTAGGTGTTAGCTTAGGAATCTGTTTATCGATAACATCTCCACTAGCATAGATATGTGATACAGATGTTTGTAAATGGTTATCAACAACTATCCCACGCTTATTATATTTCACTCCTGCAGCTTCTAGGTCGAGATCGTCTACATTAGGAATTCTCCCAGTCGCATCAACAATATAGTCCGTTTCAACTTTTAAATCAGATGCGGTCGAAACAATTAATTGATTATTAGCCTTTTGAATTTTTTGTACTGATTCATTAAAATAAACTTTTATTCCCAATTTTTTCATTTGCTGCAATACTTTTTCATTTGCTGCAATACTTTTTCTACATATTTTGCATTAAATTCTCTGAGCGCTCCTGAAGCAAATTCGATAATAGTGACATCTGTTCCGGCAGCTTTCACAAGCATTGCAAACTCCAATGAAACAATTCCAGCTCCGATAAACGTCATATGCTTTGGTAATTTCGGTAAATCTAAGAATTCACGACTATCATGTAACCACTCATTTCCTTCAATTGGGAGATGGTTAGGTATTTGTCCAGTTCCAATTATAAAATCTGTGGCACTTAGAATTTCTTCGCCGACTTTGATAGAACGATCGTCAAGAAATGTTGCTGTTCCCTTATATATTTTAATTCCTAGTGCTTTGAATTGCTGTTCTAGCATTTTATGAAGCGGATTTATTGTCGCACGCTTATATGCCATTAGTTCTGGCCAATCAATATGCAAATCACCTTTTAATCCCATGCCCACATATGAGCTCACCTGATGAATAAGATCAGCCGCCCCATCTAACAAAATCTTAGCATTGCAGCCATAGTTAGTACATGTACCCGCAATTAAATCTTTTTCAATTATCGCTACCTTTTTTCCTGCTTTTTGTAAATCAACTGCTGCATGCCAATTAGCATGTCCGCTACCAACAAAAATAACATCAAATTTTTCCATATTCTACCGCCTTTTTAATCTTCATTTGTTAAATCACTAATAATTTCTGCAACTTGCTCATTCAAGCCATGCATCTGCTTTAAGATTTTAGTAAACTTCTGCTGCTCATTGCCAACCAACTTTGCCTGGATCTTTGCAATTTTATTCTGAATAAACTCAAATCTTTGTTCAGCACTATCAGTAAGAAATAATTCAAAGCTTCGTTTATCGGCAATAGACCTCTCACGTCTTACCCACTGCTTCATCATCAATTTTTTGACAACTGGTGTTAAAGTGTTTGTATCTAAATCTAAGTTATGACAGATTATTGCCAAGGTACATCTACCCTGCTTTTTTATATTCAGTAAAACCATATATTGCAGATACGTTAGTTCATACTCTCCTAAGACTACTTGATACAATTGATGAAAATAACGATTTGTTGTGTAGACAGATAAGCACAACTCATCATAAAAAATATCCTGTTTGCTCATAGCCTCTCCTATTTATATCGTATACGATATATATTACAATTTGCTTTTATAATATGCAACTTTTTCAACTTTTCTTCTAACTAACCTTCCCACAAAAGCCAGAGGATACAACACTGAGCTGTATTTTATTTATTTCAAATAAATAAGGAAACAAGGTCAAAAATTAATTTGTCCCTGTTTCCTTGTTGGCTCTGAGTAACTCTACTACATAGAATTACACTAACACTACTTTTTGTTTTCCTCTTCAAAATATTGCTGTAATCTTCTTAATTCACTTACTTGTGACTCAATAGAACCAAGCATCTCCGTTTGAATCTTCTGAATTTGTAACAAATTAGGCTGATCTTGTTGTATCAAATGATCAATTTTCGAATGCAAAACCCTAATTTCTTCTTCTGATTTTTGATTCACCTGATAGTCATTACGCGATTCCATTCGGTCATATTCAGATGAACGATTTTGGCTCATCATGATCAATGGTGCCTGAATAGCCGCAACCATACTTAAAAAAAGATTCAATAAAATAAACGGATATGGGTCAAAATGTACCCCAAACCAATGAAATATATTTAGAAGTATCCAGAAAATCATAATTCCTATAAAACTTAAAATAAATGCCCAACTACCACCAAAGTGTGCAACCCCATCAGCAATTTTTTGCCCAAATGTTAATGAATGTTCCAGTTGCTCACGGACATCTATTACCTGATAGGCATCATTTTCCATCACACGCGTTAGTTTTCTTGTTAACTTATCATTTTGCCGATAGTCCTTTGCAATCATTTGGTCCATTTTTTTTACTCGATACTGTACAAGATGTTCACTGCAAATAAATTGGTTATCTGCTGCCTTAGGATAGTCTCTTCTTATCAAGGCTCTTAGTGAACCATCCAAGTCTTTTAGAAAAGCACCATCCACTAAATCATATTCTTTTTGGTCTACAAGACATTTTAGGCCACGTTCCATATTTTTTTCCATTGATAATTTCCTCTCAATCGAATTATTTTAGGCGCCTATATTGCGAGGGAACGTAATCATCAGCACCATTAACAGTTGCTTTGTCACTATTATTTATACTGCATCTATGACTATCTGCCATTTCCCTCACCCCGCTTTCTAAAATCCTTGTTAATTCACACTATACGCCTTAACCATAGCGACTTATTGCAGAAGTGTCAATCGTTTGCTTGAGATTTTTTAATTCTTAAAACTGAAAGTTATCCTCTAAATAGTACCTCTAAAAATTAAATGACATACAAAACCGTAAAATATAATTAATTATTTATAGTAAACATGTTTACGTTATTATCTTTCTAGTTGTTATTGTAGGATTTTCCCAAACAGCTGCTTTATTAAGTAAAAAATATGAACAATGGACAACTAGTAGGCCGCCCCTTAAAAAGCTAAACACACTCGTTTTCAATTCTAAAAATGATAGCAAGATTCATGACTCATTTTATTCTACAGACCTCATTTCAATATTGAATCTAGTTCAGAAAAAAACGCCGGATTATTTGCCTAGTTATCACGGTAGCACTAACAAAAATTACAAATTGTATGGTCATTATATTATTTCTGACAATTCACGTTTCACAAAAAGCGTACATAATAATACCTTAGTTGTTACTTGGAATGGTAAGAAAAAAACGAGCGTTAATATCCCTATTATAAAATACTACAATACAAATCTTATTTTAAACAAACAACAAATAACTGGGAGAAAGCATCAATACCATCTAACAAAGATTGGCACCCCTGTTGTAACTCAAAAGAAGGGAAAAAACACATTAGTTGTTAGCTATAATATTGGGAATTGGTTCTTGCACGTTATGTATCTCGTCATAATCACATGGATTAGTTGTCTAACTTATGCCGCGTTGAAATTATTGAAAAAATTGAAAAATAAATTACAGATTTAATAAAAACGGGGCTGTGCCATAAGTCCTTCAAAATAGAAGAGATTAGTGAAAATCGTTCTTTGATTTTCACTAATCTCTTCTTTTTGTTTATAAAACAGTTATAATTGGTGCCTTTCGCCACCAATTTTCTAATATTCATTGCCATCAAGGCAATTCCAGCTTCCCTTTTTACCTTCTCAAGACCTCTAACCGAAAATTTTTTAAAACCCAAACAAGCCTTCAATCCACCAAAAACTGATTCAACATCTATTTTACGTTGTCCGTAAATTGAACCAGTTTGGTGATTTGAAAGCAACTTGCGTTCCTTAGCTTTGAAATACTCCCATGCGCTATTAATACTTATTTTACGAGGATTTCCGTTTTTAGTGAATGCTCGGTGATCAATTTTAAAATCGTTATCGTATTTGTTTGCCTGATACTCTTTAAATTCACGTACAAATCCGTACTTATCTTTGCGCTTACGGTAAGCATAAAAACTAAATCTAACTCCCTGCAGATCAATAAAATAATCGTCTTTAGGATGATACGCCCAATTCATGACCTTACGGTCATCACTTTTCCATTTGCGACTATTTTCTTTTAACATTGTCCCATATGGAATTAACGCTGTATGTTCAGGTAATTCATCTTCGAGATATCGATAATTTGATTCTGAACCGTATCCTGCATCAGCCACAATATACTTACCTAAAGTTCCAGCTGCTTTTTGTTGCTGTAAAAAAGGAATTAATGTTTTGGTATCTCCTGGATTTTGAAAAATGCCGAAGGCAGTTACAAATTGTTTACTTGTGGCGATTTGTAGATTATAAGCCGGTTTTAGCTGTCCGTTGAGCATTGGATCTTCCTTAACACGCATGAAAGTTGCATCATGATCTGTTTTTGAATAACTATTTCTTTTACCATAAATTCTGGTTTGTATTTTATGAGCTAATAATTTAGTTTGCCGTAACTTAAGTTTTCGTTTTAAAGATTTTAGTTTTCGACGCCTTGACTTGTCTGGGTTTGGAGAGATATGTTCTTTTTCAATCTTTTTATTCAAATCTTTCAAGTCATTTTCTAACCGCAAGGTAATTTCATCAAGCATTTCTAAAGTAAGATCTGTCTCTGCTGGGAGCTGACACTTAAACTTAGCGTCATTTAATTCTTCCAGAAGGGTTATAATCGCAGAGCGATTAAGCTTGTCAAAACGAATCGTATTCTTACGCCAAACAAAACTATATTTATTGGCATCAGCTAAAATTTTAGTCCCGTCAATAAAAGTAACTTCATCAATAAAATTGTTTTGTTTCAGATATTTGGTTAGTTTTAGAATACATTGATTAATCAAGCTCTCAACTTCATCTGAAATTCTAAAACGACAAATTGTTCGGTAGGCTGGAACCTGTTCTTGTGTCAGCCAACGGGCTGCCAAATTCTCTTCTGCCAACGTATTAATACGGCGACTACTAAAGATACCTTTTGTGTACGCAAACAAAATTAATTTTAAAAGTACACGCAGATCATACTTACGCGGTCGTCCAAAGATGTAAGGATCATTAATTTTAAGGTCTTCAACTATTTGATTAATCATCCGTGCAGGATGATTTTCTTTTGGCTCCCAGTCAGTTTTAATACTAAGTACAGTCTGATTTATGTTATAATTATTGTACATTTTGATTATCCTTTCTATAGGGGTATTGTTTTTGAAAGTACTGGCTCCAACCAGTGCTTTTTTATTTTTAATTATACCAAAAGAGCTTCACCAGAAAAATCATTACTTTCTCTGGTGAAGCTCTTTCACTTAGGGACTTATGGCACAGCCCCGTTTTTATTATTAAAAGTGAAAAATTTATTTTAAAGCTATTATTACAATTACTTATTTCTATTGAGTTCACGTTTTCTCAAGTAAGGCAATAAAAATCCAACACCAAACAAAATAAGAACTGTAATAAAATTCATCAAAAGTTGATGATCAAATGACTTAGTTCCAAAATTTGCATCCTGTGGAATGAATCCTAAGGTCGCACAAACAAATGTAAATAAGAAGCACCATCCACCCACGATCAAAGCTAATTTACGATTACGAATAAATACGTAATCTGAGTGAAAATCTTTTGCGCGCCATCTAATTGCTAAAAATGCAAAAAATACCCAACAAGTCTTATAAGGAGAAACAATTCCATTAATGTTTAATAACCAGTTGTAAATAGTATTGATATCTGGAAGTGTCCCCGTTAGAAGTAATAAAAATAAGCTTAAACCTGTAGTCATTAAATATGAATTAACGGGTAATCCTTTCTTATTCTTCTTAGTGAGCCAACTTGGCATGAATTTATCAGCAACATCGCCTGCAAAAACTCGACTTGAAGCATCCAATAAAACTGCTAATTGAGCCATCATAAAAATTGCTTGTACAACTGCAAAGATATACATCAAGAGTTTACCCACACCAAGTTCTGTTCCGAGTAGTGAAAAAGCATAATAAGGTCCATTCATCTTAAAGTCGTGTGGAATAGCATTTGCATTGAAGAAAATCGATAATGATAATGTTCCAAAGATGGTTAAAAATGCTGTCATTAAGGCTAATAACCACATTGCCTTGGGAAATTCATGCTTAGGATCCCTCATTTGTACAATATAAGGCGCCGCTAACTCTGCTCCAGACATTGCAAAAATGAGTAGTCCAGTAGTCGAGAAGTATTTTAAACTAAAATGTGGAATAAATGATCCCCAGTTAAATGGCTGTGTTGCAATATGAACTCCATTCATCAATGCATATCCTGCGAGTAACACAAATAATAATGACATGATAAACATTGCTCCACCACCGATTAGAGATAATACTTCGAGTGAATTTTTAATTAGATTTTCCAAAAGAATAAACGCTAATATTATAATAAATGTCAAAAGGCCAAACTCAAATGTCGACATTCTGTCACCCAAAGTGTTATTTCCAAGAACCATCCAACTAAAAGAAACAATTACTGAATTGGAAACGTCAACTATATAAGGAACGCTTTGAATCCAATACATCCAAGAAGTCCAATATCCTAATGTATCATTGCCACCGTGTCTAACCCATGAAGCAAGACCACCACTTTGATTATCAAAAGTCAGGCTTAGCTGACTAACAATCAATTCATAGGGAATCACATAAGCAAACAACAGGAAAATCCACGAAACGACAACTGATAGTCCTTGATTCTGAAAGGGATAAAAAATATTTTCAAAACTAATAATTGTTACAAAATCTAAAAGTGCAATTACTGGCCAACTCATATAATGCTTGTTGGGACGTAAAAAATTATTAAACATGTTCATTCCTCCAAATTATAATTATTTATTTCAAAAAAATAACTATAATTTGGTGGTTTATGCATAGTTGTATCTATTTTTGAACGCACATGAAATCCATCCTAACTTAATTAAACTCGACTAGCTTTTCTAGCCACAATTTAGAATTTTAAAGCAAATCGGTCTAAAAAGAAAGGGTGTAAACATTAATATACATAATAATCTAATCTATTTCTTGATTATTGGTTTCAGGTCCAAAAAAATATACAATGATCGCTGCAACAACAGCAAAACTACTTATTACAACAAAAATCATCGTTGTATTTGAAATACTAAGAAGCCATGCAACTCCAATTGGCATCCCCACTGTTATTAACTTAGAGATTCCATTCGCAATTCCAGCACCCCGAAATCGATACTTAGTTGTAAATAATTCCGAAACATAGACACCCACAACTGAAGCCATTAATACATAAAAACATGTGGTCAGTAAGAATCCGAGTATCATTACCATAACAGGGCTACTATGCTTCGAATAAATAATTCCTAAGATTCCAGCTAAAATAAATGCTGTAACAATTGTCCGCTTTCTTCCAACTCTATCAATCAATTGTGAACCTAAAAATGCCCCCGTTGGTGCTCCTAACATCATCACTGTCGTAAATCCTAAAGAAGAAACGATATTGATTCCTTGTTTAACCAAGAGTGTTGGTACCCATGAAGTAAACGTATATTGGCACACGATAGTTGCAGAAACTGCGAAAATTGCAACAAACAAATTGCGTGTAAAATGATTATTGACATCCTCTGAGGATATCCTATTATTCATTTTTGAATTAGCTTGAGCTTCACTTATTCCTTCATTCTTCATCTCAGTTTCAATTTCAGTAATAACTTCCTGTGCCTCTTGGATATGGCCGTGTGCAATACCCCAGCGAGGTGATTCAGGTAAGCTACGTCGGAAATACCACAAAATTAATGCTGAAGCTCCAGAAATAACAAACATTATTCTCCATGTGAAATGAGGAATTAATAAAGTACACATTAACATTGTAATAGGAGCTCCGCAGTTAGCGATAAATGAAGTCAAAGCACACCATTTACCACGACTCTTAACTGGTGCAAATTCATTAATCATTGCAAATCCCGTAACTATCTCAGTTCCTAAACCAATACTTGCGATTAAACGACAAGCAATTAAGAAATACATATTAGGTGCAAATGAACCTATCAGCGTGAATGAACCAAAAATTATCAAATTAAGTTGATAGGCCTTCTTTCTCCCAAAAAAATCCCCCACAACACCAGCAAATACTGATCCTAAAAATAAGCCAAAAAAACCGACTGCTAAAAAAATTGAATTAAGTTTCAAGGTTGACCAATTTGTTTCTAACAAATAACTGCTTACTCCGCTTGCTAAATACACATCAATTGCATCTAGGAACATCCCAGCGGAAACTAAAATGAAAATCTTATAAAATGTTGTTGTTGGCTGAATCTGATTCATTCTTGTTCTTAATTGCACTGCTTTTTTCTCATCTTGTACATCTCGTGAATTAATTGTTTCTTCCATATATATCTCTCCTTACTCAAATGCTGGCATCTGCTCTTCGAAATTTCTTATCTTCTCTTCTTGTTTTAGTGTTAGTTCAATATCATCTATTCCATCGATAAGTTTCTGCTTCCAAGTCGCATCGATTTCAAAGGAGTATGTTTTATCTTGCCACATTACCTTTTGCTGAGGTAAGTCAACTGTTATTTCGTCATCAGATGCCATTTGAGCCAAGGTATTTCTAATAGCTTGCGGTAATATAATTGGTAAAATCCCGTTTTTAGTACAATTCATGAAAAAGATATCACTATATCCACCAGCAATTATAATTTTAAATCCCCAATCTTTAAGAGCCCACGCAGCATGTTCACGTGAGGACCCACAGCCAAAGTTATCTCCACTAATTAAAATAGTTGCCCCTTGATGCTCTGGCTTATTCAAAATAAAATCTGGATTAGGCTGCCCGTTATCCAAAAAGCGCCAGTCATGAAAAAGATGCTGCCCATACCCTACCTTTAAGATATTCTTCAAAAACTGTTTTGGAATAATTTGATCTGTGTCAATATTATTATTCATCAAAGAGATTGTTTTTCCCGTGTGTACTGTAATTGCTTCCATCTTAAATTGCCTCCTTTTGGCGAATATCAACAAAATGTCCATGAATTCCTGCAGCTGCGACCATTGCTGGACTTGCAAGATGTGTCCTTGCATCCTTTCCCTGACGCCCTTCGAAATTACGATTAGTTGTTGACGCACAATGAATTCCTGCAGGAATCTTATCTGGATTCATCGCTAAACATGCTGAACATCCTGGTTCACGCCACTCGCATCCCGCATCTTTAAATATTTGATCCAACCCTAATTTTTCAGCTTCATTTTTAACTGTTCTTGAACCTGGAACAATCCAAGCAGTTACATTCTCAGCAACATGGTGACCTTTCATGATTCGTGCTGCTTCTTGAATATCAGCTAGGCGCCCATTTGTACATGAGCCAATAAAAATCCATTGGATTGGGATATCTGTTGCATTAATTGCAGGTTTTAAATTCATGTAATCGTACGCCCGTTGAACATTCATGTCTGTAATTTTTGGTAACTTTGCATCTACTGGAATTGCCATTGAAGGATTAGTTCCCCACGAAACATAGGGTGCTAATGTACTAACATCAAATTCAATGACAGTATCATAATCATCAACATCGTCTGTGTAAAATTGTTTCCAATATTCAATTGCTTTATCCATATTTTTAGGTGCATACTTGCGACCTTTCAGATATTCAAAAGTCGTTTGATCTGGACGCATCATTCCCATTTTCGCCCCACCTTCAATTGCCATATTGCAGATAGTCATTCGATTTTCCATGGATAACTCTTGCAATGTTTCGCCAAAGAATTCAACTGCATATCCGGTCCCAAAATCTACACCATTTTGCGCAATCAACGCCATAATAATATCCTTAGCAGCGACTCCTTCTTGCAGTTCACCATGTAAATGAATTCCCATTGTCTTGGGCTTAAGCTGCCAAATTGTCTGTGTAGCAAGTACATGTTCAACTTCAGATGTACCTATTCCAAAAGCAATTGAGCCAAATGCTCCATGGGTTGCGGTATGCGAATCACCACAAACAACAATTTGTCCGGGTTGTGTAAGTCCAAGCTGTGGTCCAATTACATGAACTATTCCTTGATCTTCATTGCCCATATCTGCTAAACGAAGCCCAAATTCTTTACAGTTTGTTCGCAGCGTTTCAATCTGTTTACGTGAAATTTGATCTTTAATATTAAAAATATCTTTCGTTGGCACATTATGATCCATTGTTGCAAAAGTTCGATTTGGGCGTCTCACTGTCCGTTTGTTCATTCTTAATCCCTCAAAGGCTTGCGGTGAGGTAACTTCGTGCACTAGATGCAAGTCCACGTACATTAATTGCGGTTTGCCTTCTTCACCACTAACTACATGTTTTTCCCAAAGTTTATCAAATAATGTTTTTCCCATTTTTTTCATCCTCTCAAATTTTCAATTATTTGTGTTGTAACTTCTTTAGTTGTTGCTGTTCCTCCAAGATCAGGTGTTACGATTCCCTTTGTAATAGCCTGTTCAACTGCATTCGTAATCCTATCAGCGAGCTCGTATTCACCGAATGATTCCCGTAGCATCATCTCAATACTTTGAATCATCGAGATTGGATCAGCAATTCCTCTGCCAGCAATGTCAGGTGCAGAACCATGAATAGGTTCATATAGACTTGGGCCAGTAACACCTGTGCTCATAGAGGGGATTGTTCCAAGTGAACCAGTTAGAACTGATGCCTCATCACTCAAAATATCTCCGAACAGATTTGCTGTGATTACTACATCAAAGAAACTTGGTTGAGTAATAATTTTCATTGCTGCAGCATCTACATAACAGTAATCCACGACAACTTCTGGATAATCATTGTTCATTTTCTGCGCTACTTTCCGCCATAATTTTGAAGTAGCTAAGACATTGGCTTTATCGACAATCGTTACATGTTTCTTGCGGTGCATACTCATTTCAAAGCCTATATGCATGATTCTTTCGATTTCTTCCACCGTATATCTTGAAGTATCAATTGCCTCATACTTTTCTTGCTTTCTGGGAGTTCCAAAATATATTCCACTCGTCAATTCCCTTACAATTACAAAATCAGTATCCTGAATCACCTCTGGTTTGACTGGGGACTTCCTAGCTAAGATTGGATTGACCTTCGTTGGACGGATATTGGCAAACAATCCAAGTTCATTTCTAATTGCTAACAAACCTGCTTCTGGTCTAATCTTTGCCTTATCCCACTTAGGTCCTCCAATCGCACTCAATAAGACCGCATCTGATTTTTTGCATCCCTCTATGGTACTTTGGGGCAAAGGTTCACCACAGCAATCGATTGCCTCACCGCCAAAGGGATATTTATGTATTTGATATTCAAAATTAGTTTCTTGGCTAACAGCTTCCAATACCTCAAGACCTGAATTCATTATTTCTGGTCCAATATAATCACCTTGTAAAACTGCAATCTTTTTTATTTGCATTCAATACTCCTCCTACTTATTTTTTATTTGGTTTCACTCAGACAAAAAAAGGCGCCTCATTCAATTTAGAATGAGACGCCTTCCGCTCGAGCCCCATTCCTATAACGCAAACAGGACTCGACTAATAATGTCAGAGTCCTGGGTCATAGTAGTAGGGCAAATTCAATTGTGAAACTATTACGCATACTATTATTCATGATTAGGACTCCTTTCGTTTAATTTAAAAATAATTTAACGCCATTTACGTTAATTGTCAATGGAAAAATGAAATAAATTCTAATAAATATTAATTTGGAATATTTAAAATGTAGAAATAAATTGTTAATTGCATAACATTCTAGTCTTACTGAACTACAATTCAATTCCTAAAAAATTAGCAACTTGCTCAACATCTTTATCCCCACGTCCAGAAATATTAATGATCACTATTTGATCCTTGTTCATTTTAGGCACAATTTTTACAGCTTCTGCAACTGCATGTGAACTTTCCAATGCTGGAATTATTCCTTCAGTTTTAGATAGTAAAACAAACGCATCAATCGCTTCTTGATCTGTAATTGCATCATATTGTGCTCTTTTCGTATCCTTGAGATATGCATGTTCAGGTCCAACCCCTGGATAATCAAGTCCTGCAGAAATCGAGTAAGCTGGCAATACATTTCCTTTTTCATCCTGTAAGACATATGTCTTCATACCATCCGAAACCCCGACTGTTCCATTTGTCATCGTAGCCGCATTATCTGGTGTATTAACACCTTTGCCAGCTGCTTCAGCACCAAAAAGCTTAACTTCTGGATCATTAATAAACTCGGCAAATGCTCCAATCGCATTTGACCCACCACCGACACAAGCAATTATTGCATCTGGTAATCGATTTTCCTTCTCTAGAATCTGTTTCCGCGCTTCTTTACTAATAACGCTTTGAAAATCCTTAACAATTGTTGGATAGGGATGTGGTCCCACGGCAGAACCAAGTACATAGAACGTATCGTCTAAATGTTGCGCAAAATAGCCAAAAGCCGCATCAACAGCATTCTTTAAAGTTCCATTACCTTCACTCACAGAATGGACCTTAGCACCTAATAAATTAATTCTAAAAACATTCAGTTTTTGGCGTCGTACATCCTCTGCACCCATAAATATTTCACATTCCATCCCAAACTTTGCGGCTGCGGCTGCTGTTGCAACTCCATGTTGACCTGCACCTGTTTCTGCAATTACTTTTGTTTTCCCCATTCTTTTTGCTAGAAGTATCTGACCAAGGACATTATTTAATTTATGTGCTCCTAAGTGATTCAGATCTTCTCGCTTTAAATATATTTTTGCTCCATCCAATTTTTTGGTTAACGACTCGGCAAAATAAAGTGGTGTTTCACGCCCAGAATAATCCTTTAAATAATAAGCAAGCTCCGCTCTAAAATCTGCATCATTCTTGTATTTTAGATATGCATTTTCGAGTTGCTGTAACGCATTGGCAACGTCTTCTGGAACATATTGTCCACCAAAAATCCCGTAGTATCCTTTTTTTGCTTGTACTGCATTTTTTTCTGTCATAATAAAAAACTCCTTTTTATTTTTTATAAAAGGAGAGTCTAGTCCAAATAAAAAAGACTGACAGCACACAACTATGCACCATCAGTCTTTGAATAAACTGTATCTGGCATAGACTCTCTCAAAACTACAAAAGTAATTAAGCAAGTCTATGTCCATAAAAAACATCCGACTCGCCCTAGCTACGCCAAAGTTGCCATTTTTGAATGTTTAAAATCATAATACAGTCATCCTTTCCGTCATTAATTGTTGCTTATTATCACTTTATTTTAATCAAAAGTCAAGTGTTTTATTATTTTTATCCATCGTCTCTTTTAAACATATTGACACTTTTCTTCTGATACATTGAAACACAAAGAGCAACCATAATTGGAAGTGTATATACCACGGGATACAGATATCTTCTTCCTTCAAACACAATGGAAACAGGTGATAGCCAACACCCTAAAACTAGCGATAAGATCAGCGGAACCATAGCAAGCCAATAATATTTTAATTCAGTTGAATACCATTTTTTACATAACGTTGAGATGACAAACACTGGGATTAATGTTGCATAAAATGCATAATAAGAAAATAGTAAATAGCGGATTAGAATACAGATCATTAAAAAATTGTTGCGTAGTATCTGAACTATATTTGAAAAATCCCCTTCTATCTGGAACAGTACTTGGAATTAAACTTGGATTTAATTGCGAATGCCATGACATTTCCATTAAGGGGTTGTACTCTGAAAAAGAAAACCAGCCCGATAACATTGCAACTCCAGCGTCAAAGTAAACCCTAGGATGCTTGATTCCTTCTGCAAACCATACTTTTAAATAATTAATATATTGTTGAGTACTACCACGATCATTGTATCCCTTGACCGGATCAGCTAAAGTTGGATTATACCTCTTGTCAATATTTTTCATATCTACAACTTCATTAAGTGTTCTATACTCTTTTTTTGTTACTTCATTTTTATAATATTTGTAATACCTTGCAGTTTGTTGAAATGGTAAAGAAAACATTTCTTGTTTTCCCCCAGGAACAACCTTAAGATTACTTTTTATCATTCCAGACAATCCAACAGATATAAATAGAGTTACTATTAATACACCAAATGATTTGATACGATTTTTAGGTATCAAAAAAATCAATGCTAACAAAGAAAATAAAATTACATACAATCCCACTTTTTTTGTTAATATGCTAAGGGATGCAACCACAATCATCCAAATATCATATTTAATATTATTAAAGCATTGGCATTTTGTTCTAATCGCCTCTATGTATAAAATGATAAATATCACATATATCCAAGAAAATAATGCATCTTTAGATACCGTTTGGACACTTGCAGGGAAAACTGGACAAAGTGCATAGAATGCAACCATAAATACCAAAAAAATATTCTTCAACATCAGTTTTGCATGCGCATATTTAACAGTTAGTGAAAAACTCAGTGCACTAAAAAAAGCCTGAATTATAACATACACAAATATCCCTAACTGCCAATTATGAAAAAGTTTTCCAAAAGGTGTAATTATGCTTCCCATTATTAAAGTGTCTACAAATGGATGATGGTCAGAAAGAACTCCCTTGTGAATAACACCTCCCTTTGAGAAATTTATAAATTCACCTAATTGTCCCCAAGTATCATTGATTAATGTTCCCGGATAAAGTGATATTATCACTGGTAGCCAACAACTAAAGATTATTAGAGTAATATATAAAACACTGTATTTACTGTTAAAGATGTTTTTAATCCACTTATTGCTATCAAAAAAGGCGTCTTTGTTGATAGAATTATTTAAGAGCTTACTTCTTAATCCCCAACTAATGACTGTCAGTGCCATAAATACCCAAAGTACTGTAAGAAAATACCCCAGATTAAATTTGCAATAGCCCATCTGAATATATTTAGGCGCAGCCGCAAGCATCAATGATACCATCAAATTTAATGTATATTCAAATTTACTATTTAATTTTACTATGTTCATTTTTTCTCTCCAAACTACTAACTTGATTAG
The DNA here is from genome assembly GCF_019443985.1 of Liquorilactobacillus hordei DSM 19519. Lineage (NCBI taxonomy): Bacteria > Bacillati > Bacillota > Bacilli > Lactobacillales > Lactobacillaceae > Liquorilactobacillus > Liquorilactobacillus hordei. Next base: position 2,073,632 of record NZ_CP049303.1, read on the forward strand.
ATCAGCCATAATAATACAATTTAACATCTGTTTTTTAGCATTATTCATCTAATTTACTGATATAACATGTAAACAAAAAATTCTTCGTTAAATGTAAAATTACTGAAAACGAGGTACAGACAAGAGCATTTCAAATATTTACTTTACAGCGCAGACACTTTTTATTCAATAAAAATATTCAGGTTTTTGGCTTGTAGTAATTCTTTTAACACAAAATATCTGCACTAATCTTAAAGATTCTATGTGTTTAAGAAAAATGATACAATCTACAATGTTTATTTTGCTATTTTGACTAACATAATTTGGATTGCATGTGCGCATATTTTTTCTCACAATTTCTATAATTATGTTAACCTATATTCGATATTTTTCTACGTTTTCAAAGAAAATTTTTGTGCTTTTTTTAATTTATTAAATAAATAATCTTACTAAACTAATTATAATTAATTGATGAGATAATTTTTAATCACACCTATGTGATATAATTGGCATATAGTATCAAAAGATAGGAGAAAATTAAATGAAAATCAGATTAAAACTTTTTTTTGCATTATTTTTTGCAACTTTAGGGATGTTTGCTTGGCAAGCTCCTCAAGTCCATGCTGCTACGACTTATACAATTGGTACAGATGTTACTTTCCCACCATTTGTTTATGCAAATTCTAATAATAAATACGTAGGAATTGATATGGAATTAATCCGCTCCATCGCTAAAGAGGAAGGCTTTAAGGTTGATATAAAACCACTTGGTTTCAACGCTGCAGTTCAGTCACTTAGCTCTGGACAGATTGATGGTGTAATTGCCGGAATGACAATTACGGACGAACGTAAACAAACATTAGACTTTTCAACTCCTTATTATGAATCTGGAATTGTAATGGCGGTTGCTCCTAACAGTAAGATTACCAATCTTAAGGGATTAAAGGGAAAAACAGTTGCCGTTAAAACTGGTACACAAGGTGCTACATATGCAAATTCAATTAAGGACAAATATGGATTCAAAGTTGTAACATTTGATGATTCCGATAATGTGTACAATGATGTTAAAACTGGCAATTCTGTAGCTTGTTTCGATGATAGTGCCGTACTTAACTATGGAGTTAAAACAGGTTTAGGTCTTAAGGTTGTTACTAAGCCTGCAGATATTGGTCAATACGGTTTTGCTGTTAAAAAAGGGCAAAATCAAAAATTACTTAAAATGTTCAACGAGGGACTTGCTAAACTAAAGAAAAATGGTAAATATGATCAAATTATCAAGAAATATACTGGTAAGGCGGCTACAAGCAAGTCTAACAAAGCAAACTCCGAAGATAAAACTTTCTTAGGTCTCTTGCGTCAAAATCAACAAGCCATCCTAAATGGTATTTTAGAAACAATTAAGTTAACAATCGTTTCTATCGTTTGTGCAACCATCTTTGGAATTCTCATTGGATTACTTGGTGTTTTGCCTAACAAGTTTGCACGCGGTACCTCTACTACAATTGTCTACATTTTTAGAGGATTGCCTTTGCTAGTTTTAGCCTTGTTTATTTATAATGGTATTCCAAGTTTGACTGGTACCAAAATACCGGCTTTCGTCGCTGGTATTATAACCTTGACCCTAAACGAAGGGGCATATACCGCTGCATTCGTTAAAGGTGGAATTGAAGCTGTTGACAGTGGACAAATGGAAGCTGCAAGAAGCTTGGGACTGCCTTTTGGTAAAGCAATGCGTAAAGTTATCTTGCCACAAGGTATCAAAATTATGATTCCTTCATTCATTAATCAATTTATTATCACTTTGAAGGATACTTCAATTCTATCAATTATCGGAATTCTAGAATTAACACAAACAGGTAAAATTATCATTGCTCGTAACCTTGAAGGCTTCAAAGTTTGGGCAATCATTGCTGTAATTTACCTCTTAATTATCACATTGTTGACACTACTATCTAAATGGGTTGAACGGAGGATTAATGACTAATGGCTAATTTAAAAGTAGATGTATCAGATTTAAATAAGAGTTTTGGTGATAATCATGTTCTAAAAGGCATTGATTTCAAAGTCGCCAATAATGAAGTTGTCGTATTAATCGGACCTTCTGGTTCGGGGAAAAGTACACTTTTACGTTGCTTGAATAGATTAGAGGATCCCACTTCTGGAAAAGTCTCAATTGACGGGGAAGATATTAGTAACACCAAAACTAATATTGACCATGCTCGTGAAAATATTGGAATGGTTTTCCAGCATTTTAATCTCTTTAACAATTTAACAGTTGGAGAAAATATTGAGCTTGCACCTGTTGAATTAGGTAAACTCTCCAAAGAAGATGCTGCTTCACAAGCAAAAAAACTGCTTGAAACTGTTGGATTAGAGGATAAGTATGATGCAAAACCTCAATCTCTCTCAGGTGGTCAAAAACAACGTGTGGCAATTGCACGTGCTCTTGCAATGAACCCTGATATCATGCTATTCGATGAACCAACATCAGCACTCGATCCTGAAATGGTCGGTGATGTTTTAGAGGTAATGAAGAAGTTGGCAAAAGAAGGTATGACCATGGTTGTTGTTACCCACGAAATGGGCTTTGCAAAAGAAATGGCTGATCGTGTGGTCTTTATGGCAGACGGTGTCGTTGTTGAAGAAGGCAAGCCTGAAGATGTGTTTGATCATCCGCAAAACGAACGAACAAAGTCTTTCTTGGATAAGGTTATCAATGTTTAGATTGAACTAGCAAAAACATCGATGTAAAGCATTTGGAAATGTCGGATAAACAAGCATATCCAGGTTTAACTCAATAAAAAAATTAGGTTATTTTGAGGAATACTTCTAGCATTAAATCTTCTATTTTAATGCTAGGAATATTCCTCATTTTTTTCATTTATTTATTATGAATAACTGTACTTTATAAATCAAAATTCTCTGCTAATATCAAATTTTATTACCTGCTGCTATTCACTACTTTGTTCTCTAAATGTTCATGTTTTATTTGAAAAACAAACAAATATCGTTTCAAAAAAAATCTTATGTTTCTTCTAAAATAATGTATAACTTATACTTCAATATATTTATTTAGAAAGAGGTTTATTTTGACTAATACTACTACAAAGAAAAGACAACATTTGTATGAAATTGATTTTATGCGTATCTTTTTTACGCTAGGGGTATTATTCAATCATACAGTTAACCAATTTACTTCAGTAATGACAGATGGTAATGCTTATTACACTATCCGTAGTACCCGTGTTATGTTTCACTATACTAGGATGGGATTTATTTTCATTAGCGGAATTGTTCTAACAATGACATATTTTAAAAAGCATGATTGGCCGAAATTTCTCAAAAAAAGATTTGGTGGCAGTATCTGGCCCTACCTCTCATGGAATGCTCTTTTAATGTTTTTAATGATATTAATTGGTAACCCGAATTATTCACTTAATTCATTTGGCAATAAATACTTTACAATTGTTCTACATGGAAGTAGCTTTTATCTTTATTACATGTTGCTGGTAATGCAATTATATCTGCTATTTCCCGTAATTGTTTATCTTTTTCAACATTTTACAAACCATCATTCACTGATTCTCTCAATCAGTTTTACTATCCAATTATTACTAGATTTCTGGATTAAATATGGAATGAGTCAAGCTGATACTAGTTCTTGGCCTTATTGGATTAAAGCTGTCAGTATCAATATCTTTGCATATCAATTCTATATATTCTTCGGCGTTTACACTTGGTTATATCACAAAAAAGTGTATGATTTTCTTGATAAACATATTAAAAAAATTGCAGCACTAGCTATATTAATGGCTTTTGGCATGATTATTTATTATCGTATTTGGAACCAACAATATTTACACTTAGACAGCGATCACGCATTGTCCCTCCATCAACCTTATATCGTTTGCTATGATATTATAATGCTCAGTCTAATCTTTTGGATCGGTAAAAAGTATGCCAAACGGCAAGCTCAGGGCCTACCAATCTGGTTAGAATCTTTGATGGATCGAGCTGTTAAAGTTAGTTTTGGTATGTACTTGATCAGACAATTGGGTTGCTAATTATAAGTACAATTTTAAATACACTCTCGTTGCCCAATTGGCTGCTAATCGTGCTCATCCCTGTTGGCTGGATTACTGTTATTTTTATCTCATTCGAGCTTGCTTGGATATGCTACAAAGTAACACCTCTTGGTTTTCTAGTTGGGCGTCCCAACTGGCACCCCTTAAAAAAACAAAATATTTCACCCATTAAAAACATTTCGACTTATAAAGATTAGACATGGCACTCCTGATTATAACTTCTTACTACTGCTAATCTTAACTATGGTCTAGTGATAAAGTTTATTCAAAAGTAATCATCCACCAGCATAGCTGGTGGCTTTTTTTAGCCCTAGAAGGGCTTGACCCGACACAAAAAGCCCCTTAAAGGGGCCCAGCAAACCACTACCAACTGCTACAGCATTATTCTTATTTTTATTTTGACTGTTTAAATGGATCGATATATTCCCGTTTGCTCATACTATCACTCAATCGATCCTCAGATTCTTGTTCTCGAATGTATTTTTGAATGGTCTTCTGATTCAAACCAACCGTGCTAACGTAATATCCGCGTGCCCAGGAACTTCGATTGCCATAGTTATATTTCAAATTGGCATGTCTCTCATGGATAATAACGGCACTTCGTCCTTTTAAATAACCCATGAATCTCGAAACACTCATTTTAGGCGGAATTTTAACTAACATATGAATACGATCAGGCATGGCATTCTCGATAATTTCAACCTCTTTCAATTCACACAGACGTCGTAAAATCCTACCAATATCTTGCTTTAATTCACCATAAATATTCTTGCGCCGATACTTGGGTGTAAATATAATGTGGTACTTACAATTCCATCTTGTGTGTGCTAAGCTATTATCGTCTTTAGACAAGGCAAAAACTCCCTTTCGAATGTAGTTTTGGTTGGTAGCCGAAACTAATTATATCGAAAGGGAGTTTTTCACGCTAAAGCTTTTTTCACCCCCACAAGTAAAACTTGTGGTTTATTCGCGGGTATTAAACTAAATTTTTTGTTCTGTAACAAAAAAAGCCCCCTGCTCAAAAGTTATCTTTAAGCAAGGGACGAAATTATTCGCGTTACCACCCTTTTTCGCACTAAAAGTGCCTCAACAGTACAAAAATACCAGGGAAATTAACGGTTCCTACCGAATATTTGGCGTAAAACCAAATATCATTTGTTCAAAGTTCATCTTCACCCAGTTAAACTAATGCCTATTTTCAGCAATTTAGGCTCTCTTAATAATTAGCATACATGGTTACTCTTCTTCTCATAAATTTGTCATTTTTAATAAAAAACTTAATGTGATCTTAACGCTTGAAAATCACTATGTCAATCTTTTTTTAATATTTTTATTTTAATGAATTTTATAATTCAGGTTCCTTAACTGTTCCTTATCAAAACTTAATCAGTTAAATTCTATACATCATTTTTTAGTTATTAACTCAATTAAATAATCCGCAAAATCACTTGTTGAAAGTTCAACTGCATTGGATAATTCAGCTGCAAAATCAATCGTAACATGTTGTTTTTCAATTGCGGTTGCAATTGCCGTCTTAATTTCCAAGGCAACTTTGCCCCAACCAATATATTCAAATAGCATTACACCTGAAAGAATAAGTGAAGTTGGATTCAACTTATTTTGTCCTGCAAATTGAGGAGCAGTTCCATGAGTTGCTTCGAAAATCGCCCGCTTAGTCTGATAATTAATATTTGCACCAGGTGCGATTCCAATCCCGCCAACTTGAGCAGCCAATGCATCTGATATATAATCTCCATTTAAATTTAGAGTTACAACTACATCGAAGTTTTCTGGATGTAACAACGATTGTTGAAAAAAATTATCAGCAATGATGTCATTGACAATTACCTTACCATCTTTTTTTGCTTGTAGTTGGGCTTGAACAGCAGCTGACTGACCTTGTTGTTGTTTAATCTGAGTATATTCAAGGTTTGTAAATACCTGATTTTTAAACTCGGTTGCAGCGACTTCATACCCCCATTTTTTAAAACTACCTTCTGTTTTTTTCATGATATTACCCTTATGTACAAGAGTAACACTGCTTTTTTTGTGTGCAATCGCATAGTCAAGTGCTGCTCTTACAATTCTTTTAGAGCCCTCACTTGAGACAGGTTTGATTGCAAAGGATGAGGTTTCAGGAAAACGCACCTTATTAGATTGCTGATTTTTCTTAAGTAAATTCAATAATTCTTCTGCTTCTGTTGAACCACTTTCAAAGTCAATCCCAGCATAGATATCTTCTGTATTTTCTCTAAAGACTGTAATATCAACATTTTCCGGATGTTTCACGGGCGAAGGTGTCCCAATATAATATTGTACAGGTCGAACACACGCAAATAAATCTAGTTCCTGTCTTAGTGTCACATTGATTGAACGGTGTCCTTCTCCAATTGGAGTCGTTAACGGTCCCTTTATTGCAACGAAATACTCTCTGAAAGCTTTCAATGTCTCATCTGGCAGCCAATTTCCACTATTCTGATAAGCTGTTTCACCAGCAAAAAGTTGTTTCCAATGTACTTTTCGATAATCACCATAAACCTTACAAACAGCTCTATCAAAAACACGTTGCGCAGCTTGCCATATTTCTGGTCCAATTCCATCTCCAGCGATATATGGAATTATCGGATTATCAGGAACAATCAATTGTTCATCCATAATCTTTATTTTTTCTGGTTGTTTCATTTATAATCCTCCTCTGACTCCTTCCGTAAATAATGTTGATTAGTCGGCCCAACATACTCTGAATTGGGACGAATTAGACAATTTTCTCGGCGTTGTTCCATGATGTGTGCTAGCCAACCTGCTGTCCGACAAGTTGCAAAAATCATAGTAAACACTGACTTATCAAGTCCAAGGCAGTGATATATCAGTGCTGTATAATAATCAACATTCGGATGGAGTCCAAATCGCTCTAACATATATTTAGCAAGTGCTTGTTGAATCTTAAGATACTGCTTATTTCCAGTTTCAGGAGCCAATTCAGCTGCAATCTCTTCCAAAATAAAAGCTCTCGGATCTCCATTCTTATAAATTCGGTGACCAAAGCCCATGATTTTACGCTTCTTTTTTAATTGAAGTTCAACAAAATCTTTGGGATCAATTTGTTCTTTTTCGATTTCTTCAATCATCTCAAAAACACGTTCATTGGCACCACCATGCAAAGGTCCTTTTAATGCAGAAACAGCCGCTGTTAAACATGAATAATAATCCGCAAAAGTCGAAGCAACCACCCGTGCTGTAAATGTTGAAGCATTAAATTCATGATCAGCTTGTAAAATCATTACGCTTGAAAACATCTTAGTCAACTTTCGATCCGGTCGTTTTCCTTTAATCATATATAAAAAATTTTCAACAACGTTCAAATTAGGATCAACAGCAATTAACGGTTCATTGTCTCTGATTCGTAAAATGGCAGCAATTGCTGTCAACATTTTTGCCAAAATCTTTGGTGGTTCATCATGTTCAACATCATTTGTTGTCCCTAAAAGTGAAGTGGTTGTCCTAAGAATACTCATTGGATGTTGCGGTTCTTTAGCAATATACAGCAATAAGCGAATTGTTTCAGCTGGTAAAACCATTTTGCTAACTAAATCAGCGCGAAAATCATAAAGTTCTTGTTCGTTGGGGAGCCTTGTATTCCATAATAAAAAGACAACTTCTTCAAATGAAGCTTCACTTAACTCTTCAATCGGATAACCAGCATAAGTTAAGTGAGCTCCGGCTGTAGAACTTATTTTAGTTTGATCAACCACCACACCTGCTAAGCCTCTTGGGTAATCCATCCTCATTTTCCTCCTTCATACTAACTCATTAATTTCCAGAAATCTTTTTTTCTAATACATAGGGTAAAATTCCGTTTGCTTGGTAATATTTAATATCAATCGGTGCATCAAAGCGCGAAATTACATCAAACTTAGTGATTTTATTTGTAGATTTGGCTATTACATGGGCATATTTTCTATCTAATGTAATTGAAAAACTTTCTGTTCCGTCTAACTTAAGTGACTGTGCATCCTCGCCTGGTAAATATTGCAATGGTAAAACTCCCATCATTACTAGATTAGAGCGATGAATTCGTTCAAAACTCTCAGCAATCACCACCTTAACTCCTAATAACTGAACGCCCTTAGCTGCCCAGTCACGAGATGAGCCCATTCCATAATCTTTCCCCGCTAAAATTATCGATCCTATTTTTTGCGTACGATAATTCATTGCAGCTTCATAAATTGTAGTTTCTTCGCCAGTTAACCAATCCTTGGTAAAACCACCTTGTTTATCTGGAGTTAACTGATTTTGAAGACGGATATTTGCAAGTGTCCCTCGAATCATAACTTCATGATTTCCTCGTCGTGAACCATAGGAATTAAAATCTTTCGGATTTACTTCATGTGCTAGTAGATACTTTCCAGCGGGTGTTCTTTGACCGATAAAACCAGCTGGTGAAATGTGATCGGTTGTTATTGAATCACCTAACTTGGCTAAGACCCGCAAATCTGTTAACTTTTTTTCATTATTTTCAAATAATGGAGGTGAAGCAAGATATGTTGACTTTTTATCCCACTTATAATTAATAGATTTAGTGCTTGGTAAGGCATTCCAGCTTGCATTTTGCTTAAAAATATTACTATAATTGTTGGAGAAAAGCTTTGGTTTTACATATTTGTGAATTGCCTCACTTACTTCCTTTGAGGTTGGCCAAAGATCAGTTAAATATACCGGTTTATTCATTTTATTGTATCCAATAGCATCTTTACTCAAATCAATATCAAGTGTTCCAGCCAGTGCATACGCAACAACTAGTGGCGGTGAAGCTAAATAAGTATCTTTAATAAGTGGATTTACCCTACCTTCAAAATTACGATTGCCACTTTCAATTGCAGCGATTGGATAACTCGTTTTTTCTATTACATCTTGTACTCCGTCCTTCAGTTTTCCTGAATTTCCAATACATGTTGTACAACCATAACCAACTATGTTAAATCCTAAATTATCAAGATATTTTTGTAACTTTGCCGTGACCAGATATTCCGTAACGACACGTGAGCCAGGTGCAAAAGAGGTTTTTACATACTCTGGAACCTTCAATCCATTTTCAACAGCCTTCTTAGCCAATAAGCCCGCTGTAATTAAAATCTCTGGATTCGATGTATTTGTACAACTCGTAATTGCTGCAATTCCCAATGCCCCTGGGCGAAGTTGAAATTCTTTTTCTTCGATACTAACACCACAATTCTCCAATTCGTCGTACTTTCTGAATTGTTGCGATAACTGGGATAATTTAACCAAATCTTGTGGTCGCTTTGGTCCAGCAACACTACTTTCAACTTCATTTAAATCTAATTCAACATATTCTGAATATTTTCTTTGGTTATCCTCATCTTCTTGATACATCAAAGAATTTTCTCTAGCATATGTTTCAACAATTTCAATTTGTTCTTTAGTCCGATCTGTTAACCTCAAATAGTCTATTGTTTGTTGATCAATTGGGAAAAATCCACAAGTTGCTCCATATTCAGGAGCCATATTTGAAATTGTCGCTCGGTTAGCTAGCGGAAGATCTTTTAAACCTGGACCGTAAAACTCAACAAATTTTCCAACAACATTGAATTCTCTTAATAAATGCGTTAAGGTCAAGGCCAAATCAGTTGCTGTGGCTGTCACCGGTAATTTGCCAGTCAGCCGTACTCCTACAACCTGAGGCATCGGAAAATAAGATTCTTGTCCAAGCATGCTGGCTTCTGCTTCAATCCCACCAACTCCCCAACCAAGAACTCCCAATGCGTTAATCATTGTAGTATGAGAATCGGTTCCAACTAACGTATCTGGAAACAAAACAGGGACGGCATCATCAGATTGTCTGATAACTGCTGAAAGGTATTCAAGATTAACTTGATGAATAATTCCAGTATCTGGCGGTATTACAGAAAGATTATCAAAACTTTCTTGAGCCCACTTCAAAAATAAATACCTTTCTTTGTTACGCTTGAATTCTTGTGCAATATTATATTCAAATGCGTCTTCATTACCCGCCATATCAACTTGAACAGAGTGATCAATTACAAGATGAACTGGCACATCTGGATTTATTTCATTTGGATCTTCTCCTTGAGCTTCATATTCTTCGCGCATTGCCGCTAAATCAACTAATGCAGGGACTCCCGTAAAATCTTGTAATATAACGCGTTCAGGTTTATAAGGAATATCATGTTCATGTTTTTGATCCCAATCTAGATAATTAGGAAGAAATTGTTTCATCTCAGAATATTTATCACTTCTACGCAATGTTAACTCTAATAATATTCTAATCGAATAAGGAAGCTCTTGAACTTTTTTTCCATTATCCATCATAAATTTATCGATATTATAAAATTGGTATTCCTTATCACCAATTCGGATATTATTGCTATAATCATCTGCCATAATTAAACCTCCATCCTCTTTTTAAAACCTTATAATTTTTGCTAATTCTAACATAGTTTTAATAATGGACAACTTACAAGCAGTGTTAATTTCTCCTTTTTATTTACTATTTGTGCATTTTATTACTTTTCCATTTAGCTAAACAATTATATAAGCACCATTTCATTTACAAAATAAACTGTTTTTGCTATTATTCTTATTTTTGTTAGTATCTTTATTTTTTTCATAAAAAAAATAAAGTGGATTGAAATTTAAATCTCAATTCACTTCATTTCTTTTTTTTTGAATTTAGTTCACTATCAAATTCATAGTGTTTTCAAAATACTTAATCACTGTCATCAAAAAAATAATTTTTAACTCCTAAGTATTTACGAATGGCCCTTTGTGTCAAAATTTGCTCTTTTGTTCCTGAAACTAATTGATTAGCAGTCAAGAACCAAATGTTATCACTACATTTACGCGTAAATACAATATCATGTAAACTAATAAGAAAAGTTCGTCCTTTTTTCTTTTCTTCCATTACCATGTCATAAAAAACTTGTTGATATTTTACATCCAAGTACGTCAATGGTTCATCGAGCAGTAAAATATTGGTATCTTGTAGAAACGCATAAGCCAACCACGCTCTTTGCTGCTGTCCACCCGACAAATTATTAACATCACTGGTTAACAACTTCTTCAATCCTAGACTTTTTATTATATCTTCTGTATTTGTAATATTATTTTTTCTACCATGTAGTTGAGCAATTTCAAGTAATTGTCCTACAGTGACATAATCAAAAACCTGATTTTTTTGTGGCAAGTAAAAAAATGTTTCTGCATTCCTTATTATGCTTCCCCTACTAGGGGAGATAAGCTGTGCCATTGCCATCATTAATGTTGTTTTACCACTGCCATTTGGACCTAAGAGAACTGTTATTTGTTGATCTTGCAAAGCTCCGCTGATTTCTTGAAAAACTGGTTTCTTGTTATATTCAATTGTTAATTCTTCAAACTGCACGCGACCACCTCATTAATAGCAATAAGAATGCAGGTGCTAATAATACCAATAAAACTGCGTTCGTGGGTAATTCAGTTGGATAAAAAATAAAATGCGCAACTGTATCTGCCAAAAGCACATCTAAAATACTAAAAGTAATAACAAATGGTATTCTTGCGATTATTCCAAGATGAGTATATTCACGAACCAACTGATTAATTATCACTCCTGCAAAAAAAACAGTTCCTAAAACAGCTGTTACTGCACCTAATAAAGCTGCTGCAATTAACTGTAAATTCATGGCAATTTTTGCTTCATCGATTCCAAGTTGTTTGGTCTGCAGCTCAGGTAAAGCAAAGTATTGTAAATATCTGCTATTTTTTCTCCAAGAAGCAATTACAAGCGAAACAATCAGAAACAGCCAGCTGACATCAAGCCATGTAACATTGGCCAAACTTTTACCAGTCCATCCACTGCTTTCAGTCAAGATAGTTGTAAGTGCGTTGAAAAACATTGCGAGACAAAATCCACCTATAACTAAGAACAAAACATGATTATGATATTTGAAGATACTGCCGCGCAATAATAATAAACACAGTATTCCCGCAACAGTCCCAATTAAGACACGATATGTTAATGAACTTGGGAATAAAACCGTTATTAATGCAATCATTAATTCTGAACCACTTGCAATCCCTATCATAGAGCCATCAAGGTAGGGCTGTCTCAATGTTGCTGCAAGCAACAACGCACTTAATCCTATAGCAAACCCTGTTCCAAGTTCAAATATTAACCTTGGCAACCTTAATTGAATAATAATTAATTGCCAGCTGCTTTGATTTCCTATTCTGAATATTAACTGAAAAAGAACTATAAGAATACATCCTAAAAGCATTAAAACAAAACATTTTTTTTGCTTATTTGTCAATCTGATCAAGCCACCTCTTTACCTGATTGTATGCTTGTTTAACTTTCAAGTTAGCCGTTGGTGAAAATTTTGGTGCTACTACATCGTAGACATGTTTCTCCTTAACTGCTTTCAAATTATTATAAGGACTTTGTTTGAAAGTTGTTATAAAAGCTGCTTTTACCTGTTTAGGCATTGCATGTGCTAACCGAATAACAATATCCGGATCAGCTTGGACAATCGCTTCACTACTCGCTGTAGTATAAAGCGAAGACGGGCTGGCTCCAACTACCTCACCACCAGCTCTTTTAACCAAATCACCTAAGTAAGTTTTTGAGTTCATTACCAAGAAACTTCCGCCAGGCATTCCCATTAAGATCAATACTTTAGGTTTTTGAACCCGACTAATTTTTTTTATTTTTATTTGAGAAAGAAGTTTCTGCGCCTCTTTTTGTTTATCATACTTCCTACCCAAATATTTAATGCTCTTTACTAAGCTTCCATAATTTTGAAAATTTAAGGATTTCATACCTATCTTTTGTTCTTTTAACTTGCCTTGATACTCATCCGTCAGTTCAGAGTCTACATAGACTATATCGGGTTTAGCCGTCAACAAGTTATCCCAATTAATACTCACATGATTGCCCACACGTGTAACATTATGGTATTTATTAGGTACTTTTTGAAGGCTACTATCACTCGGAACACCAACTAATTTCATATTTAAGTGGGCAAAAACTTCTGTAATAGCTACTGTCGTTGCTACTATTCTGGGCTGTTTTTCAGATGTTTGACTACTTTGTTTTTGCTGACTCAAATACACTAATCCAAGCACTGCCACTAAGATAATAATGCTTGAAATTATTTTTTTAGATCTTATAATGGCGAATCAACCCCCACGCTCCAACACAGCCACCAATTACTATTGCTGTTATTGAAAATCCGAGCACGCTCTTATTAGTGCTTTTGCTCTTATTATTCTTGTTCTCTCTTTTTTTATTTTTTTTGTCCCATCTTCTTTATACTTAGTCTTTTTACTGCTATATTTCTTTTTACCGCTGTTTTCCTTTTCACTAGCTGACTTTGTCTCACTTGTACTTGAACTGGCTATGTTTGAAGTAGTGGCAGAAGACTCTATTGAGACAGAACTAGATGAGCTCGTTGCTGCAGTTGAACTAGTATTACTTGAAGATGCAGTTTTATTAGCCGTACTGCTACTAGATATTGAACTGTTGGTTTGCTTCGAACTTGCCGTAGTACTTTGTTGACTGGCCGAAGATGAACTACTAGAAAGTTCGGGAACACTTCCGCTATTCATTAATAAATTAAAACCATATGTGTGATGATAATCCATGCTATCAATATCAACTTTCATATTTCCTGATATTGACTGCTTCACTGACTTGGTAGTAAAGGAAAAGGTGTAATAATCTTCATTTCCAGAGGTACTTTTACTGACTTGTGGTCCCTGACCGTTAATATTTAAAATTTGTACAGGAAATGAACCTAAATCATGACTTGTTTTGACTGTGATACTAACATTATATTGTTCTTGCCCAACTGAAACTGTTGCTGGTTTTACAAAATATGCATCTGCAATAGATGTCTGCGATGTACCATATTTTTCAATCGTATAATTAACCTGATATGAAGAAGCAGAAACTTCTATCGTTTTCATGAAGAAAACCAATAAGAAAGTTCCTGCGACTACTAATAAATATTTAATTCTCATTTGCCAGATCTCCTAATGCTTAAAAGTGTTCCTCCTAATCCAACCGCAGTAATAAGTGCTAAGACACCTAAGATTGAAGCATAGGAATAATTAGACTCGCCTGTTTGTGGAAGGGTCATTTCACTTGATTTTACAGAACTATCAGCACTTAAACTTATAGAACTATCGCTGCTTGATGAACTGTTGTGCGGATCTGTAGAAACTGCCTGTGCTGGTGCAACTACATCTGTAATCTTCTTATCAGCCGTTGTGGTTCCGTTACTACCAGACTCCTTTCCGGATCCGACTTCGTTGATACTTTTTATGACTGCCAACGCTTGAACATTATGGGTAAACATATTTGGAACTGTATATGTCATATCAAGCAAAATCTTGTTTCCTACTGTTAAATTAGCAACTTTTTCTTTACTCAAAACAGCCGTCCATGTGCCACTAACCGCATCTGCTGAAGCAACATTTTTAGTCATTTCTACACCATCAAATTTAACTGTTGTCATATAATTCATCATTTTGCCCTGCGTAATTGTAACGGTCGCTGTTCCATCAGTATTTTTTTGGATCTTAATTGCTGTATTCCAGATACCATCTTCTTGAATCATTGATAAAACATTTAGATCATTGCCGTTACCATCAACCTGATGATATTCAACTGTTGGGGCTGTGCCATAAGTCCTTCAAAATAGAAGAGATTAGTGAAAATCGTTCTTTGATTTTCACTAATCTCTTCTTTTTGTTTATAAAACAGTTATAATTGGTGCCTTTCGCCACCAATTTTCTAATATTCATTGCCATCAAGGCAATTCCAGCTTCCCTTTTTACCTTCTCAAGACCTCTAACCGAAAATTTTTTAAAACCCAAACAAGCCTTCAATCCACCAAAAACTGATTCAACATCTATTTTACGTTGTCCGTAAATTGAACCAGTTTGGTGATTTGAAAGCAACTTGCGTTCCTTAGCTTTGAAATACTCCCATGCGCTATTAATACTTATTTTACGAGGATTTCCGTTTTTAGTGAATGCTCGGTGATCAATTTTAAAATCGTTATCGTATTTGTTTGCCTGATACTCTTTAAATTCACGTACAAATCCGTACTTATCTTTGCGCTTACGGTAAGCATAAAAACTAAATCTAACTCCCTGCAGATCAATAAAATAATCGTCTTTAGGATGATACGCCCAATTCATGACCTTACGGTCATCACTTTTCCATTTGCGACTATTTTCTTTTAACATTGTCCCATATGGAATTAACGCTGTATGTTCAGGTAATTCATCTTCGAGATATCGATAATTTGATTCTGAACCGTATCCTGCATCAGCCACAATATACTTACCTAAAGTTCCAGCTGCTTTTTGTTGCTGTAAAAAAGGAATTAATGTTTTGGTATCTCCTGGATTTTGAAAAATGCCGAAGGCAGTTACAAATTGTTTACTTGTGGCGATTTGTAGATTATAAGCCGGTTTTAGCTGTCCGTTGAGCATTGGATCTTCCTTAACACGCATGAAAGTTGCATCATGATCTGTTTTTGAATAACTATTTCTTTTACCATAAATTCTGGTTTGTATTTTATGAGCTAATAATTTAGTTTGCCGTAACTTAAGTTTTCGTTTTAAAGATTTTAGTTTTCGACGCCTTGACTTGTCTGGGTTTGGAGAGATATGTTCTTTTTCAATCTTTTTATTCAAATCTTTCAAGTCATTTTCTAACCGCAAGGTAATTTCATCAAGCATTTCTAAAGTAAGATCTGTCTCTGCTGGGAGCTGACACTTAAACTTAGCGTCATTTAATTCTTCCAGAAGGGTTATAATCGCAGAGCGATTAAGCTTGTCAAAACGAATCGTATTCTTACGCCAAACAAAACTATATTTATTGGCATCAGCTAAAATTTTAGTCCCGTCAATAAAAGTAACTTCATCAATAAAATTGTTTTGTTTCAGATATTTGGTTAGTTTTAGAATACATTGATTAATCAAGCTCTCAACTTCATCTGAAATTCTAAAACGACAAATTGTTCGGTAGGCTGGAACCTGTTCTTGTGTCAGCCAACGGGCTGCCAAATTCTCTTCTGCCAACGTATTAATACGGCGACTACTAAAGATACCTTTTGTGTACGCAAACAAAATTAATTTTAAAAGTACACGCAGATCATACTTACGCGGTCGTCCAAAGATGTAAGGATCATTAATTTTAAGGTCTTCAACTATTTGATTAATCATCCGTGCAGGATGATTTTCTTTTGGCTCCCAGTCAGTTTTAATACTAAGTACAGTCTGATTTATGTTATAATTATTGTACATTTTGATTATCCTTTCTATAGGGGTATTGTTTTTGAAAGTACTGGCTCCAACCAGTGCTTTTTTATTTTTAATTATACCAAAAGAGCTTCACCAGAAAAATCATTACTTTCTCTGGTGAAGCTCTTTCACTTAGGGACTTATGGCACAGCCCCACTTGAACTTATTGAACTTGCATTAGAGCTTGATACATTGCTTGAACTTGTTGAAGTTGCGTTAGAACTTGGTGTGCTACTTGAACTTGCTGCACTTGAACTTGTTGAAGTTGCATTAGAGCTTGATGTGCTACTTGAACTTGCCGAACTCGATGATGAACTTGCTGAGCTGGAGCTTGACGAATCTGCATCAGAAGTTGTCTTAGTAATTGCATCAGGTACACCACTATTAATTTTTACATAAAAACTAGGATTTCCATTATATCCACCAGAACTATAACTTACATCTGCTAAATACACACCGCTATTAACTAAAGTCAACGCTTCTTGAGACGATAAGCTAGCCGTCCATGTACCAGTATTTCCTTCACTTTTTTCAACTAATGAGTGTCCATCGAAATTAGCAGCGGTCATTATCGACATACCTGACACTTGAGAAAAAATTAATTTTGCCGCATTGCTTGAATCAACAACAAGTTGTACAGATGTACCCCACATGTTATCCATTGACGAAGCAGAGGTTGTAGCTTCATCTTTATAATACCCAACATTCAATGTATATGTACCCGTTGGTAAGACTTTTACACTATCTGCATTGATACGTGCCGTCTTAAAAGCCAACGTAAAAAAGGCAAATGTAAGCATTAACAGAAAAATAAACTTTTTTTCATAAATATTCCTCCCTTTTTAATTGAGAATCACTATCAATTAAGTTGAACTAATTTTAGCACATCCAAAAAAATATTCAATAACTAATCAAAAATAATTTATATAGATAAGAAACTTTCTTAGTGCACAATATTTATTACATTAGATTCTTTAAAAAAAGCGTAAATTAATTCTGCATCTTTAACGTTTCTTATTATTTTAAGATATACTTGTGTTTTTTTTAAAATGAACTATAATGACACATTGTCACATGACAGGTCGTCATAAAGGAGGATAGAATAATGCCCAAGGATACTTTTTTTAATCTTATCCCAGAAAAAAAAGCAAGGCTCTTCGCCGCAATTAGCCATGAATTTTCTAGGAAAAGCTTTGATGATTCTGCAATCAGTGAAATTATTGAATTTGCTGGTATTCCCCGCGGAAGTTTCTATCAATATTTCAATGATAAATTAGATTGCTACCTCTATTTTGTCGGACAAATTCAAAATGAGCAAAATGAACTTTATCTGGCTCTTTTAGAAAAGAATGAAGGAGATTTATTTGAAGCGTCTAAGCAATTCTTCAAAGAAACCATTAAGGATGTTTTAGAGGGGGATCATTCTGATTTTTATCGAACAATGATTGAAGCCCATGACTTTCGTCTTCAAAAAGTGCTAGGTCACGGGAGTATGCATCAATTAATTCAAACATTATATGCACAGACTGATCTAACTCACTTACACATTGAATCATTTGAAGAATTTCGTGATTTAGTTAGTTTAATGTTGAATATTTTCTTTAAGTCTGTTGGTGGCTACTTTCACCATCATCAAGGAAAAGATCCGCTTTCTGTCACCGCAGTTCAAAAAAGCTGTCTTAAAATGCTGTCTTGGCTTCAATATGGAGTTACAAAATAAATTGATTTAGATGTTATGGAGGTCGATTATGTATAAAATTGTTCGCACTCGTTTAGAAAAGTGGCCCGTTCTAGCTGCTGCATTCTTTATGATTATTCAGGTTTTTTGCAATCTTACTTTGCCAACACTCACTTCCGATATGATTAATAAAGGTGTAGCCGCTGGAAACACAAACTACATCTGGCAGGTAGGCGCGAAAATGTTAGGAATCACCCTGATTGGAATTCTGGCTGCCGCTGGAAATGTTTTTTTCGCATCAACGCAAGCTCAAAAGCTTGGTACTAAATTGCGCAATGCATTATTTGAAAAAGTTCTTAAATTTGGAAGTCACGAAGTTGATAAGTTTGGTGCTTCTTCACTTACTACAAGAACAACCAATGATGTTTTACAAATTCAAAATGTGACAGTCATGATTTTACGGATGATGCTACAGGCACCTGCAATGTTAATTGGTGGTATCATAATGGCTTATCTTAGTGAAAAAAAATTAACAATTGTTTTTCTCGTATCACTTCCGCTATTGGCAATTGCAATTGGAATTGTTATGTCTTTAGCTGGACCGCTATTCAGTAGTCTACAAAATAAGATTGACCGCATTAATCTTGTTTTCCGTGAAGGATTGACTGGTGTTCGTGTTGTACGCGCCTTTCGACAAGATAATTTCGAACAGACTCGCTTTGAAGATGCCAATAAATCTTACACAAATACTGCTATTAAGGCTTTCAGCTTGGTATCCTTGATGTTTCCAGTTATGACATTGATTTTAAATGGAACTAATATCGGAATTATTTGGATTGGGGCTAACCTAATTGCCAAGCAGTCAATGGAAGTCGGGAATCTAGTTTCTTTTATGACATACGCTGCAATGATTTTGTTTAGTTTTATGATGCTCTCCATGGTTTTTGTTTTTATCCCCAGAGCACAGGCTGCCGCTGTTCGTATTCAAGAAGTTTTAGATACTGAATATTCAATTAAAGAGGATCCACAACCAACTGTTTTAAATAACTCTGAGATCTCACTTGAATTTAAAAATGTTAATTTTCGTTATGCTCATGCTGAACGTCGTGCACTTGAATCAATTAATCTCAACCTGCATTCCGGACAAACACTTGCAATCATAGGTGGAACTGGAGCAGGTAAGTCGACCTTGATAAATTTGATTCCACGATTATACGATATTGAATCAGGTAAGATTAGGCTTAATGGTATTGATATTTCCAAGTTACCGCAAAGTCAACTTCATGAACAAGTTTCCTTCGTGCAACAAAAAGCTTTCTTATTCAAAGGAACGATCCGCAGTAACTTGCAAGTCGGGAAGCCAGATGCAACTGAAAAAGAAATGTGGCATGCACTTGAAGTCGCTCAGGCAACTGAATTCGTCAAGGAACTTGACAGTGGGTTAGATTCTGTTGTTGAACATAATGGAGCTAATTTTTCTGGGGGACAACGTCAACGTCTAGCAATTGCCCGTGCACTTATAAAGCCAGCTGCTATCTATATCTTTGATGATTCATTTTCTGCACTTGACTTTAAGACAGATGCAAAACTACGAAAAGCTCTCGCCAATGATAATAAAATCAGTCATAGTATTGTCATTATCGTTGCTCAAAGAATTGCAACAGTCACAACCGCAAATCAAATTATTGTTCTTGATGGAGGTAAAGATGTTGGACATGGAACACACAATGAACTAAAAAAATCTAACCCTACTTACCAAGAAATTATCAAATCACAATTGAAAGGAGAGGATATTTAATGGCTAGTCGTGGACCCGCAAGTAATATTGGCAAAGCAACAGAAAAACCAAAGAATTTTTGGCAAACAACTTGGCGTTTATGTAAATACATGGCACCTTGGAAATGGTTCCTTTTTATTGTTATTTTGTTTGCAATTGGATCTGTAGTTTTCCAGATTATCTCCCCTAAAATTTTGGGAGAAGCTACTACTACTATTTTTAATGGTTTTCTCAAAGGTTATAAAGAAATCAAGGCTGGACAACATATCAGTTCTCTTCCTATTGATTTTACAAAAATTAAAACAATTTTATTGACCGTTGGCATCATGTACATTTTCTCAGCCGCTCTATCCTTCTTTCAACAATTGATTATGGCTAATATCTCACAAAAAATCGTTTTCCGCTTACGGCAGGATCTTAAATCGAAGCTACAAAGGCTTCCGATTGTATACTATGACACCCACTCCAATGGAGATATCATGTCTCGTGCAATTAACGATATGGATAATATTGCTGGAACACTCCAACAGAGTCTTGCACAAATTGTCACTAGTGCCGTTACCTTCGTAGGTGTTTTATTCATGATGCTTTCAATTAGTTGGGAAATGACCTTGATAGCTTGTATCACAGTTCCGCTTGGTGTACTTGTGATTTCATTGGTAGCACCTCGATCGCAAAAATACTTTGCAGCCCAGCAAAAAAGCTTGGGGTTGCTTAACGATCAAATCGAAGAGAGTTTTTCTGGACATACTGTGGTTAAAACTTTCAACAAGGAAAAATCAAGCATCAAAACATTTAAAAATCAAAATAATAACTACTACCGTTCTTCCTGGAAAGCACAATTTATTTCTGGATTAATTATGCCGCTTATGAACTTCGTTTCTAACATTGGATACGTTTTTGTAGCTATTGTTGGTGGTTTAAAGGTGGCGAATGGTCAAATTACACTTGGTAATATTCAAGCCTTTCTACAATATGTTAACCAGTTCACCCAGCCGATTACGCAACTCGCTAATTTAGCTAATACTATTCAAGCAACTGTTGCATCTGCTGAACGTATTTTCCAAGTATTGGATGAAGATGAGATGGAAGAGACAAGTGTTGACATTGCTGATGAAACACATAACACTGCTAAAGTAAAATTTGAACATGTTGATTTTGGCTACAACAACAGTGAAATTCTAATTAAAGATATGAATCTTTCAGTCAAATCTGGTGAAAAAGTTGCTATTGTCGGTCCTACTGGAGCGGGGAAAACAACTTTAATTAACCTACTTGAACGGTTCTATGATATCAAGAGTGGTTCACTTAAGCTTGATGGTCATGATACAAGAAATCTCTCACGTGAAGAAGTCCGCTCACATTTTGCAATGGTCTTGCAAGACACTTGGCTCTTTACCGGTTCGATTTACGATAACATCAAATATGGACGTGAAGATGCTTCAGAAGAAGAGGTCTACAAAGCTGCTAAAGCTGCACATGCTGATACATTCATTCGCCAATTACCAGAAGGCTATCAAACGATTCTAAATGAAGAAGCATCGAATATCTCTCAAGGTCAACGTCAGCTTTTGACAATTGCACGCGCCTTTTTGGCTAATCCAGACATCTTAATTTTGGATGAGGCAACTAGTTCAGTTGATACAAGAACAGAAATTCTTATTCAAAAAGCCATGGAACGATTACTTAATAATCGTACGAGTTTTGTAGTCGCTCACCGTCTCTCTACGATTCGTGATGCAGATAATATACTAGTAATGAATCACGGATCCATTGTCGAGACTGGAGATCATAACTCATTAATGAAACAAAATGGATTTTATGCTGATTTATACAATAGTCAATTTACTATTCCAGTTGAATAGTTATGAAAATAGAAGAAGAGGCTGAGCCCAATTTAAATTTGGCCCAGCCTCTTCTTCTATTCTTTTGTAAATAAACGTATTTTATAAGTCACATTCACACTCTTTTTTGTTTCCTCATTAATCCATCAACTATACTCCAAAAAATCTGATAAGTGCTAAGGAAATCGCACCAACTACAACCACAACCAAAAGACTCTTAGTTAAAATTGCACTTAAAACCGTTGGAACTGAAGCTACCAAGTTTTCAAAGTTTAAACTTGGTAGATGACCTAAATGTTGAACAAATAAACTCTCAAACCACAGTGCAGACATGATCGTAATTGGAACAAAACTTAAAAAGTTAATTATTTTTTCATTCAAACGATACTTTTTCAGAATCACAAGAGGAAAGATTTTAGACAACCAAACCACAAATCCAGAGCATATAATAATTTTTAATACATAATCAAAAGAATACATTTTTCATTATCACTCCAAATAAACAACCCAAGATTGTTACCAATAAAACCAGTATGTTTGCAGAAACAAAAATTAATCCAAAATACATTATAAATAGTGTGAACATAATAACCAGTACTTGTAATCCAATTTTGATTTCTTTTTCACTGATAATTTGTAGATACAATAGCCCAATGAACATTGCAATTAAGGCAAAGTCTAAGCCAAATTTCTGTGGTGTCTCTACGTAATTACCTACCAAGGCCCCAGTAAATGAAGCAATTGCCCACGTGAAATATGCTATCAAGTTACTGATATTAAGCCATTCGAAATTTAGTCTCTTCTTTGTATAATTAATTTTATTCATGCTTAACACGTATGTTTCATCTGTTAATAACGAGCCTAACAATATATTTTTAAAAACTGATTCTTGTTCTAAATAAGGTGCAACTGACATACTGATTAGAATCATTCTTGCATTAACTAAGAATGTTGCCAAAAGAATTGGCAGTAACTCACTATGGTTGATAATCATACCAATAATCACAAATTGGACAGATCCTCCGTACGTAATCATTGACATCAATACTACTTCTAACACGTTTAGCCCAGCAGCGCGTCCAACAATTCCAACAGTGATCCCAATTCCAATATAACCAAGGACGGTAGGCAATGTTTCAATAATTGCCCGTTTTCTTGTTAACTGATTATTCAACTTTACCGCCTTTCATTCTCTCTCATAACTATTACTCAATATTGTCTAATGCTTGTTGGAGGTCCGCAATCAAGTCTTCAGCATTTTCAATTCCAACTGAAATTCTGATTAAATCTGGTGTAATTCCAGCCTTTTCCAGCTCTTCTTCGTTCAACTGTGCATGTGTTGTTGACGCTGGATGAATAATTAATGATTTAGCATCTCCGACATTAGCCAATAATGAAAAAATTTCAAGCTTTTCAATCAATTCTTTTCCTGCTTTTTCTCCGCCAGTTAGTCCTAATGTAAAGATAGAACCCACTCCATTTGGAAAATCTCTTTTTGCTAATTCATTATATTTATTATCTGTTAATTCAGGATATTTAATCCATGATACCTTTGGATGTTTTTGTAAGAATGCAATAATTTTTCTAGTATTTTCAACATGTCGCTCTAATCTAAGTGATAACGTTTCTAGTCCTTGAAGTAACAAGAAAGAATTAAATGGACTTATAGCTGCCCCAGTATCACGCAAGCCTTCAGCACGGACCTTTGTGGTAAATGCGCCACCCGCTAAATCAGCAAAAACTAGCCCGTTATATTGTGGGTCTGGTGTTGTAAATTCAGGATATCTACCACTCTTTTGATAATTAAATTTACCATTTTCTACAATTACTCCGCCCATTGCTGTTCCATGTCCACCAATAAATTTAGTTGCAGATTCTACTACAATATCTGCCCCATGATCAAGTGGTCGATACAAGTATGGTGAAGCAAATGTATTATCAGAGATAACTAAAATTCCATGTTCATGCGCAATCTTTGCAATTTCTTCAAGATCAATCAAGTTAATATCTGGATTACCAATTGTTTCAACATAAATTACTTTCGTATGTTCATTTATATTTTTTGCGAAATTATTAGGGTCGTCTGGATTCACAAAATGGGTTTTAATTCCCAGTTTTGGAAGTGTTACATTAAACAGATTATAAGTCCCACCATAAATTGTACCTGCAGAAATAATTTCATCGCCTTGTCCTGCAACATTAGTAATTGCCGCTGTAATAGCTGCTGCCCCAGTTGCTAGAGTCACGCCACTGGTTCCGTGCTCTAATTCTGCAACACGTTCGTCAACAACTGCAGTTGTCGGATTAGTCAGACGATTATAGATATTACCAGGATCTTTAAGTGCAAAGCGCGCCGCTGCCTGAGCAGCATCTTTAAATACATACGAGGTTGTTTGATAAATAGGTACAGCACGTGCCCCTGTTTCGTCAACTTTTTGTCCAGCATGTACCTGTAATGTTTCAAAATGTAAGTTTTGTTTTGTCATAATAAATCCTCCAATTTCATTTATATTTGCTTCTATTTTCAAAATTACACATTTTTATTTTTTTAAATCTCTTATTTCCAAATTTGCTTTGCTGTATCAACTACCAATTTTATTTTGGCCCACTGCTGCTCTGGTGTTAACTTGTTTCCTTCTTCCGTTGAAGCAAAACCGCATTGTGTACTCAACTTAAGATGTTCTAGCGGTACATATTGTGTAGCTTCCTTTACTCTGGCAATTAAAGACTCTGCTGATTCAAGCTCTGGGTGTTTACTTGTTACCAATCCCAAAACAACATCCTTTCCCTCTGGAACCTTAGCTAGTGGTGCAAAGTCTCCTGAACGATCATCATCAAATTCAAGATAAAAAGCAGAAACATCTTCTTTTGCAAACAAGTAATCGGCAACTGGAGCATAACCACCTGAAGCTGCCCACGTTGAATGATAATTTCCTCGACAGACGTGAGTACTAATTCTTAAATCATCTGGGAGATCAATCAATGCCGCATTATTAGCCGCCAAATACTTTTTTTGAATCTCTTGTCGATCTAGTCCTTTGCCTGCACGAGTAGCCCAGTAATTATTATCAACCACCATTCCCCAAGTACAATCGTCTAGCTTTACATCTCGACAACCTGCTTCATATAATGCAAGAATTAATTCACGATATGCTTTTCCAATATCAGCGATTAACCCATCTTCATCCGGATAAACTTTTCTCAAAGCTTTAATATTTTCCTCGTCTCTTACAAGTTCCGAATAAAATTGTGCAGGTGCTGGAATACTTTGACGTGCAGTTATCTCATCATTTTTTTCAACCAATTCTTCTAAAAATTTATAAGCTAACAAATCTGGATGATCTGGTTTAAATTCAATTTTACCAATAACTCTTGCAGAATCGGCTCTAGTTTCTTCATCATGAAATAAATATCCATGACTAGGAATGACATGCTCAATCCCTGCAAAACCCCAAAATGTATCTAGATGCCAATAACTTCTTCTAAATTCTCCATCTGTTACAATTTTCAAACCACTTTCTATTTCTTTTTCCACTAATTCTCGAATTAAGTCATTCTCAACTTCTTGTAATTCTTCTGCAGTAATTTTCTTATTAAAAAATTCTTCACGAGCTTTTTTTAATTCAGTAGGTCTCAAAAAGCTTCCCACAATATCGTAATGTAACTTTGTAGCTGTTTTAACCATAATTAAAATCCACCTTCCATTAATTCATAATCAACTTTAGCCTATTAAAACAACAAAAAAGCCCCCTATCTGCTTATAAAAAACAGATAAGGGGCGAATTAGCGCTATACCACCCTTGTTCACACTTAAAAAAGTGTCTCATCAGCACATAATGGATACTATGCTTGGGAAGCTAACGGTTCCTACCGAATATTCAGCGATCTACCAAATATCTCTATCTCAAAGTTCATCTTCACTAACTTAACTAATATCTGCTCTCAGCAATGTCAGACTTTCTGTAAAAAATTAACATTAGCTACTCTTCTTCTCATAAGATTATTAATATCGTTCTAATAGCTTAATGAGATTCTAATACTTAAAAAACTACTTGTCAACTAAAAAAAAGATTATTTTTCAACTTTTTTTGTACGTTTCTCATACAATATAAACAACCAATAGCCAATAATTCCAAAAAGAACTGGCCCAATCAATTCTAAAAAAAGATTCAAATAATTCTGAGTTGTAATTGCATCAACCATTGTCGATCCAACTCCTAGTAAAAGAACAAAATTAACAATCACTACTATCGTCACATATTTCCATTTAACTTTAAAAATCTCATAGGGTTTCGCAATTTTTTGATTGTGCTTAAAAAAGATAAAAGCACTCACCAAAAATAAATAAGGCAAAGTAGACGAGACATTGTCCATTAAAGTTAAAATTTCATAAAAAGCTTTTGCAGAATTATTCCCAAATGATGTTAATGCGATTAACACACAGACAATCAATGCCTGCCACCACATAGCATTACTAGGCATTCCGAAACGATTAAGTGCTGGAAGTGACTTTGGCCATAATTTTTTGGGAGTACCAAGAATAAATGATTTTATTGGCATATAAACAATCACAAAAAATGATCCTAAATAACTTAGCAACATTGTAAAAGAACCAAAGCGAGCGAAAAAGAAACTGAGTTTTTCGGATTGATTGGCCGATAAACCAACCGTATTCCCAATACTATATCCCAAATTACTCATCAAAACATAGGTTGTATTACCTAAATTCACACCTTTTCTCTGAAACACTTCATGCCAATTCGCAGATGTGCTCCATAGAAAAATGATAAGCGCATAAGCTGATGCAATCAATAATGCACTTATACCTAATGCAATTGGAAAATTTCTTTTTGAATTTTTCATTTTATCCGAAATACCACCTAGTGCTTCAATTCCAGCATATGCATAGACAGCATATATCAAAAAAGAAATCATTTGGCTAGTTGACTGATAGCTTGGTCGAGGCGATTCAATGAAACTTTTAGGAAAGTTAATTGGTTCTGCGAGCTTGAAACCATTCAGAACAAGAAAAAAAAGACTTGCCGATATAAAAAACAATACCAAAACAATTGCTGCTATTCCCCCAATTGCAGCCAATCCAGATACCTTATCTAATCCTCTTGAGGAGATAGCTGTGACAACAATAATAAATATTATGCTGATTAAACCAATTGTCTCAGTTGAATTCAGACCCAAAACATGCCATTGTCCTGTTTTATCCGCCCCACTAATTGTTGTAGATAGCATTATCCAAATCTTAGAAACAGTTGAAACTGTTAAAATTATCCAAGATGCAATCCATATGAAGCCTCCGATGAATGCCCATTTTAGTCCTAAAGACTTTTCTAACCACGAGAAAACTCCACCAGGTTCATCACGCATTGCGACCCCAAATTCTGAAAACATTAGTGTTGATGGTACAAAAAAGAAAAGAGCAGCCAAGATGTACCAGATAATCCCAGCATCCCCCATAGTGTAATACGCAATCGATGTGTTATCGAATGAAAAAGTCGAAGTAAATATCATGAGCATGACGCTCATTAATGTAAGCTGCCTTTTATCTGTCATCTTTATTCTCCATAAATCCTAATTAATCTTATTAAAATACTATTCAAAAGTAACATTTTGAAACTACTTGTCAAGTGGTATAAGTATCTATTGCTATTCAATTTACTTTATAAAAAGTGCCTTCCATATAGCAAACAATTAAGGAAGCAAAGTTTTCTATAGCATTGTATTTTCATAGTAAATAAGTTAAAATTAGTTTATTAATTTATTATGAGAAAGATATATTTTTAATTTTCTTAATCGTGATTAAAAGTAATTTCCAGCTATAAATTATTTTGTTTTACAATCGTTTAACATCATCAAGATTTAATTAGTCACACATGGTTAATTGATAATACGCATTTATTGCGTAAATTAGCAGAAAAAAGCCGTGGCAAAATTTTTTGTCGTGGCTTTTTTCTGTAAGAGGAGTGTACATAGTGAAAAGAAACAACAAAGAATTAAATCGTGCTTTATCTTCGCGTCAAATGCAGATGATCGCACTAGGAGGAACGATTGGAGTTGGGCTGTTTATGGGATCTTCCGCTACAATCAAGTGGACTGGTCCATCTGTCTTATTAGCGTATGGATTAGCCGGATTAGTGCTATACATAGTAATGCGTGCACTAGGAGAAATGCTTTATGTTGACCCTTCAACGGGTTCTTTTGCAAATTATGCTTCGGAATATATTCATCCTCTTGCAGGTTACCTTACTGCTTGGAGTAACGTCTTTCAATACCTAGTAGTTGGTATCAGTGAAGTGATCGCTGTTGGCCAATATTTAAATTATTGGTGGCCCAATCTTCCAGACTGGATCTCAGGAACAATTGTAATTGTTACACTATGTATTGCAAATCTTGTTTCTGTAAAAGCATATGGAGAACTAGAATTTTGGTTTGCACTGATTAAGGTCTTAACAATTATCTTTATGCTAATTTTGGGAGCCCTCGTAATCCTATTAGGTTTAGGAAATAACTGGCATCCACTTGGCTTTTCTAATTTATGGTCTCACGGTGGCTTTTTTACAGGTGGATTTAAAGGATTTATCTTCGCGCTTTCAATAGTAATTGCCTCCTATCAAGGGGTTGAAGTCATTGGAATTACTGCAGGTGAAGCTAAGAATCCCCAAGTCACAGTTATTAAGTCAATTAAGTCGATTGTTGCCCGCATCTTATTATTTTATATTGGTTCAATTTTTATCATTGTCACAATCTATCCATGGAATCAGCTTGCTAATGTTGGTTCACCATTTGTCGAAACTTTCTCACGCGTAGGAATTTCAGCCGCTGCAGCCATCATCAATTTTGTGCTTGTAACTGCCGCAATGTCTGGTTGCAATTCTGGAATATTCAGCTCAAGTCGAATGCTTTATACCCTTGGTCTAAAAAAAGAAATTAATGATAAGTTCACAAGATTATCTTCCAAAGGTGTTCCAGTTTTACCAGTTCTCACAATTTCTACAGGGATTTTACTTGGATTATTATTAAATGAAATTTTGCCTTATTTTGTTAAAAGTAGTTCTAACATTTTCGTTTTGGTCTATAGTTCCAGTGTCTTACCTGGAATGGTACCTTGGTTTGTAATCTTATTTAGTCAATTGAAATTCCGTAAAATAAAAAAAAATGAGTTAACGGATCACCCCTTCAAATTACCGTTATATCCTTTCAGTAGCTACTTCGCAATTTTAGCATTATCTCTAACTTTATTATTTATGTTCTTCAATCCTGAAACTAGAGTTTCTGTAATTGTTGGTGCAATTTTCTTGATTATTATGTCTTTAATATTTTGGAGGACGCATCGCAATAACTAAGCCAACTCAAAATCAGTATAATATTAAAAAAGGGCTGTAGAAAATTCTACAGTCTTTTTAATATAGAAATATAAATTGGCTCTTCCACAAAAAGCCTTGTTGCATTTTAACGCCTGCTTGATGAACCATTGTTCTCATTTTTTCAGAATCAATTCCTTCAATTACAAGTTCTACCTTTGCTTCATTAGCAACTAACTTCCAAAATTTAATTAATAATACCAATGATTCCATACTCAGTGTCTTAAAGGGCACTATTGATAATTTTAATCTTTTTATGTGATTAGTATTTGCTAATACAAATGCCAGTGTATTCATCCCCATTCCTACATCATCAAGCGCTATTTCGTATCCCATTTCTTTTATCTTGGATATTCGTTTTATTGTTTCTCCTGTTTCATTAGAAGCGCTTTCAGGAATTTGCTCTGGATTCTTAATATTATGTTTATACTTCAATTCATGTTCTAAACTAGCCCAGGAGTCCATGGCAATCGTTCTCAACTGAATCTCTGCATAATAATCACCTGGAACATGCCCATTAATATCTGGATATGAAGTATTAAATTTTATAATTAAGTGATAACTTCTATAGCCATTGGGTTTTGACTTTGACACGTAATCCTTTTCCTTAATTACATCACACCAGTCTTGTTCCTTTAAAAGACCAACTAATTTGTAAATGTCATCAATAAAGTTGCATACAACTCTAATCCCAATTGCATCCTTACAATCATTAAGTGCACTTCTAGGGGTCAGATCCAAACCTTTTCGCTGACATTTCTCAATCATACTTTCTTCTTGTTTAACTCTGCCACTTAGATGTTCGTATAGTTTCTCTTCATCTCGTTTTTCAATTTGATGACTAAGCTCGCTGATTTTGTGCATAATTTCGTTTTTTATTTCTGGAAGATACTTGCCATAAGCACCATATATTTCCATATTGTTCATTCCTTCAACTGCTAATTTGATATTTTCACTTCGCAAAATTAAGAATTGATTTTTCCATACTGTCTTATATTCTTAAAATAACACACAAATATTAAGTAAATATGGATAAAATTTGAAAAAGATCTTTAATTATTATTTTTCTTACTTCTTTATTGATATTAAAATTATTATTTCATACTAGCCGCCATCTTGATAGCCGTTGTAATATCATGTGCGTTTAACTGATATATCACATTGTTTTGCTGCCACATAATTAATTGATTACGACTACCATATGAACTATTCACATCCGCTTTAATTACCCCATATTGCGAAGGTGCTGGTAATCTGTAGGACTCTAGCATATTCACTATTTGAACGGCCAAAGTCTTAGGATCTTGTTGATTGACAGCCGTTGCATGGACTGTTAACGACCAATTTCCTTCATACCACGAAAGATATCTCTGCCCTGCGCCTGCATCTTTATACCCTGTTATGTTGTGCCCTAAATCTATGGTAGGCAAACCATTTAAATCATTTTGTTTAATATAATCAATTTGCGCACTCGCTTCACTTGAAGTTCCATATGATGTTTTTTTAAACTGAACATAAGGAATTTCTTTTGATACTGCTTCATCATTTAATTGATACGCGGTATTCCCCACACTATAACTGATTGTATAATTAGCTTGATTTCCTTCATAGCGCACATTTAATTTATTGCTCCCATTTTCTAACCCATCAGTAGTTGGTAAGATAACATTTCCTAGAGCATTACGTAGTTGCTGATTAAAAACACTCAACCTAGTTACCGTAGATGAATTGTTGCTATTAGATGCAGTTGAATTTGATGTTGTCGTACTCGAGCTAGTCAGTCCTTGACTAGAAGATGTTGATGTTGACTCAACAGCAGAACTTTTTTCACTGCTGCTCTTTTGTGAAGATTTAGAGTGCTTTTTTACTGAAGTCTGCTCTGAAGTTGCTTTTTTACTAGAATTTGCTGCTTGCTTTTGACCTCCACATGCAGTTAGTAAGCCTGCCATCAATATTGTTAATAATAAAGCTGTCTTTTTCCCCTTTTTCATGATGATTCCCCCAATTTTAAATTGTTAGTTCTCGCAGACAATCTCCCTTAATTATTTGCTGAAACTTCAATCATCTTTCGAAATATCTTGTTTACACTTTTAACACTGTCAATTAACATTTCTGGATGAAATTGAACTCCTAAAAAAAACTCCAAGCTGGGGTCTTCGAGGACTTCTACAACACCGTCAGAAGTGGTTCCTGTAATCTTTAGACTCTGTGGCACAGATTTAACCAACTGATGGTGAAACGAATTAACAACCAAGCTGTCTTTTTGAATAACCCTATCCAACAATGAATTCTCTGCAATTTCAATCTTGTGCGTTGAAATTGGCGGATCTTGAAGTTGGAAATGTCGCAATGTATGCTCAGCACGGTAAGAAATATCCTGGTATAATTTTCCTCCACGATAAACATTAATTATTTGTGCACCACGACAAATACCCAATATCGGAATTTTTTTTGTTTCAGCTGCTTCCAGCAACGCAAATTCAAAATCGTCTCTCTCAGGAAAAATTGCACCACATTTTTGCTGAATCTCTTCGCCATAATTAAAAGGATTCACATCCTGCCCACCTGAAAGAATCAAACCATCCACCGAGGCAATAATTTGCTTAGCCGTTTCAGCTGGACTTGTTGGTAAAATCAGTGCAACTCCCCCATTATTATTTACAGCTCTAATATAATCATTATTTACGTAAGCACGCTGGTAGCCTGGAAATATTCCTCCCTGATCTTTGATGATGCTTCCTGAAATACCAATAATTGGTTTTTTAGTCATATTTCTCCTCCAATCAAATTCGATAAACCGCTCTTTTTATTATCGGATTCAAAGGTTCTAATTTCTATCATTATAACAAAAAAAGGGGAGACTGAGTCAAAAGTTAAATTTGTTCTATTCTCACTATCGATTGCAAATACAAATATTTTGCAAAAAAAAGGAAGAGATTGGTCAAAATGATTTTTTGATAGTCTCTTCCTTTTTTTCAGTTAAGTAAGGTTACTTTTTTGTTACTCAATTCAATAATAATTATCTACAAAAATTAGCAATCATTTAATTTATTTTCTAGTAGGGGATGTGCCAAACGTTAAATTTTGTCCCAGTTTCGCTAATTATTTTGTATAAACGTGTTTCATAAGTTTAAATTCTACCAACTTATGAAACACTCCCATTAACTATTTTTCTTTGAGGATTGAAGTGCAAGCACTTCGCTCAAGCTCGGTGCTTTCGAATCTTTTTCAGATATCTGCTCACGATTATTTGGATCTATACTGATTGGCCATTCAATACCTAATTCAGCATCTAGCGGAGTCAATGCAACCCCAGACATTCCTGGAGCCCACTCGTTGTCAAAGAAATACAAATATTCCGTGTTCTCATCAAGTGCCTGAAATCCGTTGCAGACCCCTTGTGGAACAAATACTTGGACTCCTGGAGTTAGTTTAACTGTTACAACTGCCCCAATTGTCTTACTATTTACTCTCGTATCCACATAAACACCATAAGCAGATCCATAGGCTACTGTTACCAACTTTGACATTGCCTCACCATGAAGTCCGCGAACTGCACCGCGTTGAGTCCGTGTTAAATTCACTTGACTCCATGCAGAAACAGTATTTGGAAGAAAACTTGAATAGCTGCTTTGACGATAAAGTTCACGAACAGTACCGCGACCTTCAGTTACCATTTTAGCATTAATAATTTGTAACCCTTCAATTTTTGAATCTGTGACAGATAATTTATCAATATGTAAACTCAACTTAATCCCTCCATTGGCTTTTTATAGCATTATCAATAAAGATTTCAAAAAGACAAATACTTCACCAAGTATTACTGTCTAAATCAATTTCAATATTTAAGTCATACCACTTAAACAAAATTGATTCAAGTTCTTAAAAATTACGTTCTTCATTTAAATGATTACTTTTTAAAAACTCATTGCAAGACATTATTTCTATCCTAATATTTGGTATATAAATACTTAGACATTTATGACCTAATTAAATAACTAACATAGGAGTTTTTATATATGAAACGATATACCAGCGTTTTTAAAGCGAGTGTTATGTTATTAAGATGCAAAATACGGAAAAAAATCAGTTCGTTTCGTTCTCTTTCAGAAGAATTATGAATTACCTCCTGCATCAAGATTAAAGATGCAAAATTGCTGAAATTATAATGGAACTGAAGTTATTCCTAAAGAATTTAAAAAATTAAAAATAGGGAACCACACCCCAATCTGATTAAAAACAAACCAAAAACTAGTGCTTGGCGGGCTGATATCACTTATCTTAAGCTTCAATATGAAACTTGGGTATATCTTAGTTCAGTACATAAACCAAAGATTCATAGGATGCTCGCATATAAATAGGAGGATAGCTGATTAGTAGCTACAGTTAACCAAGCACTTGAATATCATAAAAAACCAGCAGCTTTCACTAGCTGCCTAGATCTAACATTATTGGTTTAACGTCTTTCTAAAACTAACTTCGCCTTTAATCTCTCCGTTTCTAAGGATCTAACATTATTGGTTTAACGTCTTTCTAAAACCAGCCGAATGCAGCTCCTGGCACATCGCTTGGATCTAACATTATTGGTTTAACGTCTTTCTAAAACCGTTATTTTCTAATCACGATCTCACAAAGAAAGTATCAACACAATAATATTATTCATACCAATCGACATAATCCTTGTCAATATAGTAAAAATTGCAATTTTTATAAAATTCATTTGCTTTATTATCTGTGAATTCAATGAGAGCAAGTGGCAACATCACGTCTTGTAGGAATGCTGCTAAATCTTCCATTTGTTCAATTGTTATGTAATGAGCTACATTACAAATAGTTAAACATGATTTCATTTCACATATTTGATGAATTTTAAGAACTGTTTTTATTATATCATATGGTTGTTTCAAAATATCATCATCAAAATGTGTATGCGCAAATTTTAACGATTTTCTCAAATCAAAATCATAAGTAACCTTAATTGGAAAGTCTGCTAAATACAGACCCTCTTGAATAGCGTTATCCAGATTTTGAGTTGCCAGATGAATTCTACCTCTTTGTTCATCTGGCATATCTGCGAACATCTTTTTAAAAATAGCCGGCAAATACTTCTTGTCAAGATTCTGCGTTATCATCAAGTCTCCCAACCAATCAATCGCCCCGGTTACTTCCACTGCATTAAATTCATCATCATAAGCTTTTACTAGGTCACTTTGATCTCTGCATCCTAGAATAAAATCTCGGTAAACTATCGGATTATCAGTAGCAATCACATTGATCTTCCCCCGCTCAATATTGAACAATTTATGCGTGGCGTATGATATCTTCATAAAATCACCGTCCGATCTGAAGAATTACGCACATCCTCAACAGGGGCCCCCACCAGAAAGTGCATATCATTATATTGTTTCTCTGTTAATACCAATGATTGAACCAGTCCACTCTCAGGTAAAAATGTTTCAATTCTATGTTCCATGAACAAAGCAGATTTTTTATTCACACAAACTCTAACATATACGGAATACTGCACCATAATAAAGCCCTCATTTATTAATGACTTTCTAAACTTCCGATAGTCCTTTCGCTGCTTACTTGTTTCTACAGGTAAATCAAACATTATCATTAACCGCATTATTTGGTACCTCATTTGTTAACTCCACCTCAATTTCGACATGATCTTTCTCACCATTCAAAAACTTTAAAGAATTTCTGACATGCTCAATAATGGCATTTTTAAAAAGCATTTTTCTGCCATTGAATTTAATCTCTAGACTTAACAATTCTACTAGTCCATACTTAATATCTGGTGTAAATTCAACAAATCTTTGGCCAGCAACCCAATAATCAATTACTGGTCTAAACGGCTCCATCAAATCTGAGCTTAGATTAAAAGAATTATTTTCACTATGATGGTGGATACCAATATAAGTTAAATACCCATTGGTCACCACTTCTTGATTAACCGTCGATAATAAAATAGAATACCCATAGTTAAGGGCTGCATTAATTGGTGAATTATTACGCCTTACAAATTTTGTATCAAAAAGCAGTGGAAAATATTTTCTGGCAACTGTTGCTTCTCGATTAGTAAAGTCATTAATTTCAATTTTCTCTAATTCTGTACCAATATCAGTAATATCTCTTTTATATAAAGATAAAACATTCAGTTGATTTTTAATTTTGCTAAAAATTATTTTTGTCCATAATATTTCTTGTGTTTGGACAGACCAGTTAATCTGCGTTGTCAATAGATCGATATCGCGATTATTAGGATAGTAACTAACTGTTTCACAAATCGGTTCATGCATACTATCTGAAAATATGACTTTCACTTCATGTGCCGCCAAATGACTGATCAATGCCGAAGTTATTACTGCTTGAGTCGTTGCAATCAACAATAGGCTAATATCATCCAGAGGAATTTGATTAATTCCATCCCTAGTCTGAACAGTCATCATGCGAGAAGCATATGAAAGTTTTGCGTGTTGTGTAATGATAACAGATCTCCATCCCATCTTAAAACCACTCCTTGTCAAAATAATAATAGTGTTATATAATTACGGCGCTGGGTAGCTCCCAGCGGATTAACATTATTGGTTTAACGTCTTGTTTTAAAATCAAACAAAACACTTTAGTGTTGAGTTTTAACTTTTGACCCACTTTATTAGTGGGCAGTACATAAAAAAGGAATCACTCTTATAATGAGGAGTGATTCCTTTTTTATTAATACATCTACAAATCTTTAAGTGTCACTCTTCGCTCAAAAATTCCTGTTGGAGATTGATAACATAGAATTGCGTTTTCCGAAAGTATAATCCCACTTGGATACTGTATCATTCCAAGTGGTGTAGAAAATTTAAGGCTTTTTAAATCTTTCTTAGTTGCATTTGCATGCAATCCTTCCAATATTTCATTCAACGTCTCACGTTTGCCGCTTTTTAATAATTTTGTTCCTGAGAATAAATTATTTATTGGTAATTCAGTAAAAATCTTTCTACTTTCATGTAATTTCTGGCGAAATTTATTTTTGTCATATAAAGAAAAATATTTGTCTACCTGTGCAAGAATTTCATCGTAAACATTATCTAAATCAACAGTTGTGTATTCTTTTTTTTCAAAAATACTTCTATCTAAAACTTCCAATGCATACTCAGATAAGACCAGTTGCTTAGCATTATATTTATACGCTGAACTTCCCAACATATATTTCTGATCACCATCAATAATCAGCTGTCGATATAGAGTTTTGGAAACCACGATTTCAAAATTCTCTAACTTTTGTGTAATTTTACCGGTTTTTCTATCTTTCTTTTTCTTAATAAATTGTGGTTTTATAACATTGTATAAAACTTTTTGGTATGCTTTACTACCTTGCTTTGCGGCATCATTCAGTTTAACTACTGCTCTTTGTGGTATACCAACTACCATATATTGCTTTTTCTTAGTAACTTTAACGATTGCCAGAAAAGCATCATTATTATTGGTGTATCCTCCATAAATATCAATTGGTCGATCCTCTTTAACAGGAATCAATTTTTTGCTTCCTGCTACTGCGGCCGAGTATACAGTTTGCTTAAACATCGCACCTTGTCTAGTCAAAACTTCATGCGTTACCAGCATATATTTAAAATTATAAATTCTTTTAAATCGTGCAATTCCTTCATCACGATGCCAGAGAATTTCTCCTGTATCATTATCCTTAATGATCTTTTTCTTATCATCTTCTATATCATGCAAAAAATTAAAATACTTTAATTGGGAATCATCAACCTTTTTAAAGCATCCATAAGTGAAATATGCACGCAATTTTGGATAACGCCGATAAAGATAATTTCCGATAAAGGTAGTTAAATAGGCGTCCAAGGCATGATGATAATCATTGACATTTCGGTTTTTGATTAATCCAAAATCCTTACGTAACTGTGAATTCATTTTAGCTCGAACTTCAATGATCTCACTTTTACTCTGATATTTGTTATACAAAAACTCAGCAACTAGTCGGATAACTTGGCTTGTTTCAACCAATTGTCGTTTAACAAATCCTCTTGCAGTAAATTTATTAATAGAATCAGGATCAGTTATCAAATTATTAAATTTTCGTTTGGATATCAACCCCTGATCATACAGTCTTTGCCCATGTTCTCGCACTTTATACCTATCATTTTTTGTGGGAACATTATCAGATTTGCCATTATTTACGGCTGCACTCACTAAAACACGATTATCAAGCGAATCATCTTTAATAAATGCTTGCGGTAGAATATGGTCAATTTGATAATTACCAATCTGATCAATGTTAATTGACTTACCAGTATACATATCTTTGCCAAGCTGGGTAAAGTACAAGAAATATTTATCAGTTAAAGTCTGTTTTCTGTCAGAAAAACGTTGTAACTCATCCTTTACTCCAGCGTTCTCGACCTCATTTGCAACGCTTTTATAAATTTTTTCAATTTGCTGCTGTCGCTCGACAGAACGACGCGGTTTTTCTTCGGGCGCTCTAGTAAATTCAATTGATATTTTTTGCGGAGCTATTCCGCCCATAGCTTTTTGAATATCTTCAATAACTTTAACTACTTGTCGAATAGCTTTTTTATTTTGCGGAGATGTATAGGCATCTGCCAAAACTTCTTCTAAAGTATTTCCTTTTAAATGCTGATTATTTTCTTCTTGAATTCGTTGTGCGAAATCTTCTTCAGCTTGAACTTGCATAAAGTTTTGTTGAGTATTCCACATATGCTCAATAATTGAGCATTCATCAGAATCTCTTAAGCCTTTAAGTAGCTTGGCTGATAATTTACCCCAACCATGGTAATTTTTATTTTTTAATTCTTTTTTTTGCCTATCGTTTAACCATTTAATTTCATTTAATTTTTCACTGTAAATATTTTTGTCTTCAAAAATAGTTGCCCATTCAATCATACGTTCAAAGTCATTTTGTCTAGCAGGATTATCAATATCTTCGCCAAAAATTTTTTTTAAATCAATATAGGTCGCTAGACTGGAGACAAAATGCTCTGGTTTTGATAAGCCACTAATCTCAGGAGTAGTTAAAAAGCTGCACTCAGCTTTTAAATAATTTTGTAACTTAACTATTGTAATAGTTTTTTGTTGCTGAAATAACTCTTTAAAAACTTTCTGCTTAACAGAAACTTTTAGTTTACGCCCATCAGCTCGCAAGTTATTTAATTCATTCAACACTTTAAACTTCTGGTAAAGAAGGCTTTCATCAGGTAAAACATCTTCTGCAATTAGATAACTGTCTTTTGTTGTCATACGTCGAATAAAAGTATTTGCTGACTCCATTTTGTTAACTTTCTCATCAAAATTCCATGGTGTGATTCTACCAGGCTGTTTACGTACCATCCAAGCAAATTCTTTCCCTGAAGTTTTCTTTTGGTCAGTTGCTGTAATAAGCGGTCCAACGTAATATGGCACACGAAAGGCTACTAACTCATCCAATTTATACTTTGCAACCTTACTCCGTTTTTCATTCGGATTAGTTTCTGCCAAAAACGGATAGTACTTTGCTTGATTTTGAATAATTCTGTCTAATTCTTGCTGATGTAACTGATGTGGGATCACACCATTAGCAGATGTTCGCTGTTTAGGCATAAAATTCTCAGCATTAATCAATTCTAGAATTTCATCCGTAATCAAAGATGATTCTAGATTTTGCTTAACCTTAGAATAAAAATCTGCTTGATTTAGTTTCTTGTTATTATTTCCATGTACATATTCGTTATATGCCTCATGTAAACCATGTGCTTTCTTTTTATCTTTAGTATTATTAATCTGCTGTTTTAAAAGTGCTAGATGCTCTTTATGTAGTTCATAGCTACTAATCATTGCTTCTGAAATCGATTTTCCATCGGGAACAATTCCGTTCAAGGAAATCTGTGAATACCATTGATGAATAATATTCAAAGCTTCCTGCTGTGGGGTATTTAATTCTTCCAGCAAAACGACGATTTTTTCGTCTGCATCCTCATCTTCTAACTTAAAAGACCAATCATTCGAACTATCTGTAGTAACATTTAAAATGACATCAAATTTAGCTTTATTTCCCAGAATTGCCTTACTGAATTCCGTTGCAATTTTTTGATGCTTTTTAGCGACAGATATATCATCTACCTTTTTTGCTAGTTTTTTTAAACTTTCACGCTGACGGTCAAGTCTAGTTTTGGAGTTATCAAGTAATAATTCACTAATTTCATTCATGTCAGCAGTATTCAATTGAAAAGAATCGTTAATATCAGAAATATAAAATTGCTCAAATAAATCGTTTAATATATCAGCATCTTTCTTAAAATCAACTGCTTTGGAAGAAAATTCATTTATCAAAGTATTAATTAAGAAGTTTCCTCGATATTTAATAATATGATGCACAGCCAAATAAATTTCTCTAATATCAAACTTTCTATCCTCTGTCATTAAGGCATGTCTCAAATGATAAACTGTTGGATATTTATCATAAAAAACGGTATCATCAGAAAAAAGTAGTGAACCATAATACTTTTTGCGTTCATCTCGTGGTGAAATATTTGATTCCTTCATACGTGCTAAAAAATATGGATCCCCCTGTGCTAAGTATGGTGCAAATATTTCCTCCAAAAGGCCTAAACGCCATTTTCTCCTTTTTAGTCTTCTACGTGTTGTTCGAAAGCTACGCCGTTCTGACGCAGTTTGACCTTCCTTAAAAAGTCTTACTCCAATATAATTTTTTCCCTTAACCTGTACTAACTCATCTTGTTCATCTGTCACAGCAAATCCGATTGAAGATGTCCCAATATCCAAGCCAACATTATATCTATTATTTTCCACGCTATATCTCCCTCTATATAATAATTACAGCTTACTAATTATATCTTTTTAACAGTTTTTTTTGACTGATTCTTTATAAGTGTATTTTACTACTTTATATCTAATTTTAAGGCTTTTTTTATACGTAATATATAAAAAAAGAGCAGCAACATACTTTCTTCGTTGCAACTCCCATGGAACCTTAGTAATTATAAATTCTCTAACTTGTTTTTCTTTTCGTTTTTCGCTAAACAAACTGCAACTGCATAGATTGACCATGCCCAAACAATATGTCCAAAAAATTCAGAAAAATGTTCGTCAAATGGTTGGTTCCAAGCTGCTGGAACAGTCCCCATTGCAGGCATAATAATAATATGGAAAGCAATCCAAATTACAATCCCGTATGCAGCACCTTGCCACATTGTTGTTTTCTTCCAATATTGTGCCAAAAAAATGAATAATGCAGCAAAAACAATTGAAAATGCAAAATGAATAATTAGTGCAACAAAGAAAACCTTCTGATCAGTAGAATAATAAACGAATGCATGAACTGTTTTTGAAGACATTCCGAACTGTTCTAATAAGTGCTGTGGTGGATTCGTGGCATTTCTAGCCAATGTACGTGGTGGTAAAATATTTTCCCATCCGATTTTGACCATACCTGAAATCATACCAGCAATAAAGCCATACCAGATACTCTTCCAAACAATTGTTTTAAAAGCTATCTTAGGCTTTGATAAACTTAACATTACCTATTCCCCCTTCTTACGGTTAAATATCATACTATTTGTGAATGATTTTTCAGATACATCGTGTACCATAATCTCTCAATATTAAAGGTATTAATGTCTTAAAAGTAGAAATAATTGCCCTTTTTTGCTCATAATTAGCACATTAAAGCATAATTTAGATTTGTAATTTATTTTTAATTTTCAACCCATCTAATTTCCGAATTTACTTTTAAAATCAATTAAAAACTTCTCTGGTTAGTCATAAAATATCCTTATTAACTTCATTCTTCCTTACTATAAACAAATAAACCTTATGTTAAGATATTTGTGTAATTTTCCATAAAATGATCTGGAAAGGTGAGTAATTATGATCAGAAAATACGATAGTCAAAGAATGTATCGATTAATACTCAAAATCTATGAAGCTTATGGCTTTTCCACTAGTGATAGCGAAAAAATTGCGCATATACTAATTTATACTGACATGCACGGCATCGAATCACATGGTGTTCAGCGTATGTCTATGTACGATAAATTTATTCAAAATGGCAAAATTAAAATTAACAGCTCTCCTGAAATCATAAAAGAAACTAGTGTTAGTGCTGCTGTTGATGCTCACTTTGGAATTGGTCAATTAAATGGTATCTACAGCATGAATCTTGCAATCAAGAAAGCAAAAGAACACGGTGTAGGAATTGTTACTACCAAAAGATCTGGTCACTATGGCATAGCTGGCTTCTATGCAAACATGGCTGCGAAACAGGACATGCTCGGAATATCTTCAACTAATTCTCGACCTGGAATGGTCCCAACCAACTCAACTCAGCCTTTTTTAGGAACTAATCCAATCGGTTTTGCAATGCCCGCTCATCCTCACAACTTCATTCTTGATTTTGCAACCACTACTGTTCCGCAAGGAAAAATTGAAGTTTATCGTAAACTAGAAAAGAACTTACCTGAATTTTGGGTGGCCAAAGATGGTATTAACCCCATTCATGATCATAATGACAAAAAAGATCTAGATTTACTTCGAGTACCAAAATCAAATGTTGGTCTGACTCCACTAGGAGGTATCTCTGAATTAACCGGTGGTCATAAAGGCTTTGGATTAGGAATAATAGTAGAGATCTTCACCTCGATTCTTTCACAAGGAGACACCTCATCTGAAAATGATGGCAGCAATCCAGCAATTGGTCCTTGTCAAAGTTTCATTTCAATTGATCCAGCGATTTTTGGAAGTAAGCAAGCAATTATCAACCGTTTTTCTGATTATTTACAAGAAATTCGTGAACTACCTGCTGTTCCTGGTCGGACAATCTATGTTCACGGGGATAAAGAACAACTTAGATACATTGATGCAAAGAAAAATGGAATTCCGGTTGATGATGCTACAATATCTGAAATTAAATTAATTGCCACTCGTTTAGGCGTTCCTTTTAAAGAATACTTATTGTAAATTAACTCTA
Organism: Liquorilactobacillus hordei DSM 19519; assembly: GCF_019443985.1. NCBI lineage: Bacteria > Bacillati > Bacillota > Bacilli > Lactobacillales > Lactobacillaceae > Liquorilactobacillus > Liquorilactobacillus hordei. Next base: position 2,115,701 of record NZ_CP049303.1, read on the forward strand.
AACTAAAGTTCTCAATTTCGTATAACAGGAGTTTTTTTACAATTATTAATATATTGTTTTGATCATATGAACTCTACAACTTGTCTTTTCTCGGTTTCAATTTATTTTTGCGCAAGTAAAGAGGCATTGCAAAAGTTAACTTTTGCAGTGCCTCTCTCTTTATTTATTCTGGAATCAACTTTGAAGCCACTATTGCCAAAGCCACACCTGCACCAAGCGGTAAAAAAGCAGAGTAATTTAGATGGCTGATTTCAATTATCATCATCAGTGCCATCAGTGGTGCTTGCTGTGACGCCGCTAATAATGTGCACGCACCTAATAAAGAACACTGCCAAATCGGAACAATAGTAAAAAAGGAATGGAATATAATACCTAAAACTGTCCCAATAACTGCCCCAATTGCAATTGATGGTGTCAGTGTTCCACCAGAGGCACCAGCTCGAATAGTAAATACTGTGATAGTAGCTTTAACAATTGCACCCAGAAGTAATGCCCAAATCATCTGCTGATTAAAAGTATCAATGGATAATTGTGCCAGTGCTCGTCCATTCCCCATAATTTGTGGAAAGGATAAGGCAAATATTCCAGTTATTAATCCCATCAGTGGCAACTGCCATAAAATCCCACTACCTTTTGGCTGGTGCTTCCCTGCCCACTTAAAACTCCTGCGGAAAATCCCACCTAATATTCCACATAAGGGTGAGACAAGAAGCACAAATATCAGAAAAGTCATTGAAAATTGTTGATTTCCTACCAAATAATAAGGGCCAAATCCCTTAACAATTGTGCCAATCAGCATTGCTATTGCAGACATAATTATACTTACCACAACTGCTTTTTTAGTTACCTTCTTAAGCAAGATTTCTATACAAAAAAGCATTCCTGTAAATGGAGTACTGTATATTCCAGCAAATCCAGCACCAGCAGCAGCAGCCATTAGTAACTTTGAGTCATCGTCAGATAATGCAAGATGCAGTTTACCCAAAAAAGTATTCCAACATTGCGCCAACATTGCCCCAGCTTCACGTGGTGCAAGTTCTCGACCAACAGAACCACCCGTGCCTACATAAAAAATTTGTGTCATTACATGTATTGCAGTTTGAACCGGAGGCATTTTCTCGCCTGACAGTCCTTTAGCGATCGTCACTGGTTTATTAATCCTTGTTCTAATAAACCACCAAATAATTGCTGCAATTATTGCACCAATAAAAACAGATACCATCCGATGGGCTGGAAGAATTTCCAATGAAGCTGGGTTTGCTGCATTTTCTTGAAAACTAAGAAATAATCTTTCTACACCATCTAATAACAGACTTAACAGCAACGAGCTAGTTCCAACTATAATTCCAAGAACAATTGTTGAGAGCAAAAGAACAAAATTCTCTTTTTTTAAAAACTTATTCACGTGATACACAACCTAACTGACATATAATTTATTATTATGGATAGTCCTAAGTCCCCATTATAATAAACTATAAAATACATCTCAAATTTAAATAGCATAAATCTGTTAAAACTTGTAAGTTTCATTTCTGATAAATAATATAGCAAAATATTCAACTGCTACTTGCTTTAATTATTTTTTCGTAAAACTTATTTGATTGAAATATCAATAAACTTTCCTTCAACAAAGTCATATAATCCTTGATCTGTTAATTTAAGTGAAGGGATCACAGGTAATGTTAAGAATGACAACGTTATAAATGGATCAAATTCTAAATTATTGCTATTACTTATTTCCTGAAATGCCTCAATAATATTGTGTAAGTCTTTGGCAGCTTCTTGATATGGCTTATCTGACATCAGTCCTGCTATGGGTAACGGCATATCTGCCAATACTTTGCCAACTGAAGTTACTGCTATTCCCCCGTTAAGTGCAGTAATATGTTGAATTGCAGCGTAAATCGAATCGTCATCACTTCCAACCGCAACAATATTATGCGAGTCATGTCCAACCGTTGTTGCAACCGCACCATTTTGGATGTTAAAGCCTTGTACCAAGCCTATTCCGTATGTCCCTAGATTTTTGTGGCACTCAACCACAATCATTTTTGAAATATCTTGTTCAAAATCATTAACAAATTTACCATCTTTTATTGGAACCTTCTTCTTAAGATGGATAGTCTCAATATGATTAGGGATAATCCCAATTACATTACATAAAGGATTGGATAATGATAACGCCAAATCTTTAAGCCTTAATCGCTGATGTACTGTTTTCTGTCCAAACTCAAGCGTTACAGTATCATTTTCATCAATCCATTTACCAGTCTTCATTACTTTTTCAATCTTGACCTCATTCACATCTGATAGAATTAACAAGTCTGCAACGAATCCTGTGCTAAGTGCTCCAAAGTTCATTAACTTATGTGCCTGTGCAGCATTATAACTAGCAATTGTATATGCAGTTTCCGGTCTAATTCCATTTTGAATTGCTAATTTAATAGAATAACTTATCCCCCCCTGCTTTATCAAATCACTAATCAATTTATCATCAGTACAAAAAGCAAACCTTTGCGCATTTTCTTCGTTCACGGCCTTAATAACTTGTTTAAGATCTCTTTCAACAGATCCCTCTCTAATAAAAGTCCAAAATCCCGCAGCAACACGTTCAAGAGCCTGTTGCTTGGTCGTACATTCGTGATCAGTGTCAATCCCGACCTGACGATAAACATCTAACTGTTCAGTATTTAAGCCCGATCCATGTCCATCAGCATGATATCCTAAAGATTGTGCATCTTTAATTTTTTGCATCATATCGTTATCACGCCGCGCAACTGCAGGATAATCCATCACCTCTGCCAAGCCTTTTACTTCTGATTCCTCATACAAAGGTTTTAAATCTTTTGCATCTAATTTTGCACCATTATGTTCAAAACTGGCACATGGTACAGAAGACGGGAGCATAAAGGAAATATCAAGCGGTGTTTGGCGTCCATCACAAATCATATATTTGATGCCCTCAGTTCCACAAACATTCGCGATTTCATGCGGGTCAGTTACAATTGAAGTTGTTCCCGCAGCTAAAAGAACTTTCCCCAATTCACTGGGTGATACCATTGAACTCTCAATATGTACATGCGCATCAATCATTCCAGGCACTATATAGCGATTCTATGCATTAAAATATTCTGCTGCATCTAGCTTAGCATTGCCAGTTGCTACTATTTTCCCATTATTAATCCATAACTTTTTTTCTTCAAATTGACGACTATAGACATTCAAAACCTTTCCATTTTCTATACATAATTCAACTTTCCCACTCATCACTATCAATTCCCCCCGTACACCAATAAAAAACTCTTGTGTTACATACTATTCTCCCAAAAATATAAGTTGCAAGACTGTAACAGTAATACTTTACGATAATTTTAAATTTATTGATTTTAGCTGGCAAAAAAAACAAAAGTCAGTAAAATTTGTACACTAATACGAAACTATGAACATGTTCTGGTTTACTATGATTAATTTTGAGTTGAGAATAGAACAACGATTTATCTAGCACGTTTATCTGGAATAAAAATAGAGGTCAGATCAAAATTTAACTTTTAATCCAGCCTCCAATATATTAAACATATCTCAACAAACAAAATTGTAATACTTTTAGTACTCGCCCCAGTACTTCTCTATTGTCGTCTTACCGACACCGGGATTAAAACTATTTGTTGGATCATTCTTCTTATAATGTGCTACTAATGCCGGTGCTGCTTTATACAAGTGTCCAACATTATGCTCTGCAGGGTAGATCGCACCCCTTTTATCCAATAACTTCAACATTTCTTCCTTTAATTCATGTGGATCCACACCAGGTTTTAAAATATAATCTTGGTGCATAACATGGTCCAAGAAATGCCCGTAATATAACTTGTGTTCAATCTTATCTTCAATTTCTTTTGGCAACTTTTCAAACCAATCATACTCATTGCGTCTCAATGCAACATCAATTGGTAAAATATCAGTAATCGTGTCTTGGAAGACTTCTTGATAGCGAATTGCAATTCCAGCGGTTACATAACGATGTAATTCAGCACGCTTCGTTTCTTTCGCAGTAGCTTCAAAATAATCTCCTTCAGCAGTTTGAAAATACGTCTTTAAATATTCACGCGCTTCTTGAATACCATCACCTTCCATTTTTAGAATAAGGTAATGTTCATATTTTTCGTGAAATTCTTCTAGGCGTTTCGGAAGTTGATTTGGGAATATCATTCCTAACTTCTGCAAAACTCTATCTGGTAAATATGGTTTAATGAAGTGAAAATGCCCCAAAATTCTTTCTGCTGTCGCTTTTAATGAAAACAAATATGGTAAGAAATCCGTTCCCAATCTATCAATAACTATTAAGGAATCTTTTCCATATTTTTTTGCCAGAGTATAGGCTTCACTGTGCATATATTCACCCGAAATCGGTAAATTCTTAAAGTTTTTCATGATATGGCGTCTGAGATCTTCCAATACATTAGGATGATTGGTTCCTATATAGAAAACTTGTGATGCTCCATCCTTAGGGAATGTATCAAGACGAACTGCAAAAGTTGCAACTTTACCTGCTGAACCAGAAACCTCATACAATTGGTGTGGATCGGCGTTATAACGTGCTGGTGTATCAGCCTCAACATCACGTACACGTGCCTGATAATTTGGAATATGTCCATAATGTTCAGCCTTCTTTACATTATCAACATCAAAATTACGCTGTTCTAAATTAGTTAAGATTTCCTCTGGAGTTGTTCCTAAATCAATCCCCAAATGATTGACCAAATGCAGTTCATCATTCTCGTCAATTCTTGCATATAAGGATAATTCAGTATAAGCTGGTCCACGTCGAATCAATGCACCACCAGAATTATTGCTGACTCCTCCAACTACAGAAGCACCTAGAGTTGACGAACCAATTACTGAATGTGGCTCACGATTAATTGGCTTCAAAGCATTTTCCAACTTAAATAGTGTCGTACCAGGAAATGCTAGCACCTGTTCTCCATGGTTAATCAGTTGCAAACTCTTGATACGATGACCACTCACAACAACAACTTCACGATCATATCCTTCTGCAGGTATAGATCCTTCTGTTAAACTTGTATTAGAAGCTTGCATGATAATAATAATATCATGCCGATGCAGTATTGTTAGTACCTGCCAGAGTTCTACTAAATTTGCTGGAAATACGACAGCCAAGGCATCGCCCTTACCTGAACGATATCCCTTTCGAAAACGGAGTGACTTTGCTTTATTTGTAATAACATGTTTTTTCCCGACAACTGTGTTTAATTCTTCTACTGTTGACATTTTTTCTCCCTCACAAAACAAAATTTATATCAAATACCTATATTTTAATATCTGTGTAAAAAACATCTTATAGGATATATTATTAGTAAGTGTATAATCAAATTTGATAAAAGCTATAACCATATGTTATAAAAAAGGAGTACTGGTGACTATGAACATTCAAGATATCCAATATTTTAGAAAACTGTATGTATTAAGAAATTTCTCAAAAGTCGCTAAGTTCTACAATGTTAGCCAACCTGCTATTAGTAATTCAATCAAGCGCTTAGAAGTTTTATTTGATGCAAAACTAATGATTCGTGAATCGTCCCGTAAAGAACTTCTTATCACACCTGCAGGGGAGCAACTCTTTCAGCATTCAATTAGAATTATCAATGAATTTGAAACGGCTAAAAAAGAAATTAACCGATTGAATGCAAAAGTCTTTAATCTAGGCTTGGCCTCTGTAATTGAAAATACATATTTTTACAAAATCGCCGAGAGACTTAATGATAAAGGCTTGTTAAACCACATTAAAATCTATGAATCAGGATCTAACAGTCTTCGAAAATCTCTTCAAAATGGTAAAATTGATGTTGCCTTAATTGGTTCTCTAAATACTGAAAAGCTCTCTGAAATCACACAAAATGACTTAATAATTCAAAATTTTGCTACAAGTAATTTCCATATTTTCTTATCAAAAAAGCATCCTTTAGCACAAAAAAGAGGAATTTTCTTTTCCGAGTTAAAAAATGAAAACTTCGTATTATTAAACCAGAACTTTGTCCATTTGAAAGTCGCACAGATTTTATCTAAAGCTAATAATTTCAAGCTAAATGTCGTCCTCGAAACCAATAATGTAGGTTTTCTAATGGATATGGTCTCTCAAAACGTTGGCATCACTATACTCTCTGAAGTTGCACAAAATAATCATCCAGGTATCGTAAGCATCCCATTGCTAGATAAAATTCAACCACAACTAATTGCAAGTATCGCTTATCGACGCAATCATTATTTTACAAGTGAACAAAATAAATTATTAAACTTCATCGCAAGCGAACTAGGAACCGAAGTTGATCTTTAATAATCAATCTCGCTGTTTAAAAAATTAAATTTCAATTCATTCGTCTATTTATTACCCATGGCCACGTTTTATAAGTTAAAATTCTGCGTCTGATTTTGAAGTACTCATAACAAAATACTTGTCACGTTCATAATTTTTGATTATTCCTCTAATTTCCCCTATTTATGTTACGTGTTTATTTTGCTTACTACTTTTAGCTTCAGCATATGTATAAATGTTTAAATATTTATTTGCATATGTCCCCAAATATACATCTTTGACTTCCAAGTTTTTACCTACTAATTGTTTTTGGAGCCATTCAATACTGTGTCCTGTTTCTTCCAAAATGGCTTCATTTATTTGTCCATCCAAAATTAAGGGATATTTGATTGTTTCATCCCCATACTCAGTAATTGTTAATTGTCCATTTTGCTCAAGAATAGCTAACTTTACTTGCTTAATATCTGAAATCCCCTCAGTTCGCAAACGAAATGTTAAATCGTTAGCACTCATTCCATTTTTCAGTGCGGTGGCGACAATTAATTCTCCGTTTTTAATCAAGGTCTGTGGTTTCCCGTCAATTAACCACTTCATATATTTATTATGCTTTGTGATAAATCTCAAAACTGTTACTAGTAACGTCCAAATCAATAACACTAAAATATATTGCAAAACAGTAATGCTTTCATTGTAAATCATGCCTCCAACAATTCCGCCTAGAACATAATTTTGAACTTGGTCAAGGGCATTAATAGGAGCTAAGTTACTTTTTCCAGATAAATTGATTTGCAAAATAATTGTTAACAATCCAATTGCTAACTTAATTGTTATATCCGTATAGGATAACATTTTAATTTTTCACCTCACCTTCACGTAATGAATTGTACGATTAATTAAGACAGACTTAGACATTGTAAAGCTACTGCTATCATCGTTCACTTCTATTTTATAGAAGCATTTTCTAACTTTAATCAACATCCCACTAGTAACATTAGTTGTACTTGCCCATACTTGGTCTCTTTTTACATGTTTTTCTTTTGCCACGCTCTGAACAATTCGAATTACTTGTGATTTTTGACTATATTCATTTCTTACGTTCTGCCATTCATTTACCTGACTTCCAATAACTAGAAAAAGCAACAGCATCATTATCACAAATAAATCACGATATTTTAATTCTGTCCGCTGCCGCCACCAAAGTACCCCCATAATAATAGCAATTATTGCTACGGTGGCAATACTAATAAGATAAAAAATATTTTGCTGATTATTTTGATGAACTAGGTAATCATAAGAATAAAAATTCATTGCAAATTTTCCTTTTCTTTTATTGATAATTTTTATGATATTCTGAGCTACTCTGATACAATTGCACTTCAACATTTAATTATCACAATTGTTCATAAATTCAATTAATGTTCGCTTTAATTCAAAAACACTAATTAATACAAAAAAGGAACTTCTAAATCAGTTCCTTCATTTTAAATATTCTATACTTTTATTTAGAACATTTTTATTTCTGAACTTTGTAGCAAGTCTTCAGTAATCTCAACTTGGTTTAACTTCGTGTCATCATATGCCATAAAATAATAACTCAAATTATCTAAATCCATGACTGCCTTATATTGTGTATAGTCGGAAACGTCCTTGGCTGTAACCTTAACACCCTTAGGAATATCCACAGCATTTAAGATATGTAACACTGCATTAACACCCGCTTTTGTTCCCTTCACTGGGGCAGAGTATTGACGTAAAAATGCGGCTCTAACAAATCTTGATGCTGCTGTATAGTCTCCTGGTAAACCTAAAGCACCAGACCCTGGACCATCAGAAACAGTTGTATAATCGCCATATTGCTTTGGCTCAAATTCCGTAGGCTGTAAATTTGTATAATGGTTTAAATTATCCAGATGCCATGGAAACTCTGGTGAATTAGTCATAACGCCAACTGAATTATGATAAAATTTTGACCCATCCTTTGTTATTTCTAAGACGCCAGTATTTCCTGTTTTGTCTGCAACAATCCAATGAAGTGGAACATTTACTTGAAGCAACGGATTTATAACAGCTACTACGTTAATTTTTTGACAATAATTCTCAAATTCCGCAACTGATTCAATATTTCCTAAAGCCCATGATACCATCTCGGTAGATGCTATATTCAAAGCGTCTTTTTTTGATTTTTCATTATACTTTGCGTTCTTTTCAAAATACAGTGAAGCTATTGAAAAACCTCGTTCATTAAAACCATCCGCAAATGTAAAACCGTCAATGTCTTTACCCATTCCGATAAAGCCATATTTACTTACAAATTCTGTATCTGGAACTAATGATTTAAATTTATATTTTCTTGGAACATAAACCGGCTTTGCATCTAATTCAAATGAAAAGTCCATTGTTCGAGCTGAAAAATGCAGATTGTCTGATGTTAAAAAAGTGACTGCTGTACACATATATTTCCACTCCCTCATTAACTAATTAGTTCACCTTGATGGTAGATCTATTCGCTTTATATATCAAGAAAAAGGTAATATCTACATCATTATAAAAACATTCTAGAAAAATATAATTTTCATCATATTTTTACAATCACAAATTAAATTCTAAGTTTATCCTTATTAATTCTTAATTTTCAGAAAAAAAAACCGATTAGTTGAGTGTAGGTGTTCTTAAATGAAGAGGAGTGTCTTTTAGATGAAAACAAAAAAGAGTTTAGGAAAATTTGTCTGGAACTTATTAGTATGGTTTACGGTGATCACCGCCTTCTTAGTAATGTTTTTTTCATACATTTCAACAAGGTCAATGATGACTACCCGCAATGAGGTCAATCAAAGAGGAGCTGTCAATACATTAGCAGCCAGCAATGATGATCTACATACTTCAACAAATCAAGAATTAAATAAATTAGCATCATCGTCTATTTTTACAAAATCAAGTTACAATTCTAAGGACATTCGCTATGCACTAGGGATGGTTAAAAAAGGTAACACTAAAATGGAACAAATTGAGTTTGGATCTACTAGCGGTAAGATGATTACCTTTACGGAATTACCAACTGGCTTTGATCCCCGCGAGCGTCCTTGGTACAAAGGAGCAATTAAAAAAAATGGAGAAGTTTTTTGGACAAGCCCTTATAAAGATACAGGAACCGGTAAAATGCTAACTACAGCTGCAATTGCAGTGAAAAACAAGCAAGGGAAAGTAATTGGTGTTTTAGGAATTGATTTGTCTTACAATGGTGTTCAAAAAACCATTTCAGGTTTGAGCATCGGAAGAACAGGTAGTGTAACACTTGTATCTCAGAACGGAACTGTAATTGCCTCTAAGGGTAAATCTAAGAATTATACTTTTGACAGCGGCAAGAATATTACCAAAAACTCTGTATTTAAAGCGATTAAAGCTGCAAAGCAACAACAAGGAGTTTTGCGAGTTAGTGACAGCGATACCGACCAGATTGTTTATAGTAAAAAAGGCAGTGAATGGTCCTTTGCCGTTGTAGACAAAAATGATTTATACACCGAACTACATACCGTGCTAATAATTTCAATTATTATCATGCTTGTATTGGTAATCATTGTATCATTTTACGCACTATATGCATCAAAATTCATTAAAGAAACAGTTGCGGTATATATCCAACATTTTGAAGCCGCTAGCAAAGGTAAATTTACAAAAATAAGCACTCCTGAAGATAAGAATTTATTTAATACTTTCTTGCATTCAAAAGAACTAGGACTTTTGCTCAGTAGACCTGACAAAAAAGGCCATGAGTTTAATCAGATTTCCTATCATTACAATGAAATGGTAGCCGCTGTGGGCAAAGTAATTCGTAGCGTGCAAGAAGAAAGTGTAGCAGTTGCAGACAAGTCGAAATCCTTATTAGATTTGTCACAACAAACAAGCAAAGCCACCGAAGAAGTAGCGCAAGCAATCACAGGCGTTGCAGAAGTGACGACTTCACAGGCGCAGGAAACTTCGGATAGTGTAAGTCAATTAGAAAACTTAACCACTATTATTAGTAATCTCGGAACAAAAATCGAGAACATGCTAAAACAATCTCGGAACTCTGGTAAAATGAATCAGGAAAACTTGACACTTTCTAATCACGTTGCAAATAATTGGGAAAGTGAGCTTGCTAAAACAAAAGAATTAGGCGCAAGCATCAAAGCTTTAAACAAACAAGTTCAAAGTATCAACAAAATTGTATCTGTTATCAGTGGTATCTCACAACAAACTAACTTATTGGCTCTAAATGCTTCAATTGAAGCTGCAAGTGCAGGTGAAGCTGGAAAAGGTTTTGCCGTAGTTGCAACTGAAATCAGAAAGCTCTCAGATCAAAGTAAAAAATCGACTAAAGAAATTATTGAAATTTTAGGGAAAATCCGCGGTGATGCAGATGAAATCGCAAATAAAATGAATGTCTCTATTGAAGGCGGAGAAAAGCAAACTAAGTTGATTGAGAATGCTATTACATCTTCCAAAAATGTCTTTGATGTAAATCAAGAATTAATACTTGGAATCCAAGAAATTGAAGAAGCTAGCAAAAAAATTGAAAAGATTCAAAATAAAGTTCAAGCAAGTTTGGAAAATATTGCTGCTTCTACTGAAGAGAATTCGGCTGGCACAGAAGAAGTTTCGGCTAACTCAGAAGAGGTTCAAGCATCAATGGAAGAATTTACTAACCATGTGGCTAAATTGCAACAGTCATCAGTTACATTAAAAAAAGTTGCTGAGACTTTTAAAATTTAAATTTATTTTATTTCCGTTTAATCTAATAGTTTTGAGTTCAGAAAATCATTGTCCCATTTGAGAATTTAAATATTTTTATTTAATCACTGTTGCACATAGATTGTAAAATTGTTACCCGTATAGAGGATAGATAGAGGGATGGGATGAAAAGTTAACTTTTGAGGCTCTTTGTCAACCGCTGTTGATGGGAAATTTTTAAAAGAAAATCAATTCATTTTCGAATTGGTTTTCTTTTTTTTATTCGAATCGTAAATTCAATTCTAATCCGGGTGTAAAAATGTGACCAGTTTCTATAGCCGTATGCCGTGCGTTTAATTTGTTTGATTTTGCGATTAACACCTTCTAGTGGGCCATTTGAATAGTTGCTTGCCATCATGTTTTTAATTAATGGTAGATATTTGCGATAGGTCTTTATTGTAGTTTCAAGCTGTGGGCTGACTTTGTCAGCTCGATTTAGTGTTTTAATGAACTTTAAATAATCACGCTTTCTTAAGGCATCAACTAGGGAATGCGCAACGAAGTAAGTGTGTTGGTAGGTTGAATCTAACTCAAGACCTTGCCAGACTAATTGTTCTTGGGTGAACCAGTTCTTTAAATGCGCAAACCATTGTGGTTTACGTTGATTTAAGCCAGAATAAGTTTTTAAAAATAAACGCCAGTGATGTTTGAGAACTCGATATTCTCGTGAATTTTGAGTGAATCGATGCATTAACTGTACGCGTGTCTGGTTCAGTGCTTGGAGTCCCATTTGAACTAGATGAAAGTTATCGGCGATAACTTTTGCTTCTGGAAAAATTATGTGAATTACGGATTGATACTGTGCATTGAAATCAATAACTACTTGTTTAACTTTCCTACGTTCAGCTAAGGAATAGTTACTTTCAAAGTGATTTTGGATACTTCGATTAAGGCGATTAGGTAAAACAGAAACTAGCCGATGTGTATCACCATCAATGGCAATAAAACTCATCTGATGACCAGTGGAGCGAAATTCATCAAAACACAACGTAGTTGGTAAGGTAAGCAAGGCGGTCTTAGTCTGAATCGCTAATGAATCAAGTACTCGATTAACTGCCACTGGTGAAACATTTAATTCCTCTGCAATATCAGTAATACTACGATCTTTAGTAAGCTGTAGAATAATCATCTGTTTGGTATCTTCTGAGATTTGACAGTGTGGTTTAACTAGCGACGTTTCAGCACTAAAAGTATGTTGCCCTCTTTTGCACAGATAACGTTGTTTAAGCAGTTTTAAGATAACTGGTCGTTCTTTGATAGGTGGCATCCTGACGTTGATCAAATTAGTTCCAAAACGGACTACTTGGGATTGGCCACAAAGTGGACAGCGCTTTATCGAATAAGTTAATTTGGCATGAATGACTTGTTTCTTGGGATCAGAATTGTCAATACTGATACATTTAATATTTGGGTCTTGGATTTGAAGTATATTTTCGATAGAATAGTCTTGGGACATGTTTTCTCACTTGCCTTTACTTTTACTTTGGTTGGTATGTGGTGGTGCATTTGGGAACTTGTCCTTTTATTGTACATGAAAATTGGGTGTTGATGGAAGTTCATCAACACCCAATATTTTAGAGCCACTTTTGATCCCATCCCTCTATTTATTACTCATAAATGTGGTATATGAGTTTAAATTCTCCATCTAATTTCGAATTGATCATAACCAAACCAAAAGCTCAATATGTACAATACTTCAAATTAGTACTCAACTTTGTACCGCCTCAAAAAATTTGAATATCTATATCAAGTTTTCTAAGGCTTTTCACTTGTTTTGATTATATGGAAAATGGAATTTGTTGAAAAAACTAGATTATTTTTATCAGGAAATTATTGTAACTGATAACTTTGAGCTTAATTGAACAGTATGTATCATTTTCACCCATCAAATCGGGAAATTTATCCACACCTAAGATTTAACAGCTAGTATCTCAGACATTTATAGACTAGCTTATTTTTTTATTTGAAATTCATACACGATCAGCTCTCATCTCTAACAATAATACTTGTTTCAAATTCAACCTTTTATTCTTAAAAAATGTCAAACACAGTTTCGCTTTATATAGCTCACAATTTATCTTCTTTAAAAATGACAAAATAAGAAAAAGCTACAAAAAAGAGATTGGGTCAAAATAACTCTTGACCTAATCCCTTATTCATTATAGCAAAGATGCCTATTAATTTTATCTGCTCTTTTTTTCGAATTTAAAACTTGCTACAACCTTCTTTAAGGTATCAGCCGTATTTCTTAATTCTGCAATATGGTTAGTAAACTCTTCCATTGACGCTTGAACTTCTTCTGAATTAGCCGAAACTTCTTCAGCACCTGCCGAGTTTTCTTCGGTTGATGCAGAAATATTCTCTAAACTTTCTTCTATCTTCAGTTGAACTTTCGTAATTTTTCCACTAGCCTTTTCAATTTCTTGAATATCTTGAACCAACTCTTGATTTACACTAAATATAGCTTTCGAAGAACTGATAGCTTGATCTAGCAATTCAGTCTGATGTTCACCGCCAGATACAGAGATATTCATTTTTTTAACCATTTCTTCAGAATCTATTTGAATTCCACCTAAAATATCACTAATTTCTTTTGTCGACTTCTTACTTTGATCTGAAAGCCTTCTAATCTCGGTTGCAACCACAGCAAAACCTTTCCCAGCTTCACCTGCTCCTGCAGCTTCAATTGAAGCATTTAGAGCTAATAAATTTGTTTGTTGTGAAATACTGTTAATTACATTAATAATCTTATTGATGTTCTTAACTTGTTGATTTAAATTACCTACACTCTTTTCTAATTCTTGCATATTAGCTAACTCTTGTTGCCAGCTATTTGCAACTTCGTCCGTAATATCCAGATTTTGCTGATTTAATTCACTTGAGTTTGATGAACGTTCATTCATCTTCTTGACATTATCATGTAACGTAGTAATGACATCTGATAGATCTCTAACTTGCCCTACACTAGCCGAAGTTTCTTGCGCCTGCGAAGTCGTCACTTCTGCAATTCCAGTAATTGCTTGTGCCACTTCTTCAGTAGCTTTGCTTGTTTGTTCCGACAATCCCAACAAAGAAACTGATTTATCGGCAACAACTTTGCTTTCTCCTTGTATCTGTGCAAAAGACTTACCAACAGAGTCTATCATCTTATTATATTGATATGAAATTTGATTGAACTCATTACCATCTTTATCAGGGGAACTCATTTTTTTACCCAGTTTCGTCGGTTGCGTATACAATTTGAAACCTTTCTTTTCACTAGATGCCCTGATTTTAGAAAATTCACCTCTGCTAGCTGCTTCAAAATGCTGGGTATAAACTTGCACAGCTGCCTTAATTACTTTAGAAGTGTACCCTGCATACAGACCTGCAATGATTAACATCAACACTATAACAATAATCGTAATCACAAGGATTGAATTCAATTCACTGTTTAAATCATTACTGTCAACTACAGCAAAACTCCAATCAGTACTTTTTTTGCTTCCTTTATCGAAGTAAACCTTACCCACATTATTAATCCGTAAAATTCCTTTTTCGGCACTTGTATTAACAATTGCTTTAAAGATAGCCTGATTTTTTATACTTTTTCCTTGCTTAAATGTATATTTTTGAGATTTGCCTTTTGAAACAATTACCGTCCCACTCTTATGAACCAACGTCACACTTCCAGTTCGACCAATCTTCATATCTGCAGTTGCATCAATAATCCCATTATAACTCAAGTCAAGTTCGAGTACTCCCACTTGACCACTAGCATTCTTCAATGCGAGCGAAGCCGTTGTTACAATCTGGCCAGTCTCTGCATCTTTATAGGGGGCTGTCCATACAACTTTGCCAGAAGAAGCAATTGCATTTTTATACCATGGACGTGTACGCGGATCGTACCCACTTGGCATTTTCGATAATGTAAGATAATTGCCATGCTCCTATCCTAGTATTTGGTACATAAATTTCTGAACAGTTATGCCATAATTAATAAAACAAGATAGGAGCATTCCAATGAAACGATATCAAGATGATTTTAAAGCCAGCATTGTGAAGATGCATCGTGAAGAGAAAAGATCTATTCGCTCGCTTTCCGAGGAATACGGTGTTTCTCCAGCCGCAATTCATAACTGGGTTAAAGGCGCTAAATCAGTTGAGCTAGAAGACGGTACTGAAGTAACGTCCAAAGAATTCAAACAACTTCAAAAGGAAAATCAGCGATTAAAGGAGGAACTTGAAATTTTAAAAGCTGCGGCGGTGTTACTGGGAAAGCATTAGGACGAATTAATTGCCTTGTCTTCATAGAAGATCAGTTATTGCGACACCGCTTATCAATTATTCTTTCGGCACTGAAATTACCGCGTAGCACCTATTACCATTGGAAAAGATATCAACCTAGTCAACACGAACGTGTTGATAATCAGCTCAAAGAAAAAATTAAATTGATTTGGGAAAATAATTATCGTGCCTATGGTTATCCACGAATAACGATGGTGCTTCGCAAGTCAGGCATCCGTGTTGGGTCAAAACGAATTTTACGATTAATGAGGGAAATGGAGATTCACTCTTTAATGAATCGGCGATTTAAAAAACCTGGCACTCATGTGGATCATTCACAACGCCCCAATTTAATCAAGCACCAGCCCAATGCAAGGATATGGCGTGCTGACATTACTTATTTGGAATTACGTCCAGGAACCTGGGTTTATCTCAGTTCTATTTACGAACCAAAGGTTCATCAAGTTCTTGCTTTCAAGATTGGTCGTCAGATGGAGGCGCCGTTAGTTGTAGAAACGATTAATCAGGCGCTTGAATGTCATCAAAAGCCACAATATTTTCACTCTGACATGGGTTCACAGTACACCAGCAACGAAGTTGAAACTTTACTTGAACGGCATCAGATTAGCCACTCATACTCAAAACAAGGTTATCCTTATGATAATGGGCCAATTGAAGCTTTTCACTCATTGTTGAAGAGAGAGTTTGCCTTTCAAACAACTTTTTCCAATTTTGAGGACTTGGTAATCCGAACCTCAAATTACATCAGTTGGTTTAATTCCGACAGAATTAGAACGAGTGTTTAGAAAAAGATGTGCCATTTATTGACATAGGAGCACCATTCTTTGTAGCAAAACCACTATATTTAACTTGTACATTTGCGTTCTGTACGTCTTTTAATACCTGTTTAATATCACTATCATTAAATGATTTGCTATTAAATACTTTGCCTGCAGCTAGTCTAAAAAGTTCCCGTTGCGTGGAGTCTTTAAAATTACTATTGTTTCTTAACAAAGATTGAGCAGCACTTTGTTGACTAAGCAAATTTCGCTGTGTTAACAA
The DNA here is from genome assembly GCF_019443985.1 of Liquorilactobacillus hordei DSM 19519. Lineage (NCBI taxonomy): Bacteria > Bacillati > Bacillota > Bacilli > Lactobacillales > Lactobacillaceae > Liquorilactobacillus > Liquorilactobacillus hordei. Next base: position 2,132,124 of record NZ_CP049303.1, read on the forward strand.
TCTTGTTGTTGAAATGTACAAGCTCACCATCAATACTGCCACTGTCACTAATGTAATACTAAACACTATTTTCCCAATGTACTTACCTAAACTTTTTTTCATATGATGCACCATCCCTTTATAAAATACTCCAAGATGTATTATCGGTAAATTCAAAGAATATTTAAGTAGCTTTAAAAAGATAGTGTTTGTTAAATTCAAAAAAGTCTGGTATAGCAAAAAAATTAAATTAAGCTTATAATTAAATATTAACTATTGAATGTAACGGAAAGAAGCAATGTTGATTTTTACTTTAACTTCCATATATATTAACCTCTAATTTTAGACTTAATCATTAATGTAATCTTCTTGTTGCAACAAACTGTACAGTGCACCATATAAATTCGCATTATTTTCAAACCGAGCCGTCCTTATCTCGGGTCGCGTTAGTGTTTTTTTTATTAAAGGAAGTTCCAATAATATCTCATCATACTGCTGATTAATTGTCTCAATTAACAGCGATTGCGCACTTATACCACCGCCAATTGCATAGATTGACAAATCAATGACACTTTGAACGTTCAAAATCAGATAAGCAACCCGGCGACAATATCTTCTAAAAATATCCCAAGCTAATTTATTTTTCAGATTAAGTTGTTCAAAAACAGCTAGTCCATCTTTTTTATCTGGTAAATTCAATGCAGTTGCAATTTGTTCAATCATTTTTACAGATGAACAACTCATCCAAACCATTTTGTCATATCCTTTAAGTTGATAATTATTAACCATAAAACTCAGTTCTCCTGATTGAAAATGACTTCCTTGTAGTAACTGATTATTAATGATAATTCCACCACCCACACCAGTTCCAAGAATGATTGCTGCTGAGTTTTTTTTATTTTTTAAAGTACCTAACCATAACTCAGCCAATGCCCCTGCCTTACCAGTGGGCACAATCAAAATTTTTAATACTAGTCGTAATGAATGTTTTAGTGTCATTATTTTACCTGACAATAATCAAAAAATATTAATTCTTTGGTGCAATATCCAAACAATTTCTACCCTTGGTTACTTTCGTGATAGTTTTCCAAGTATTAGTTTAGAACGCCTCACTTCATATACTAAAGTCCTATATTTTAGTCTTTTTCAAAAGATTCCATTAATTGAGCAACCACATTTTATTAGTGACTTGGCATTCATCACAGAAGAGAATGATGACACAAATAATCGAGAATCTGATACCTATCATAATAATTATTATAAAGAAAGATTAATGCTTAAAGCTCTCGAGAAGGGTATTCTTGCAGAATTCCGTCCCCGCTTAGCCGACTTTATCAATAGTGGAACTTTTGGAAAAATGGCTTCTGGAAATGAATTGCGTAATAGCAAAAATATTCTCATCGCAGCTACTACTCTCTTCACACGTGCTGCAATCAAAGGAGGAATTTATCCAGAGTCTGCATATGCATTAAGTGATCGATGCGTACAAAAAATTGAACGTTTAAGAAAAATTGATAGCATTATTGATTTAACACAAGAAATTGGTGAATTATTCGTTAATCGCGTTAGATCCGCGCAAAATTTCTCCAATTCAAATTTAATCTTTTTGATTAAAGACTATATTTTCAAACATTTAAACGAACCTGTTAATTTATCAATCATGTCAGAAAAACTTGGTTACTCAAAAAATTATCTGTGTTCTTCTTTTAAATATGCTACTAATCAGACTATCGTTAACTACGCGAATGAACAAAAAATACGCGAAGTTCAAAGCCACCTAGTGTTTTCTAATAAAACAATTACCGAGATTTCTGGACTATTAGGTTTCTCAGATCAAAGTTACCTAACTAAACTTTTCAAAAAGTATTTAAATACTACTCCTACTGAGTTTCGAAAAAGGTACCATATCTGAAATTTATGTTATTCTTTTTACGAAATAAAAAGTCACGCCAACTTATTCTAAATTAGTAAATAAGCTTGCGTGACTCAAAAATTTAAATCTCACATTAGTTTAGTTGTAGTGACTCTTATAACATGTAATTATATTTTTCTTGCCTTCTGTGATTCTTTGTATCTCATAGTAGCATGACTAGACCTACCAGTAACCTCAGTTGCAGAGAATGTTTTTTCTTCAATAACGTATTGCGGACGGTGCTTTGTTTCAATATATGTTTTCCCAACATATATTCCCACCATACATACAGTTACTATTTGAAAGCCCGAAAAGAAGAATATTGATACCATTATTGAAGTCCAGCCAGATACGGTATGCAGATAGAAGTATGTTCCAACTAAAATACAAAGTCCAATTCCACTTAAAAACATTATCAAAAACCTTAGGTACATAATTATTCTAATCGGTGAAATCGTGAAAGAGGTTATTCCATCGACTGCAAAGTTAATCATTTTCCGTAATGGATAGTGACTAGTACCCGCCAATCGTTTCTTTCTCTTGTAATAAACCTTGTTCGATTTATAACCCAGTGTTGGGACAATTGCCCGCAGAAATAAGTTTTCTTCATGATATTGAAGTAACGTGGAAACCGCTCGCTTAGATAGCAATCTATAATCCGAATGATTGGGTACTAGATCAACACCCATTTTTTTCATCATCCAATAAAAGAATTGTGCAGTTTTTCTCTTAAAAATTGTATCTGATTTTCGATCATTTCGAACAGCATAAACAATGTCATTTCCTTCCTTATACTTCTCAACCATCTCCGAAATGCAGGCTACATCATCTTGTAAGTCCGCATCAATCGTTATTATGATATCAGAATACTCATTTGCCACTGTCATTCCAGCAAGCAACGCATTTTGATGTCCAAAATTTCGACTGAAACTTATTCCTTCAAATTCAGACTTCTTTTGAAGTTCTTTTATAATCTTCCATGTATCATCAACACTGCCATCATTCACGAATAACAACTTACTTTTTGAACTGATTTGCTGTTTCTAGATTAAATCAATCAATATTTGATCTAACTGCTTTGAACTTTCTATCAATACTTCCTCTTCGTTATAACATGGAACTACAATTGTTAATAATGGTTCAGACATGACATCACCTTCTTTTTAGTCAAGTTCATAAAGAACACTTGATTGCTGTTGACCCATACCACCACTCATTTTCCCAGCAGTATTACTTTTCTTATTCTTCTTATTTTTAACCATTTTACCCATTTTGCCCATCTTCTTTGGCTTCTTTCCTTGGAATTTCGCCATATTCTTCTTGCCACCTGGTCCACCTTTTGCGGATTGTTGTGGCCCACGACTACCCTTCTTACTCATACCAGATGGTGTTGTACTTGAAGAATTTCCTCCATAGGTGCTTGCACTAATCTTCTTACCATGTTTTTTGACCCAGCGCACAATCGCATTGTTATTAGTATGACTGGAAATATAGAAATACTTGATTTCACCTTTCTTAACCAGTTTTTTAAACTGTTTAAGTGTTATCGCATTATCAGTTCCATTGTATCCACCGATTGTCATCACTGCTTTTTTGGTTTTAATAATGTATGGTGCAGCTGTATTTGAATCTGTTGTTGCAAAAAGATATTTAACTTTTGATCCATTATGTTTCTTAAGATAACTGATTAACTTAGTATTTGCGGAGCTATCTCCTATTGACCCAGCACTTTGCCCATTTCCACTAAGCAGACTTGGACCAGAAGTTGGAATTGCTGCTGATTCTGCAGAAATCGTTGGAGTAAGTGACCAAAAAGCTGGCAACCAAAGTAATCCAAGTAATCCAACTGCTGTGAACAATTTAACCTTTGAATAATTAAAGATGATGAAAATACTCATTATCACTGAAATTACAGCAACAACAATACCAGCAATAACAGAATATTCCCAAACGAAGAATGCTTGAAGTATACCATTGGTGATAATACCTACTCCCATAATTCCTCTAAGCCAATAATTTTTCTTACTTGGAACTGTATTCAAAGATTCAATAAAGGATGATATTCCAACGGCTGCAAGTACGGCAATTGGAGGTGCCAACATTATTGTGTAATATGGATGGAAAAAACTGGCAACACTAAAGAATCCTGCTACAGGTACTAACCATCCGGCCCAATATATTAATTGCTCCTGCCTACGATTAAGCTGCCACCATTTTTTCTTAGTGTCATATGCTGCGAGATAAGCAATTATCAACCCAACCAATGCAAGGGGAAGATACCAACTAATTTGTTGTCCAAGTGCCGTTTGGAATAAACGTGTGACCCCAGCAGTTCCTACATTGAAAATACTGTTTCCACCACCAGCATTATTTCCAGTTTTTCCAGTCCCCTTAGTCATACCAGGAGTTTTACCACCTGCTTTATTCTGTTTATTAGAATTAGTTAATTTCTTAGTATTTGGGGCTTTGGTTTTTGTTCCTTTCTTACTATTACCCATACCGGTAAAAGTACCACCAGTCCCAGTAGTCTGACCTAGCAAACATTGAGTCCCGTTATACCCAAAAGCCAAGTTCAACACTGAATTAGTACTAGATGAACCTATATAAGGACGATTTTGCTTACTTACTGAATCAACGGCTAACGGTCATGATAATGTAAAGACTATCAGCGCAATTGTCCCAACAACACTTCCCCATAAAATTCTCTTCCAATTCTCCTTGCTGGCAATCCAATAAAAAACATACATTGCCGGAAGAATCATAAATGCTTGTAACATTTTAACGTTGAAAGAAACTCCAACGAGCGCAAAAGCTAAACCTACTAGCCAAATATTATGTTTGCTGACTGCCTTTTGTAAAACATAACATGCAAGTAATAAGAAGAATACTAATGTTGCATCCATATTATTTGTTCTTGCATCAGCTACTACAATTGGAGTCAATGTCATCAAAAGTGCAGCTATTCGTGCAGCTAAAGTTCCAAAATATGGTTTAACCATCTTGTAAATTAAAAATACTGAACCTAAACTAAATAATACGGATGAGATGACTATGCTCCAACCATGTAATCCGAAAATTTTTACAAAAATGACCATAAACCATAGTGCAACTGGCGGTTTATCGACTGTTATAAATCCTGCTGGATCAAAACTTGCATACCAAAAGTTTTTCCAACTCTCTGACATACTAATAATTGCAGATGTATAAAAGGAATTTGCACTACCTGCCTTCCAGATGTTCCAACCATATAAAAAAGCGGCTAATACCAGTATTGCAACTAACCATAAATCGATTTTTACGTGTTTCTTGGGGAAAACATTTTTTCTCTGTTCCATCACCACTTCACCTCTCTCAATAAATTTAATTTATCAAAGAAATTTGAAATTTTCGTGACAATCTTTGTAATTATTTTTTCCAAATCCTAACTTTTATTTAAAAACTTAAAAATTCAATTTCCTTACACAATATTCCGCATATCTTTAACCAGATTTCTTGCAATGTTATTATGCTTTATATTTAAATTTTCGATAAAAAAAAGCCCTCCGAAGAGAGCTTTCTAATTCTATCAGCAAGATTGCAGGTATTCTATAATTTATATTAACTGACTTTGCCCACCTCAATCAGTTAGTAAAATTTAGAATTGATCAATCAGTATCTGGCGAATTTCTTCTAAACTAGGTTGACGTGGATTTGCTGGTGTACATTGATCGTTGTAAACCAAGTCCACTAACTTATCCAATGAAGCTTCAAAATGCTCTTTAGTAACACCATTTGCTGATAATGTTGGTGTTACTTCAACTGATGTCATCAACTCTTGGATTTTATCACAAAGCTTTTCAACTAATTCAGCATCATCCTTGCCTTGAATTCCAATAAAGCGTGCGATATCTGCATAATCTTTTTGACCACTATAAACTTCATAACGAGGGAATGGTGTACGTTTTACCTTGCCTGCAACACCATTGAAGTGAACAACATGCTGCATTGCAATGGAGATTGCTAATCCATGAGGTAGTCCAAATTCACCACCTGTTTTATGTGCTAATGAATGGTTAATTCCCAAAAATGCGTTAGCAAATGACATTCCGGCTAAACAAGCAGCATAATGCATGTTCTCGCGAGCCTTTTCACCTTCGCGTGTTGGATGTTTTGCATCAAACTTATATGACTCACTCAAGTTTTCAAATACTAACTTAATTGCCTGTAATGCCCATGGGCGAGTAAAGTCTGAAGCCATCACAGAAACGTATGATTCAAGCGCATGAGACAATGTATCAAGTCCTGACCAAGCAACCGTACGTTTTGGTACTGTCATAACAAATTCTGGATCAACGATTGCAACTTGTGGTGTTAACTCATAATCTGTCAATGGATACTTAACATGCGTTTTATCATCGGTAATAACAGCATATGGTGTTACCTCAGAGCCCGTACCAGAAGTAGTTGGAACAGCTACTAATTTAGTATTCAACTGATGATGGAACTTAACAATTCGTTTTCTGATATCAATAAACTTCTGTTGTAAGCGAGTAAATAGTTCACTTACTTGCTCGTAACTATCTAGGAATCCTTCTGGTTGATCAATTGAGTATTCATAGATGAAGCGTGCAATCTTAGCTGCATCTAGAGCAGATCCACCACCAATAGCAAGAATCGTATCTGGTTTAAATTGTTCCATTTGTTTGGCAATTTCAATTGTTTGGCCTAACGTTGGATCAGGCCTTACTGTCCCATAAATTGAAGTCTTTACAGGTTCATCACGTAAAGCTAATTGATCATAAAGTTTATCAACGAATCCGAATTGAACCATTCCAGGATCAGCAACGATAAATGCACGATTAATATGTTCAACTTCATCTTGCAAATATGAAACTGCATTTTTCTCATAGTAGATCTTTTCAGGTAATCGAACCCATTGTGGGCGATTACGACGCTTTGCGACTGTCTTTACATTTAATAAATCGTTGGTTGATAAATTATGTGACAATGAATTTTTCCCCCATGATCCGGTTCCGAGTGTCATACTTGGACGCAATGCATCAGAATAAATATCACCTATTCCACCAAGTGAATCAGGTTGATTAACCAAAATTCGTGCAGCCTTAGTCTGATCTGCATAATCATTGATAAACGGATCTGACTGCGAACCAATTTGAATAGCTGCGTTATGACCGGCACCTTGATAGTTGAGTAATGCACTAACAATTTTAATACCATCTTGCCTATCCTTTGCTTTATATACCGACAGTAATGGGGAAAGTTTTTCAGAAGAAAGTTTTTCACCAATATCTTTGGCATCAAGCTCAAACAACATAACATCTTTATCCTTTGGCAAGTTAACACCTGCTTGAGTCGCAATCCAACTAGCTGGTTTACCGGCTACGGGACCATTAACACCGTGTCGATCATTAAAAACAAAATCTGCAATCTTTTGATAGTCCTTCTTAGGAACAATATAAGCTCCTTTGTCTTGCATCTTTTTTAACCAGTCATCATAAACAGGTGCTTCAACAATAACTGAATTTTCAGTTGCACAAATCATCCCATTGTCAAATCTTTTAGATAGCAGCAAGTCTTCAACTGCTCGATCTAAATCTGCAGTATGGTCAACAAAAATTGCACCATTTCCTGCACCAACACCCATTGAAGGATTTCCTGATTTCAATGCTGCGTTAACCATTCCAGGACCACCGGTTGCCAAGATTGAAGCAATTTTCGAATTGCGAATCAAAGCTGTTGTATTATCTAAGCTTGGTACTTCAACCCACTGAACAATATCCTTTGGCGCACCTGCAGCGATTGCAGCATCATACAATATTTTTGCTGCATGAGCAGAGCATTTCTGTGCTTGTGGATGAAAGGCAAAAATAATCGCATTTCGTGTCTTAAGTGCCATCAAAGTCTTAAACATTGCCGTTGATGTTGGATTAGTAGTAGGAACAATCCCAGCTAAAACGCCTAATGGAGCAGCAATTTTAACTTGTCCCGCAACTTTATCTTCACCAATAATACCTACTGTTTTTTCATCTTTAATCAAATTATATATATTTTCAGTTGCAAAACGATTCTTTGTATCCTTATCTTCAACAACACCACGTTGGGTTTCATCTACAGCTTCATGTGCAAGTAACAATGCTGCTTCAGAACCTGCTAATGCTGCGGCTGCAACAATCTTGTCAACTTCTGCTTGGGTATAAGAAGCATAAGCTTTCTCAGCAACCAAGGCCTTCTCAACCAAATTATTAGTATACGCTTCAGCTTGTTCATATTTTTTCGCCTTTTCTTCAGGGGAAAGAGCTTTTTTAACTTTTTTAGTAACCGTCATGTGGTAATCCTCCCTAAGCATAACTTACTTTGAATTATTTGTGAAATAAATCACTATTTTTGGTACACCCTTATATTAACGCTTTCAATTGTGAATTACAACACTTTTATTAAATAAAATAAAAATAATTTTTTAGTACTGTAATGCCTAAAAATCAACCGTTTAATATAGTGAAAAACAAATAATTGACAAAAAATTTAATAGTGTTACCATTTTATGTGAATATAATCACATTTTAAAAAGGGGAATTTGTTGATGAAAAAAGTATTATCAATCAATTCTGGTAGTTCATCATTGAAAATCAGTCTATTCGCAATGCCAACTGAGCAACGTCTAGCAAAAATTATGGTCGATTACTCAGATGAAACTAACCAGTTAGTAGCTATTACATTGCCTAATCATGAATTAATTGTTCAGCACTATCATAATAAACTATCACCCGTAGAACTAGCCTTGAAGTTATTAACAAAACACAAAGTAATTAATAATCCACAAGAAATTGCTGCAATTGGCCACAGAATAGTTGCAGGTGGTGAGCTCTTCCAACGTTCAATAGAAATTACAACTGAAATAATGCAAAAGCTGGAAAGTATTAATGAACTAGCTCCATTACATAATCCAGCAAATATAGCTGGAATTTTGGACGCACAACAATTATTGCCTAACTGTCCTCAAATTGCTGTTTTTGATACTGCTTTTCATACCGACTTACCTCCTGAAAACTTCTTATATGCATTGCCACTTGAATATTATCGTAAATATAGGATTAGAAAATATGGAGCACATGGTACCAGTCATCGTTTTGTTGCCCAGCAAGCAGCTAAAATGCTCCATCTACCGCTGAATGAACTAAAACTAATTACCTTGCATTTAGGTTCTGGAGCTTCCGTGACGGCAATTAAAAATGGTAAAAGCTATGATACTTCAATGGGTTTTTCTCCATTAACAGGTTTGATGATGAGCACTCGCTGTGGTGATATTGATCCTTCCGCACTAGTTTATTTATTAAAACACCACGTTTTTTCAGACATGAATGAATGTATGGAAATTTTAAATAAACAATCCGGACTATTAGGAGTCTCTGAACTTAGCAAAGATATGCGTGAAATTGAACGAGCATCTACAGAAAATCCACAAGCAGCACTAGCAATCAAAATGTTTGTAAAACGTGTTTGTGATTATATTGGTTCATACTGGCTAGAATTAGGTGGGGCTGATGCTTTAGTTTTTACTGGCGGAATTGGTGAAAATGATTGCCACTTGCGGGAACTGATTAGTGAACGTTTAAGCTGTCTAGGAATTAATTTTCAATCACAGCAAAATCAAAGTCGTGACTTACCTTTCGACTTTGCTTCCACTGATAGCCAAGCACGTTTACTTGTAATTCCAACAGATGAAGAATTAATGATTGCAAGAGATGCATACTCGCTACTTTCAAGCAAACAATTATGTAACCAAACTGCTGTTAATTATTAATAATATACGTATTAATTGATCAATAATCTCCAATACTTTTCTTTACTCACAAAAATAAATGCTTAAATTTCCTACATTACAGAGACGTAAGTGTGACACAAGTTGGGAAAATTTGATCACTAACTCAAATTTACGGTCATAGCGAGTACTTGGCTATGAGTAATTAGAAGTTAGACGGAGAATTTTAACTTATGGAACACTTTTATACGGAATAATTAGCGAGGCTGGGTCAAAATTTAACTTTTGGCGTAGCCCCGCCTTTTTTATAATATTGAATGATTGCATCAAGTCAGAGTAAAAAGGCATCTCCATTCCAGTATTCTTGAACTAATTTACCTTTGACTTTACATGTATATTTGGTCATAAAAAAGTACCCCATAATAATTAGACTTTTGAGGCACATCTCATTTTGTCTAACTATTATGAGGCACTTCACTTTTAACCCCATTCCTACGCCTGATTTAAATTAAAATAATTGATTTAGAGTATCCAAAAAGTCTTTAGAACTCAATCTTTTAAATGCTTCTTTATAAATTCTTCAACCGGTAATCTGAAATCCAAATAATATTCTTCTAGCTTTTGCCTTGACCAATTCCACCATGCAATTTGTTCTAAGTCTGTTTTTATCTCATCTGCGAAACGATCTTTAATTACTTTTGCCGATACCCCACCAACAATCGTATATGGTGCAACATCATGTGTCACTACAGCACCAGAACCTATTACTGCGCCATCCCCGACCGTTAACCCTGATTGAATAATCGCTCCATGCCCAATCCACACATCATTTCCAATTGTTGTCCTTATCTGTTGGCGTTTCTCCAAAAAATCAGTATCTTTTTGTTCAAATCCATATGAGGCACCGTTATATGAAAAAATATGTTGTGAAACACGATCATATGGATGATTAGTAGGTCCAATTCGAACTTGTGCGGCAATGCTAATAAATTTTTTTAAATCACTATTTTGCATGAAACAATATTGACCAGTATAATTATAATCACCAATCACGCAATTATCGATTAGATTGTTTTCTCCCAGTTCTACCCATTCTCCTAATGTAGTCCGTTTTAATTGTGTTCCTTTACCAATAACAGGTTTGTCTCTTGATAAATCTGGGAATTCAATATGCATAATTCTCAGGCCCTCTTCCTCAATAACTTCATACATTCTGTATAACACCAACAATTATAAAACAATGATTATCGATGTACAAAATAAAAGTAATTAATAAATTAAATTTCCTTTATCACACTTGAAACAACCTAGTTTCAGAGAAAAAAAGGCCTTTAAACTAGATAAGCCAATCATTTTGTAAAAGACGGTGATTATTTGTGATAGGTATCCATAACTTTGCCTCGCAAATACTTTGTAATGTTCTCCACAATATTGGATCACATCTTTCTTTTCTTGATAATTTAACTGTCAAAAGTTGTCCTGTCACTGAACGCGCAATAATAAAAGGAAAGATAACTCGCATTATTTGCGTAGTAATAACATCCGATAATTTATTCTTCTGATCATCTATAAGCATAATCATCCCTCCTTTAAAAAATTCCTTGCAAAATATATATTATTTCCCGAATTAAATAATATTTTTCTTTATTGCCACAGCGATTGCTTGTGCTCGGTTAGAAACATTTAACAGTGTATAAATCTCAGTCAGGTGAGCCTTTACAGTTCTCTCTGTAGTAAATAATTCTTTACCAATTTGTTTATTAGTTAATCCATTAGCTACCATGCCTAATACTTCAATCTGTCTATCCGACAGATTCAGCTGATTCTTAGATTTATTTTTATTAATTTCATCAATTATTTCAGTACTTAAAGCTACATAGTCATCACTATTCAAGACTTTTTCAATATTTTTCACTATATCATTTGGTGCCTCGTCTTTTAATAAATATCCACTGATTCCTAATGAAAGTAAGTTCACCACTGCATACCGATCAATTTCTGTAGATAGAATAATTATTTTTGAGACCGTTTTTACGGTTTTAATAAATTCTATTCCGTTCATACGTGGCATTAATACATCGACAAGAATTATATCGGGTACATCATCTTGTAATTTTTCAAGGATAGCTAGAGCCTCTATTCCATCTGAAGCACTAGCTATCACTTCTAAGTTCTCATTAGAATCTATAATACCGGATAGTCCTTTTCGAACAATCGGATGATCATCAATTACCATAACTTTATACATTAGATTTTCCTCCCAATGGGATTTCGATAAGGACAATAGTTCCAACTTCTGGCGTACTCCATATTTTAAGATCTCCACCGTGTGCTTTTGCTCTTTCTCTAATCCCTATCAAACCATAATGATCATGTCGTTGTTGGTACTTTTCAGGAAATGGTATACCATTATTTATAATTTTAACAATTAATTTTTCCTTTTTGATATAAACGTCAACTTGGGCCTTGTCAGTATCTGCATGACGTATTACATTAATTAATGCCTCATTAATCATTCTTAGCACATCAATCAGGAGATTACTAGGTAATTCAAGATCCTCGGTAATATTAATATCGGTAACTAAACCGTATCTTTTCTTCAAAAGTTGTGTTTTTTCAAGCACCTTAGCCTTTACCTGATTTATTCACAAAAATACACAAGATACCCATCAAACACATGCTTCACGCGTTTGATGGGCATTTTGCATTTTCACCTTTTAAGTGCACAAAAAGAGCCTCAGCTCTGGTATAGTTAAATTGCTAAACAAAACCACATGAGAGAAGAGGACTCTACATTGAAAACTTTACAGGAAATGGCATTCAATTTCAACAAGAATATTTTAGTATCGCATACGGGTGGTCAATTATCTTCCGATGGCGGGCTAACATTGTGTGTAGAACTGATGGCAAAGTTTCAGTTCACCAACTTGGCCGATAAACTATTGAGGTTCAATGACCAGCGACGATATTGTCAACACAGTAATTCTAGTATCTTAAGACAGTTAACTCTTCAGATTATTGCCGGTTATAGCACAGATTCTGCGGCAACTTTTTTAGAAAAAGAACCGCTTTTTAAATTATTATTGGATAAACCGTCTTTGGCTTCACAAGCAACAATATCACGTTTTTGGCAACGCTTTGATAAAGATAGTGTTAGCACATTACAGACTTTAAATGAGGCTTTGATCGACCGTGTTCGACTATTAACCAACCAGACAGCCACGATTATTGATATCGATTCGACTCACTCAGACACTTATGGCAAACAGGAAGCCACTAACTACAACGCACATTATGGTACTGAAGGATATCATCCATTACTGGCAACTGATCAAGATGGTAACTTATTGAAAGCTGTCTTGCGTCCTGGAAATGCCTACACCAGCAAAGATGTAAAAGCTTTTTTAACACCACTATTAAAGCATTATCAAACTCAGCTGCCCACGACTGACATTCTGGTTCGTGGTGATAGTGGCTTCGCCACGCCAGAAGTTTACGATGTCTGTGAAGCCGACGATGTGTTTTACATTATTCGACTCAAACGCAATCGGAAACTGCAGAATCTAGCTGAAAAGTTCGTCAAGATCAGTGATCAAACCCAGTGGCAAGAGAAAGAGACTCACTACTACTCTGAAATCTATCAATCAGCATCGTGGCCTAAGCCGCGGCAGATCTATGTTAAATCAACTCGAGCAGCCGGTGAACTGATCTTTTCACATGAATTTATCGTTACTAATCTGACTAATTTAACGGCTGAAACAGCCTTTGAACTGTATCACAAACGCGGCCAAATGGAAAATTACATCAAAGAAGCTAAAGCAGGTTTCTTTTTCGATAAGACTGATAGTTCAACGTTTAATGCCAACGCTGCCCGGATGATGGTTAGTGTACTGGCTTACAATATTGTCAACTTTTTAAAGCAGCTAGCACTGACAAAACATGATTCAGGTTTGTGCGTTAGCACATTGCGGATCCGTTTATTCAAATTTGCGGCACGTGTCGTGCATACTGGCCGACGCATTCAGTTGCGACTGAGCTCGTATCATGTTTACCATCGACTGTTCTACCAGGTTCTACAGCGTATCCAGGCTATTGAATAACCGGCAAAATTAAAAAAATCTGTACAACCAAGGGACAAGTGTATCCAAAAATTCAAAGCAATTCTGAGTTAGTTGAAAAATCTCACTAGCTAGAACTTATAAACATAGTATTTCAGCAAAAGATAAAGACATACCCGTCAGTTTTCGAAAAAATACGAAAACTGACGGGCTTTTAATGAACTATGAATAATTCAGGCTTTACAGTTAATTTAATATCTTTGTCTTTAATTTTACGATATTCTGCAATTGTTTTCCGTGAATCACCTATTGCCTCCTTTGTAAGTCTTTGAGTATCTCTAAGACTTTTGGCAGCACTATCAAAGTTCTTCTTCTGTATATGATTTTCAATTATAGCTAACTGCAAATTGATACCAACTAAATCTTGGACTAATGTATCATGCAAATCTCTGGCAAGTTTCTGCTTTACTTCACGTGTTGTTAGTCGTGCGACTTCTTTATAAGCATCATTTAATTCATTATTTAGCTGTTGTAATTCAATCTTTTTTTTATAATTAGCATTAATCATTGAATAGTAATATCTTGAAACAAAAACCAGTGCAACAATTGATTCAAGTATAAAAAATTCACTTTCTAAATCGCTAATAATAAGACCTAAAATCAATAATAAAATAATATATCCTAAAGAAAATGGATTAATCCATCTTTTACTATTGATGAACGTTATTTCTTCAATAACAACTACGGGTAAAAAACCGACTAAGAATGTAAGAGCAGAGGTTGGATTATAGACCATCAATCCTCCCATAATAAGTGATATCATAATTTGGATACTGAGAATTAAATTAACACTCTTAAATATTTTCAAAAGTTTACGAGCCGTAAAAAGAATTATCACGTGTAGAAAAATTAAAAAGCCTGCTATATAAGTTATTAATCCTAGCTGGGAATAAGAAAGATAGAGAGAAAAAACAAAAATAAAACACATCCATAATAATATCAACCACTTACCCTTAATAAAAAAAATATCTTTGATTTCAGTTTTAGTTGTTGAGACGGACATTTTTAATTTCTCCTTTCTAATGAAAAAAGAGGAAATTATTCTCCCCTTCATAAACCACTATTCGACATCAATATGGGGCAGTATTTTGTCTAACCATTTTGGCAAATACCAATTGCTATTTCTAAAAATAGCAATCATTGCTGGAACAAGAATCATTCGTACGATAAACGCATCAAACAAAATCCCCAAGGTTAGGACAATCCCAATCGATTTAACTGTCGAATCACCTGCAAAAACGAAGCCCATAAAGACTGCTGTCATAATCAAAGCCGCAGCAAAAACTGCCTTACCACTACTTTTCAAGCCTTCCAATACTGCCCTTTTATTATCCTTAGTTTGATTGTAAACTTCTCGAATTCGACTGACAAGAAAGACCTCATAGTCCATTGCGAGTCCAAATAAAATCCCTATAACCAAAACTGGGGCAAAGTTTAGGATGGCACTTTTACCAGTCAGTCCTACCAAATTTTGCATATGACCATCTTGAACAATAAAAACTGGTGTTCCTAATGTGGCCATCAAGGATAACACAAAGCCTCCCACCGCGACAGTTGGTATCAATAATGATCTGAAAACAATCATCAACAAAATAAACGAAAATACGACAATGATTGCAGCAAACTTAGGTAAGGCCTTCATTAAAGCATCTGACATATCAATATTGATAGCCGTTGAACCTGTGACCAGTAACTTAGGTATACCCAATTTTTCAGATTGCGATCTGATCTTATTAACCAATTTTTTGGTTGCAAGACTATTGCCATCAGTTTTGGGTGTTACTGTCAGCATAAAATAATTACCAGATTTACCATTACCTTGCATAGGTGGTGTAGTTGATGAAACATTTTTATCTTCTTTTATCTTCTTATACGCAGAACCCGCTTCAGCTTGATCTTTCGTGTGAACCAAAACAACCAGAGTAGCACTATTGCCAGCACCATAACCTTTTTTCATGAGATCATATGCACGTCGTTCTGTGAATTTGGTACTCTTATTACCGTCAGTTGGAAGGCCTAAATTAATATGGCTAAAAGGAATAGCCGTTATTATTAGCAATCCAATCGAAGTAATTGCTAATAATAATTTGTATTTATTAACAAATTTACCCCAACCATAATTTTTATTTGCTTTGGAAAATATTTTAAGGAATTTATTTTTCTTCTCACCAGTGGCAAATTTTCCTAATAAAACAATCATTGCGGGAACAAATGTCAATGAGGTAAATAGAGCAAATAAAACAGATATTGCTCCTGCAACTCCCATAACCGTTAAGAAACTTATTTCTAGGACACTCATAGCAAGCAAGGCTACGATGACTGTTATTCCTGCAAAAACAACTGACTTACCAGCCGTTGTCATCGCTTTTGCTAGCGCATTCTTCCTAGCTAAGCCTTTTTTTATTTCTTGTTGGTATCTAGAAATAATGAATAACGCATAGTCAATACCGACAGCCAATCCAATCATACCGCTTAATGACAAATCCGCAGAAACAAACGTGATATGATGTGACAAAATCATAATTCCCATAACACTTATAGCCAGACCAATCATAGCGGAAAGAATTGGTAATCCGGCCATTGCAAATGAGGCAAAAGTTATTGCTAAAATAATAACTGCTGCAATCAAACCATAAATTTCTGACTTCTCACCAGTATCCATCTGATTGATCGTTAAATCACCCGTTAATTCTGTTTGAATGCCCACATTTTTTGTCTTTTTAACTGCATTAAGTACACGATTTACAGATGTTTCTTTAAGATTATCTTTCTTTTGTTTGTATACAATTGTGGCATAACCAATTGTATCTTTTTTTACAATATTTCCCTGCTGTGCAGGAGTCATCACAGCCTTAATATTCTTATCTTTCATCGCTTCTTGAACAAATTGATTAATTGCTTGAACTTTGTCTGCATCAGTCAATTTACCACTTTTTGCCCTGAAAACAACCTTCTCTGTAGCATTTTCAGATGATACAGAACCAAAATCTTTTTTTACAATATTCAAAGCAGTTTGTGATTCTGTTCCTTTCATTTCCAAACTTGCATCACTAAAATTTGAACCTTGATAGATTGCTGTGCCCCAAATAATACCGGCCACTGCTAAGACTAACAAAATTGTTAATATAGCATGTTTATAAATAAAATCGCTTAAAGAACTTAAACATTTTCCCAATAGTTACTCCTTCAATCAAAATAGTAACTACATATTCTCATAAAGGAATATTATTCGTAATGTACTAAAGGGACGACTTATAAACAAATCGCTTAAATAAAAATATTATAAAATTTAGTCTTAATTCTAAAAAACTTTTATTTGTACTGTCCTCTCAAAATGAAGTAATAAAAAACTATATCAATTTAATACAAAAAAGCCTCACTTTTCTTTAAAAAAGCTGAGGCTCTTATTTGTCACACATCAAGTTATTACTCAATTCAAAGTAAAAAGTGAACAAATTACTACCTGTATGCACAATAAGTACAAATGAACATTAATTTGCTCGCTTTATTAAAGCTAGATAGAAGTAATATCTTTCTTCAATGCATTTAAAATATTGGAAAAATCCGTTGGAGACAAATATCTTTCTTCTAAAACACTTTTGATGTCATCAATTCTTATACAAATTAACTTTTTCTCCGCAGTTGTCATTTCAATTTCCCCCCTTAAATTATTAATTTTATACAAATCTGTCTTTAGCAACTTAAAATATTATTTTTAGGTTACCCTAATTTATTATTTTAATATATAGAACTAAAATGTGCAATAATTATTTTACTCGCTACCCCATGAAATTAAGCAAAACAAAATAATATTATTTAAACTTTTCTGTACACAAAAACAGCCTCAATTCTTATCAAAAAAATTGAGGCCGCTTTACTTTTTTTACAGTCTGCCTTTATGAGTAATTAAAAAATAATTAAAACAAATACCTTAGAATTTCCGAATATAATTTCCATTCAGTACCTCGGTAGTTTGAACATTGATAAAGGCATCGCTATCAACGTGCAATATTGCACGTTTCAAAAATGAAATATCACTTTTCTGAATGATCATGACTAACATATCGGTTCTCTGATTTGTATAAATTCCCTTTCCAGAAAATAACGTGGCTCCATGAGTATAATCATGTAAACTTTCTATCAGAGAAGCAGATTTTTTTGTCAGCACAACTAGGGTAACGTCATTTTGCTGAATATATATTTTATCCATAATAAAACTCGTAATAACCATGCCAATTAAACTATACGTTGCGCCCGAAACACCAAAGAAAATTGCTGTAAATACGAGTACTACAGTGTTAATCATAGTATTCACAAAGCCTATATTTCGGTGGAATTTTTGCTGGACATAACTCACAATAACATCGGTCCCTCCTGTGGAGAATCCACTTCGAAAACAGAATCCAATCCCAATGATCACACTACCCACTATGGTATTAGTCAATCTTTCAGTGATCACATTAGTCTCTGGGATAATATTCAAAAAAATAACATTTGAAATTACCGCTATTAATGAAAATAATGTATAGCTCCAGCCAAAAATAAACCAAGAAAAAACTACTAATGGAATATTCAACAAAATAATTAGTGTTGCAATGCTCAAATTGATATGATTCATTACCAAAACTCCATTTATCAGCTGAGCAATTCCTGGAATTCCAATGGAATATGAGTGCGCTGAACTTAAAAATAGATTAATACCAATGGCTGATAACAAACCATATAAACTCGCCATCACAAATTTAAACAACCAATTTAAATATGAATTATCAATAAGTGTCCATTTTTCTCATAATAAACCAACTTTATTTTAGAATCAGCTCTGATAAATCTGTAGGTGCCTGTGTCATCATTTGATAACCATTTTTTGTAATCACAGCGGTATCTGAATGCCGATACCCACCCTGATTCTGAAAATAGATGGCTGGTTCAACAGAAACAACCATATTTTCCTGCAAGACCGTATCATTACCTAATGAAAGTGTTGGCCATTCATGATTGTTTAATCCAATGCCATGACCTGGTCGATGTAAAATATTCCCCATCAATCCTTGTTCTGAGAAATATTCATCGACGGCTTTTTCAATATCACTTGCTTTATTTCCCGGTTTAAGATTACTGAGAAAGATATTTCTTGCAGTATCATTTGTGTGAAATGCATTTGCTGTTCCTCTGTAGGTTCCTCTGTAAAAAATGTCCGTTCACATTCTGATGCATATCCTTGTAATACAAAAAGTGCGATATCAATATTAGGTCCAGCTCCAATTGTTGCATTAAGATCTGGAATACTGTGTGGCATGAAACTATACTCTGCTGGCCAAACAGCATTGATGGTTCGATTTTCCAAGCTGAATTGTTTCGTCATTTCCTCGGCACCGACTTGCATGGCAATTTTATAAGTATCTACGACTTTAGTCCCTGTCTTCGCTATTTTTAATGTCTGCTTTACCACTTTGCTGCAAATATCGGCTACATATTGCAATTTGTCTAATTCGTACTGCTCCTATCCTAGTATTTGGTACATAAATTTCTGAACAGTTATGCCATAATTAATAAAACAAGATAGGAGCATTCCAATGAAACGATATCAAGATGATTTTAAAGCCAGCATTGTGAAGATGCATCGTGAAGAGAAAAGATCTATTCGCTCGCTTTCCGAGGAATACGGTGTTTCTCCAGCCGCAATTCATAACTGGGTTAAAGGCGCTAAATCAGTTGAGCTAGAAGACGGTACTGAAGTAACGTCCAAAGAATTCAAACAACTTCAAAAGGAAAATCAGCGATTAAAGGAGGAACTTGAAATTTTAAAAGCTGCGGCGGTGTTACTGGGAAAGCATTAGGACGAATTAATTGCCTTGTCTTCATAGAAGATCAGTTATTGCGACACCGCTTATCAATTATTCTTTCGGCACTGAAATTACCGCGTAGCACCTATTACCATTGGAAAAGATATCAACCTAGGGGCTGTGCCATAAGTCCTTCAAAATAGAAGAGATTAGTGAAAATCGTTCCTTGATTTTCACTAATCTCTTCTTTGGGTTTATAAAACAGTTAAAATTGGTGTTCTTCGCTACCAATTTTCTAATATTCATTGCCATCAAGGCAATTCCAGCTTCTCTTTTTACCTTCTCAAGACCTCTAACAGAAAATCTTTTAAAACCCAAACAAGCCTTCAATCCACCAAAAACTGATTCGACATCTATTTTACGTCGTCCGTAAATTGAACCAGTTTGGTGATTTGAAAGTAACTTGCGTTCCTTAGCTTTGAAATATTCCCACGCGCCATTAATACTTATTTTACGAGGTTTTCCGCTTTTAGTGAACGCTCGGTGGTCAATTTGAAAATCATTATCATATTTGTTTGCCTTATACTCTTTAAATTCACGTACAAACCCGTACTTGTCTTTGCGCTTACGGTAAGTATAAAAACTAAATCTAACTCCTTGCGGATCAATAAAATAATCATCTTTAGGGTGATATGTCCAATTCATGACCTTACGGTCATCGCTTTGCCATTTGCGACTATTTTCTTTCAACATTGCCCCATACGGAATCAACGCTGTATGTTCGGGTAATTCATCTTCAAAGTATCGATAATTTGATTCTGAACCGTATCCTGCATCGGCCACAATATACTTACCTAAAGTTCCAGCTGCTTGTTGCTGCTGTAAAAAGGGAATTAATGTTTTGGTATCTCCTGGATTTTGAAAAATGCCAAAGGCAGTTACAAATTGTTTACTCGTGGCGATTTGTAGATTATAAGCCGGTTTTAGCTGTCCGTTGAGCATTGAATCTTCTTTAACACGCATAAAAGTCGCATCATGGTCTGTTTTCGAATAACTATTTCGTTTACCATAAATTCCAGTTTGTATTTTATATTCCAATAACTTAGTTTGGCGTAACTTAAGTTTTCGTTTTAACGATTTCAGTTTTCGACGTCTGGACTTGTCTGGGTTTGGAGAGGTGTGCTCCTTTTCAATCTTTTTATTCAGATCTTTCAAGTTATTCTCTAACCGCAAGATAATTTCATCAAGCATTTCTAAAGTAAGATCTGTCTCTACTGGGAGCTGGCATTTAAACTTAGCTTCATTTAATTCTTTCAGAAGGGATATAATCGCAGAGCGATTAAGCTTGTCAAAACGAACAGTATTCTTACGCCAAACAAAACTATACTTATTGGCATCAGCCAAAATTTTAGTTCCATCAATAAAAGTAACCTCATCAATAAAGTTATTTTGCTTTAGATATTTGGTTAGTTTTTGAATGCATTGATTGATCAAGTTCTCAACTTCATCTGAAATTCTAAAACGACAAATTGTTCGGTAGGCTGGAACTTGTTCTTGCGTCAGCCAGCGGGCTGCCAAGTTCTCTTCTGCCAAGGTATTAATACGACGACTACTGAAGATACCTTTTGTGTACGCAAACAAAATTAATTTTAAAAGTACACGCAGATCATACTTACGCGGACGTCCAAAGATGTAGGGATCTTTAATTTTAAGGTCTTCAACTATTTGATTAATCATCCGTGCAGGATGATTTTCTTTTGGTTCCCAGTCAGTTTTGATACTAAGTACAGTCTGATTTATGTTATAATTATTATACATATTGGATATCCTTTCTATGTAAGGGTATTGTTTTTGAAGGTGCTGGCTGCAACCAGTGCTTTTTTATTTTTAATTATACCAAAAGAGCTACACTAGAAAAATTATTATTTTTTCTAATGTAGCTCTTTTACTTAGGACTTATGGCACAGCCCCATTGGAAAAGATATCAACCTAGTCAACACGAACGTGTTGATAATCAGCTCAAAGAAAAAATTAAATTGATTTGGGAAAATAATTATCGTGCCTATGGTTATCCACGAATAACGATGGTGCTTCGCAAGTCAGGCATCCGTGTTGGGTCAAAACGAATTTTACGATTAATGAGGGAAATGGAGATTCACTCTTTAATGAATCGGCGATTTAAAAAACCTGGCACTCATGTGGATCATTCACAACGCCCCAATTTAATCAAGCACCAGCCCAATGCAAGGATATGGCGTGCTGACATTACTTATTTGGAATTACGTCCAGGAACCTGGGTTTATCTCAGTTCTATTTACGAACCAAAGGTTCATCAAGTTCTTGCTTTCAAGATTGGTCGTCAGATGGAGGCGCCGTTAGTTGTAGAAACGATTAATCAGGCGCTTGAATGTCATCAAAAGCCACAATATTTTCACTCTGACATGGGTTCACAGTACACCAGCAACGAAGTTGAAACTTTACTTGAACGGCATCAGATTAGCCACTCATACTCAAAACAAGGTTATCCTTATGATAATGGGCCAATTGAAGCTTTTCACTCATTGTTGAAGAGAGAGTTTGCCTTTCAAACAACTTTTTCCAATTTTGAGGACTTGGTAATCCGAACCTCAAATTACATCAGTTGGTTTAATTCCGACAGAATTAGAACGAGTGTTTAGAAAAAGATGTGCCATTTATTGACATAGGAGCAGTTTTACTGATAGGAAAATGTTGAGAGTACAAAAACTCATGTGCACTCTATGCACACTAAAATTGTGTTTTACTGATAGGAAAATGTTGAGAGTACAAAAACCTAACCTTTAGTTTCTGATTAGGATATAACAGTTTTACTGATAGGAAAATGTTGAGAGTACAAAAACGCCTGCGCAACTAGTTGACTAGCATCAAAAGTTTTACTGATAGGAAAATGTTGAGAGTACAAAAACTATAGCATACTCAATATAATAAGTATACATGTTTTACTGATAGGAAAATGTTGAGAGTACAAAAACTATTATGTGTATTCTTATGTTAATGAAAAAGTTTTACTGATAGGAAAATGTTGAGAGTACAAAAACATACCGGTGCGAAAAAATCAGTTTCTCTTTGTTTTACTGATAGGAAAATGTTGAGAGTACAAAAACAACCTAACCTGCGTATCCGTTTTGGATACAGTTTTACTGATAGGAAAATGTTGAGAGTACAAAAACAACCACAGGTTTATGGAGATTTAGTGTTGTGTTTTACTGATAGGAAAATGTTGAGAGTACAAAAACATATTCACCGCATAACCATCACTAGTTGCTGTTTTACTGATAGGAAAATGTTGAGAGTACAAAAACATTGAGTTAATAACATTTTGAATACCAGTGAGTTTTACTGATAGGAAAATGTTGAGAGTACAAAAACATGTGACTGTTGCATTATCGGCTGGGTTAGGTTTTACTGATAGGAAAATGTTGAGAGTACAAAAACAGGGTATCGAACTCGTATTTGATGAGAAACGTTTTACTGATAGGAAAATGTTGAGAGTACAAAAACCAAGGAGCTGATTGCTAGTGATACTAACGCGTTTTACTGATAGGAAAATGTTGAGAGTACAAAAACATATTTATCACCTCACTTTCTAGTGAGAATGTTTTACTGATAGGAAAATGTTGAGAGTACAAAAACGATTCTGTATCTGAGTCTGAGTCTGAGTCTGTTTTACTGATAGGAAAATGTTGAGAGTACAAAAACAAAGTACAGGATATATTGAATTAAAAGGTAAGTTTTACTGATAGGAAAATGTTGAGAGTACAAAAACGATTATGATAAGTGGGGATACCAATCTTTTGTTTTACTGATAGGAAAATGTTGAGAGTACAAAAACCAAAGCAGAACGAGCTATATAAAGATTTTGGTTTTACTGATAGGAAAATGTTGAGAGTACAAAAACTGAGCATGGAGATTTAAGCTTTTTAACTATGTTTTACTGATAGGAAAATGTTGAGAGTACAAAAACGACAGTCGGTGGTGTAATAATCATAGCGCCGTTTTACTGATAGGAAAATGTTGAGAGTACAAAAACAACAGATGTGAATGTTAATCAGCTGACTTTGTTTTACTGATAGGAAAATGTTGAGAGTACAAAAACATGGCATTAGTCATGTAAAGGATGAAATTAGTTTTACTGATAGGAAAATGTTGAGAGTACAAAAACCCAGTCAACAGAGCAGGAATGTTTGCCACAAGTTTTACTGATAGGAAAATGTTGAGAGTACAAAAACAATGCTCACACATGGAAATCTTTACCTGAAGTTTTACTGATAGGAAAATGTTGAGAGTACAAAAACGTATGCAGTAGTTCTATATCGGGATAAGTTGTTTTACTGATAGGAAAATGTTGAGAGTACAAAAACGAAAAAACAAACAACAATAGTAAAGAGATTGTTTTACTGATAGGAAAATGTTGAGAGTACAAAAACCTCAAATTAAAAATTATTATTTTTTTGGCCGGTAAAATTACGTCTTCTATTCCTAAAAATTCGTCAATCTTCAAGAATCAAGAAAGGCACGTTCTGTATTTGTAAGCTCTTTGAGGTTGTAAGTAAAATTAGGTACCTTGAATCCTAAAATTTCATCTAACACTTTTAACAATACAATATCTGGATAAGATTTTCCAGTAAGAATATTATTATCACCAATGTCTGCGACTATTTCATAAAAATTTTGACAAAGCTGATCATCAGTTATATTCAAATCTCCTGGATAATGATTTTCAATACTATTTCTAAAGCTATCAAAATCAGGCATCTGGCACAATTCATCTGCCAAAATAATCGTATTTGGAATATCGTTTGGCCGATAATTTATCCCCAATGGTATCTGACTAATTACAAAGATATGAACTAGCCCTGTTTTTTCTGCCAACTGGACTAGTCCATCTATCAACACCTGAATCTTTTCAGCTGTTAAGAAACTTGCTAAATTAACTAATGAAATCCAAGTTTCCTTAGGCCTGTTTTCTAAACTTTTCTCTAATAAACCTAAATACTCATCTACAAACTCATTGGCATCCATCATTTCTAACGGAAAGTCATGACTTCCAGAGGTATAAGATAAAAATATGTTATTCTTCAATAACTCTGTATACGTTAAACTAGATAGATTTGAAGAGATGTTATTCGATACTTTTTTGAGATGTTGATTAAATATGGACTCAATTTTCAATAAATGGTTCTCAATTTTCTGAAGTTCAATATTTATATCAATACTTTCAGCTAGAGTCGCCAAATACTCTGCCATTAAGCTGTTTTTCTCAAAGCTTACTTCTTCAAAAAGTGAAAAACTGTCCTGTAAAAAATGAATATTAATAGAACCTGCCTTCAGAGGTTGATCATTTCGATAAATTTCAATTCCATTTTCACCATAGACCAATTCTTCCAAATTTGTCAGGGATTTCTTATTTGCAAACCGTTTCAGACTTCTAACAAATTCCCGAGATATCTTCTGATTTTGACCATAAAAAAACAATATATTTGACTCATCAAATTCTATAAATTTATTATCTTCAATTTCTATTTTCATATGATTACCATTTTATTATTACCAACAGCTACTTCCTGGGGGGCTTTTTCTCCTGTCAAAAAGCAGCGATCATTAAATTGTTTCTCAGAAACATACATTAATTCGACTAGTCCATTATATGGAGTTACCTTCTTTAATTGATCTTCATATTTTTTAAGTTGACTTCTATTAGGTAAAGTGCGTACATAAACCGATTCTTGAATCATCACAAATCCGAGTTCAATTAACCGCTTACGAAACACTCGATAACGCCTCAACTCTGTCTTTGATACCATTGGCAAATCAAAAAAACAAATTAATCGCAATCTATTGTACACCTCTCATTTCCTCCAATGTTATTACTAATAACTCTTTCTTCTTTCCTTGCATCATCTTAATAAATGAATTAATATATTCCAACATAACTAAATCGATCGTTGTTTTTCGCCCCTTATGAATATACGGTTGATTCAAAAAATTAATTAGCTCACATCGTATTTCCCAACTAAGATATTTGGGATAGCTAGGTAAGATTTTGTCTAAAATATACCAATCCATTAAAGGACGAAATGGCTCCATCAGATCATCTACTAAATTAAAAGAATTAAACTCATTGCGATGAAAAACACCCAAAGTTGGGATCAATCCTAAACTTGTCACTAGTCTTGCCATATAAGCTCTAATTATTGTATAGCCATAATTCATTGCTCCATTTTCCAAGCATTCTCTTTCACGTGTAAAATCTTTACCGTATAAGCTATTAAAATAAACCTTAGCCGCATGCCCCTCACGGTTAGTTATATCTGCAAACTGAATATTCTCAATTAACTCCTGCATCTTATCAACTCTGCCTGTATCAACCTTATATGCATTTAGAACAGCTTTTTGATTAATCAGTTTTTGTTGAATTATTTTTGTCCATACTTCTTTTCGTAGTTCACTACTCCATGCTACTTGTTCTAAATTTCTTTTTGCAGTCCTATGATATTGTCCAAAACCCATGTAGATTCCGCAAGGAACATACTTATTATCACAAACAATTACAGCTATATTATACTGCGCAAGCTTTGACAATAGCCTAGTTGTTAAGGTCAAAATTTTTCCCTCTAATGTAATGGTAGCAATATCAGAGAGTGGCACAATGTATTTCTGTCCAGCTTTTTCAATCTGTAAATTATCTAATTTTAGACGAAGATAATCTCCATCCTTTACCATTATATTTCTCCAAGTCATTTTAACTCCTTTCTTGTTCTTATAATTTAAGTAAAAAAAAACTGCCAAAAAGGCAGTAATTTCGGCATAAAGCCTTATCTTTGTAGATTCTCAATCATTTTCCTATCAACAAAACAATTGAATATGCACTCCGTCGAGTACAGTAGCCCGTCGACTACTAGTTCATTTTAACATAATAAATAAATTTTTACAATCGTTAAAAAATATTTTTTTCTACAAACTTAACTTTGGCTCATCTGATTCTCTTGTAACATAATATGGTTTCCCAAGAATATCTGTATTTACTTTATAAAGTTTATACCCTCCCTTGCTCATTTTCTTAATGAGTCGTCCGTTTGAAACAAGTCCGTAAAAACCAACTTCTTCTTTACTATCAAATTTAGCTTTATAAATTGGTTTCAGTTCAACATAGCCCTCGTTACTTGTTGTTCTAGAAGCAAATAATAATTCGATTGAGTCACCCTTTTCATCAATGACCCTTACTCGATCATTTCGATACAAGCTAAATCTAAATTCACTATTTTTACTAATAGGCTTCCATGCTGTTACACCATCTTCGCTTACACCATGTTTTAATTTCTCATATGCATCTCTAGTTATCCCGTAAACACCATTTGTGAATTTTAAATCCGAATATTTTAACCCAAGTAACTCATATTGTTGAGTTATTGAATTAAAATAGACATCTGTTCTCCATGGCTTCAAGCTCTGTAAAATAACCTTATTTCTCGCATCTTTGGGTGTAATATCAATGTGACTCCCCACCTTTGAATCATAATACTTTATACTTACCACCTTGGGCCCATCATTATGTTTAGAATACTTAGTGATAAAACCATTCTCACGATAGTAAAGTTTAAATGGAGAAACTGCAACTCTTTTAACTTTTCCATCCACTTGAGTAACTTCTTCTGAATCAGGATAAGAATTAAATATATCAATCAATTTTTCCCATGTTTTCGGATCATTTTTCTGCATTAAAAACTTCACATCATCATTTTTACTTATTTTATCGTACAATTTTTTAAAATTCATAAAGCCATCAATATCATAGATATTTTTAATTGTACCTAACGTATATCTTTCTTGTATTTTTTCCTTTTTTCCACGCTTAGTTACTTCTTTTTCTTTAATACGTGTTCCATAAATTGTCTGATTTGCAACTGCACGATTAGCTTTCTTATCAACATGATGACTGAACTTTACAGGATTTTCCAAATTGGTGATATCATTTGCTAATTCCACCTGTTTAAAAAGCGGAAAATTATAAATCTCATTAACCATATTCTCGAACTTTTTATTTTTAATAACAGATATTTTTTCTACTATCTCTGCTTCCTGTGCCAATTTTATTGCTTTTTTATCTTGTAGTATTTCCCCAGTTTCTCCGTCAACATCAATTAACTTTATAGCCTTATCAAATGCCTTTAATAATGGGAAACATGCAATAATGCAAGCATCGATTGCATGATGATGGTATGTATCACGCGTTTTAGATAGTCCACCTACTCCATTCCACTTCTTGCGCATCTGTGATGTCCATTTTCCACGAACCACTTTAACCTTTGTACTCAAGTTATTAGATCGAAAAAAAGAGTAAAATTCATTGAGTACAATACGTGAGGCATAACGCGTATCATTAAGATTACGTTGAATAAAGCCCCGCTGTGTAGCAATGTCATTAAGATCTGTCTCATTCAACAAATTATCAATCTTATTTTTTGCATAATTTTTATTTGACTTCACTCTAGCAATATAGTCAGCTTTACTTTGACCAAACCCACCACCATTATTTAACCAACCAAGTGGTGTTTGTTTTTCTTTTGCTTGATTACACTGACTATGTACCAGGACTTTATTATTTTGAGAGTCATCAAAACTAACTGAGATTGGTACAATATGATCAACTTCAAAACTATCATTATTATTGATTAATTGAACAGCCTCAATTTTCTTACCGCAATAAGGGCAAATCGTATCCTGTTGATACCAATACCGTACTTTTTGCGATAGTCCTCTAATTTTACGATACTGTGCAATTAATGCACTATCTGATATTGTCATATGTTGCTTAACTAATGCATCAGCCGTCTCTTTTTCTACTTCATTTTGTTTCTGTCTTTTGACAATGCCCTTTTTGATGTCTACTTCGTTATCTTCACGTGGTAATTCAATAATAACATCCTTAATATTGTCACGTCCTACTTTCTTGGTAATTGCATTAAAAACATTAACAGCTTCACGAGTAGCTCTAGCAACTACCGGATTGTATATTTCTTCTGTAATTCTCCGTGCAGGAATATTCTTCAGGCCTTCATATTTTTTATTGTTAGGTTTTACAAGACCTAAGCGTGTCAAAATAGTCATTTGTTCTTCAGGTGTATTTAATAATTCCGGTATAAGTAAATTAAGTGTTTTATAGGAGAAACTATGCCATGTTGCTCGACCATCTACTAAAAACTCCTTATTTTTATTAATAACAATCTCTTTCATTTCATTGGAGATATCCATATTACTTTTGTCTAATTGTTTGCGAATTTCAGCTTTTTCTGTATTAAGTGTCAGGATATCAGCAATTTTGTTAACTAAATTAATATTCAAATCATTTGCTTCTATATTAACATCAGCAAGTTCTTTACGAAATTTTCGATAACCAGAAAGAGTATGCATAATTTTCTTTTCAGACTTATCAATTCGAAAACCTTTAATATCATCCTTTTTACAACCTATAATTTTGCAAATTTGAGCTATTCCAAACAAACCATTCGTAGTTTTAGCTGCTTCAAGAATTTCTTTTTTGGTTTGAATTGTTAACCTTCCATCTTCAGTATTCGGTACTGTTAAATTATTCAGGTCGTTTAACATATTATATATCTGCGCTGTCAAACTTGATGCTGACGCCCTTTTCTCTCCATTTATCTTATCTATTCCTATGAGCTCATCAAAAAGATTGTCTAGTGTTCGGCCATCCTTTTTATAAATTCCATAATCTGTACGGGACTTTTCATTTCCAGGTCCAACAAAGTAATCACGCTTACGAGTAATAAACAGCATGAACTTTGCAATAAAGTCATCCGTAATTTCTGGATAAAATTCTCTTTGCTTCGTTAAAATTTGTGTAGCTTCTTTGACATATGCCGCTGAAGGAAAAACATTGAGCAATGTTACATTTTCATTTTCTTCTACCTGTCCTCGGACTTTACCAAACTCATTTAGCCTTTCTAGTTGTATTTGGCCAACTGTTTTTTCATTTAACAATTGTCGATTAATATTAATTGAGGTCTTATAATCGGTCACTCCACTTGTTCCATCATCTTCCAAATCGCCTAAATCATAAGAGATCCCTCGATGTTTGACAATATGGTAAAGTGCAATAACAAGTTCTTGCTTTGTTAATATTTCAGATAACCCTTTAACACGTAATTCATAGGGACTTTCTGTATTATTTACTGAAAATTTATAATGTACATGTCCATTTTTATCTACAACTTTAGTATCTATAAACTTTTTTTCTCCAAAAAAATTTATTACATCTGTTAATCTATTTTTTCGCCTTCTAATCAACCGTCTTGTTCCCCTAAAACCACGTCGCTCTTGATTAGCCGCTGCATTTCCTGATGAAAATATACGACTACCTAAATCAATAATTTTCTTTTTGTCAGCATCAACAATTGACCACCCAACAGATGCAATACCTATATCCAATCCTACATTATACTTTGACATAGCTTACCCCTCCACGACATTTTTAATATATTTTATCATATTTTATTGATATAACGATCATTAATTTAAACAATTAAAAGTGAATTTTCTCAATTATTATTTTTTATTATTCTTAATAAACTTGTGCCAAATATTGACTTAAGAGCAGAGTTATTAAAGAAAACTTAAAATAAATCAGCATATCCAATTTTTACATTTTTAGCATTTTATTTTACATACATATAATCCTAAAAAAGAGCTATACTTAACTTGTTTATAAGTTCAATAAATTACATAAATGACTATGGGGTGAATTAATTATGAAAAATAATGAATCTACTAAATTAAGTGAGATTGCCCAGAAAAGCCTAGCTTCTTTGATGTCCGATTATCAAACAACATCTCAAGGATTAACACAAACAGATGCTGATAATCGTCTTAAAAAATATGGTGAAAATACTATCCAAACAGTCAAGAAGCGTTCAGAATTATTTGTTTTTATTGAGAATTTTACATCAATGATGGCTATTCTTCTTTGGGTATCTGGTATTATTGCAACTTTTTCTGGGATGCTTGAACTGGGAATTGCCATATGGACAGTTAACGTTATTAATGGTTGCTTCTCCTATTGGCAACAACATGCGGCTCAAAAAGCGACTGATTCCTTAAAAAAAATGCTTCCTTCCTATGTTAAAGTCACTCGAAATGGGAAAATCAAACAAATTCGAGAAGAAGAATTAGTTCCGGGAGATTTATTTACACTGCAAGCTGGTGATGCTATTCCTGCAGATGCCAGAATATTTAATTGCTCAAACTTGCAGGTGGATGAATCTTCACTGACAGGGGAGTCATTACCAGTCGATAAAGGAAACCAGTACCAACAGGGTGACGGAAAATTTGCTCAAAATAATATTGTTTTCGCGGGTACAACTGTGACCAGTGGCACTGCCAGTGGGATTGTTTTTGCAACAGGAATGACAACTGAATTTGGAAGAATTGCCCAACTCACTCAAAATCAGAAAAAGGTCATCTACCCACTGCAACGAGAACTAAATCAGTTGACCAGACAATTAACTTTAATTGCGATTTCAATTGGTACCGTTTTCTTTTTATTGGCAATTTTTTTTGTTCATTCTCCAATCGCATCTTCCTTTATTTTTGCACTTGGGATGATTGTAGCCTTTATCCCAGAAGGTCTGCTACCAACCGTTACACTCTCACTTGCTCAAGGAACACAACGAATGGCAAAGCATCATGCGTTGTTAAAAAACTTAAATAGCGTTGAAACACTTGGTGAAACAACTGTTATTTGTTCAGATAAAACTGGTACACTCACTCAAAACCAAATGACGGTTAACCATATTTGGTTGATTTCCAAACAATATGATGTAAGTGGAACTGGCTATTTTACAAACGGCTCCGTGTCATCAGCAAGCGGAAATATTATTCTTGAGGAAGAAGCTGACTTAAGAGAACTTCTTCAAATTGCAACGCTCGATAATGATACAGAAGTCACAGAAGGAAAAGAAAACGAGAAATCTAAGATTTTAGGAACCCCGACTGAAGCTGCCTTAATAATTTTAACTAGAAAGGCTGGAATTGATAGCCAGCATGAAAATCAAAAATTTCCACGTTTGAAAGAATTACCCTTTGATTCAAATCGAAAATTAATGTCAATAATTTCAAAAACACAGACAGGAACTCCAATAATATATACCAAAGGTGCATTAAGCAGTGAGCTTCAGATTTGCGACCAAATTCTTGATGCTGGGCAAATTAGAGCACTTACTGAAGCAGATCGAAAAAAGATACTAGCAATCAACGAAAAATATGCTCGTGAAGGCTTAAGATCACTTGCGTTTTCTTTTCGCAAAGTTGTTGATCAAGATCCGCTTATGGATCAAAAAATTGATAGCTATACTATTGAAAATGCGGAACGTCATATGGTTTTCGTTGGCTTAGTAACAATGTCTGATCCACCTCGTCCAGAAATCTTTGATGCTGTAAAGAAATGCCACCATGCTAGTATTAAAATTATTATGGTAACAGGTGATAGTCCAATTACAGCTAAAAGTATTGCAACAAAAATTGGTATTACATCAGATAAAGCCCGAATTATTACGGGAAGTGAGTTAGATCAATTGTCTGATGACGATCTTCAAAGGGCCGTTAAAGATGAAGTTATTTTTGCCAGAGTTGCACCTGAACATAAATTCAGAATTGTATCGATGTGTCAAAAAAACGGAGAAATTGTTGCTTCAACAGGTGACGGTGTTAACGATGCCCCAGCTTTGAAAAGGGCTGATATTGGAATTGCAATGGGTGTAACAGGGACAGATGTTGCAAAAGATGCAGCTGATATGATTTTAACCGATGACAACTTCGCTTCAATTGTAAGCGCGATTGAAGAAGGTCGAACAGTCTACAAAAACCTGCAAAAATTCTTATTGTATATTCTTAACAGTAATGTACCTGAAGCTGCACCATCTATTGTATTTCTGTTAACTAAGGGTTTGGTACCTCTCCCCCTAACTGTCATGCAAATCTTAACGGTTGACTTAGGAACTGATCTTTTACCTGCACTAGGACTTGGTGTTGAAAAAAGTGAACCAGGAGTCATGGATCTTCCGCCTCGCCCACGAGATAGTCATTTACTTAATAAATCGATTATCATAAAAGCCTTTGTATTATATGGCTTGGTTGCTTCTATTATTTCAATCTGTGCTTATTTCTTTGTCAATTATATTCATGGATGGCCATCCGTTGCCCTCATGGCTTCTGGGGCAGGATACGCTAAAGCAACTACAATGACATTAGGTGCCATTATTTTCTGTCAAATTGCAGCTGCAATGAACTGTCGTACACAAATTTCTTCTGTTTTTTCAATTGGACTTTTCAGTAATCGACGAATCTGGTTGGGAATTATCGCAGAGCTTGCATTATTCGCAGTGTTGATATACACCCCATTTCTACAAGAAATTTTTAATACCCAACCCTTGAATCTTGTTGAATGGTTCTTCTTATTCTGCATTCCAATTCCATTATTTTTACTTGAAGAATTGCGAAAATTTTTTGTTCGAAGAACTAAGAGTCACAACTGATTTTAATCTTCGCTTTTTTATTGACAGCACATGGTGCTTTATTGCAAATAATAAAAAACATGGTCTCTTCAAGAGGAAACCATGTTTTTTATTGTTTACTATCATTCGGATATAAATCCTTAATTACTTTTCAAATTTGAAAGCTATTACAATCTGCTTCAAATTATCTGCCGTTTTTTGTAATTCGGCTACGTGCTCAGTGAAGTTCTCCATTGTTGCAAGAACTTCTTCTGAGTTAGCTGAGACTTCTTCTGTTCCGGCTGAGTTCTCCTCAGTTGAAGCCGAAATATTTTCTAAATTGCCATCAATCTGTTCATGTGCTTTCTGAATTTCATTACTTGCTTTTTCTATTTCTTGAATGTCTTGAATCAACTTTTGATTCACTGCAAAAACATTTTTTGAAGAATCGATTGCTTGGTCAATTAATTTAGTTTGTTGTCTTCCACCAGTAATTGAATCACCCATTTTCTGGACCATCTCTTCAGAATCTGCTTTTATTTTCTCCAGTATTACACTAATTCCTTTCGTTGAATCCTTACTTTGATTTGATAATTTTCGAATTTCAGTAGCGACAACCGCAAACCCTTTTCCTGCTTCACCGGCTCCCGCAGCCTCAATTGAAGCATTTAGAGCTAATAGATTTGTTTGTCGTGAAATTCCATCAATGGTTGAAACAATTTTGTTAATGTTTTGCACTCGTGCATTTAAATTACTAGTGCTTTTTTCTAACTCTTCCATTTTGTTCAATTCCTGAGCCCAATTAGTTGAGACTTGATCCGTAAGTTTTAAATTATGCTTATTTAGTGTAGCTGCATTATTTGAACTTTCATTCATTCGCTTCACGTTCTGGTGCATTACACTAATAATGCCTGATAATCTTTTTAGATGTGCAACACTTTCAGAAGTTTCTTGTGCTTGAGAGGTTGTAACCTGTGCGATTCCAGTAATTGCTTGTGTCACTTCTTCCGTTGCTTTATTTGTTTGCATTGAGAGATCTAACAACGAATTTGATTTATTTGCAACTGTCCTACTTTCTTCTTGCACATTTCCAATTGCTTTACCTATTGAATCAACCATTTCATTAAAATAATATGCAATTTGATTGAGCTCTTGTCCATTTTTATTTGGTTCAGCCATTTTATAACCTAACTTCTCTGGTTTGATTAACAAATTAAACACGTTTTTGTTATTACTAGCTTTAATTCTAGTAAATTTACTTTGCCCAGCATTTTTAAACTCACTAATGAATACCTGTGCCATTGCCTTTAATATCTTACTTACATAGAAACTAAATAGCAGCGTAGCTAAAATTATAATAATAGCAAACACTAGAAAATTTAAAATTAGTCCGTTCAATTCTGTATTTAAGTCACTCTGATCAACTGCCGCAAAAGACCAGACAGTGTGATCACCTGTTTGCCCCTTATTAAAATAAACTTTTATATTGCTTTCTGTATTTAGCTGTATTACTCCTCGATTGCCCACTGCTTGCTTAATTTCTTTGAAAATTTCTTTTTGCTTAATACTTTGTCCACTTTTAAAAGTATATTTCTTAGATTTCCCTTTTGAGGCAATAACAGTTCCTTCATCATCTATTAATGTCACACTACCTGTTCGACCAATTTTTAATGCAGCGATTGCTTCTTCAATATTATGGTACGAGAGATTGATAGCTAAAACTCCCACCTGACCGTTCATATTTTTAACTTGCAATGAAGCAGTTCTAATCATTTGTTTTGACTTTTTATCCTTATAAGGTGCAGTCCACGTCACTGCACCTTTAGAAAGTGTAGCATTCTTATACCAAGAACTCTTCGCTGACCCTGTACTTCCTGAAATTTTACCAGATGCAACCATCTGACCATCACTTGTTCTAAATCCAATTCCTTTAATATTTGAATTGCTTTCTTTGACTATTCTTAATACTTGTTTTATTTGATTAAGTTGATATTTCTTGCCACTAAAAACATCTTCATTAGCTAATTTCTGTAAGATATTAATAGTTGATGTATGAATTTTTTTTCTTCAGCCATCAAATTAACTGCAGCTCCTTGCTGACTTAACAAATTTCGATTGGTCAATAATTTGCGGCTAGTAAAATATGACCCTGTTAGTACCACTATCAAAGCCATTAAAGTTGTAAAAATTAAAATATACCTTACATATCGTCCGATACTGTGCTTTGTACTAATCTTTCTTATCATAAAAGACTCTCCCACCATATAATGTTATAAGGAACACTATCATATATCGGAAATTTCATTAAATTTTTAATCTAGCAAAGACATAGCAAGCACAAAAAGTTTCGGCTAAAAAATTAGGAATTATAATTAGAAGTACTGTAACGTTTATGCCTTTAGTGAGATTAGCCAAAAAACAATCAGCACTAATGAGCTCCACTGCTTTTTAAATTATTAGAAATGATTACTCCACATTACCAAAGTTTAACTTTTCTTGATTGAAATACACCACATATTATTTAGCTCTTTTCAATTTATTACCAACGTGAAACACTTTACCATAGCAAGGGCTATTCCAATAAAAAAGCCATGGTCCCTTCAAGGGTAACCATAGCCTTAATTTTTACGCTAAGTCTTCGCCATTCGAAAGAATAACTTTCTTATACCAATAAAAAGAATCTTTTTTTATCCGCTTCAATGACCCATTGCCTTCATCATCCTGGTCAACGTAGATAAATCCATAACGTTTGGACATTTCTGAAGTTGAAAAACTAATGAGGTC
This sequence comes from Liquorilactobacillus hordei DSM 19519, assembly GCF_019443985.1. Taxonomy (NCBI): domain Bacteria; kingdom Bacillati; phylum Bacillota; class Bacilli; order Lactobacillales; family Lactobacillaceae; genus Liquorilactobacillus; species Liquorilactobacillus hordei. The sequence continues at coordinate 2,168,006 of NZ_CP049303.1, forward strand.
AATTGGCCCCCACATCGTATAGCCCATAAGTTGAACACCGTCTTTGATAGCCTGCTTCATTTGTTCGATGTGTTTTCTCAGATAATTAATTCGATAATCATCATGAATTTTACCGCTTTCGAGTTTGTCTAAAGCACCAAGACCGTTTTCAACAATAAATAATGGTTTTCGATAACGATCCCACATCTCATTCAAAGTAATTCGCAAACCAACAGGATCAATCTGCCAGCCCCAGTCAGATTCTTCAAGATACTTATTACGACCACCCGTTGACATATTACCATTGACTTCTTCTTCGGCTATAGCACTGGTAACAGTTGTCATATAATAACTGAAACTCACAAAATCAACTGGCGATTCCGCCAGAACTTGCTGGTCATGAGCAGCCATTTTTATCTGAATTCCATTTTCAGAAAAATATCTGTTCATGAATTCTGGGTACTCACCGCGTGCCTGTACATCAGTAAAAAATAAATTTTTCTGATCTTCCAACTGTGCTGCACGAACATCTTCTGGCTTACATGTTGCTGAATATGTTTGCATTCTTGCTAGCATACATCCCATCTTTGCCTCTGGATCAATTTCATGCAGTTGTTTAGTGGCAATTGCACTAGCAACCAGTTGATGATGAAGTGCTTGATAGCGGACATTTTCCTGTTCTTGTTTCTTTAAATGACTATCAACGACACCTGTTTCATGAAAACCCCAAGTTCCCGTGTTAATCTCATTAAAACTCAACCAATACCGAACACGCCCACGATAATGTTTAAAAACGACTTCAGTATAATGGGTAAAATCAGCAATCGTTCTACGATCCAGCCAACCATTTTGTTTTTGCGTAAGCGCAAGTGGCATCTCATAATGAGAAAGTGTAATTAGTGGTTCAATATTATATTTTTCCAGTTCATCCAAAACACGGTCATAAAATGCTAATCCCTTTTCATTTGCCTGTTGTTCATCCCCCTGTGGGAAAATGCGTGCCCACGCAATCGAAAAACGAAACACTTTGAAACCCATTTCCGCAAAAAGTTTGATATCTTCTTTATAATGGTGATAGAAATCAACTCCGCGACGCTTTGGATAGTTAACCGTTGTCAGATCATTAGTCGCTTCTTTTATTGATTTAGCATCAACTACATTCATTGACATTTTCTTACGATCGTCTGCTTTTCTTACAACTTCTGCAGTGGTCAAGCCTTTGCCATCAACATTCCAAGCTCCTTCAATTTGATTGGCAGCAGTCGCACCACCCCATAGAAACTCTTTTGGAAATTCTTTTGGAAAACTTGATTTATACATATAACTATCTCCTTTTGTCGAAAAATCCTATTTTATCAGTTGTAATGATAGAAGCATATTTTGATCTGCTTCTGTATCTTTAGTTACCTCCACCTCATACTGTTTAGTATTCGTGACAATCATCATAACTGTGTTATCATATCCATTTGCTTTGATCTGTTCAGCATCAAACGTAATCAGTTCTTCTCCTTGATTAACATGCTGCCCTTGCTTAACTTTTGTTTCAAAATATTTTCCATTTAATTTTACTGTGTCTATTCCAATATGAATCAATATTTCTGCACCTTGATCTGAAATGATTCCAATCGCATGTCCAGTTGGATAAACTGCACTAATTGTTCCACTAACAGGTGAAGCAACTCTATCATTTGTTGGAACAATTGCAATTCCCTTTCCCATGGCCTCTGACGCAAAAACTTCATCTTTAACGCTTGTTAGTGGGATAATCGTTCCTTTCACTGGTGCAGCTAATGTATCTAGATTCTGACTATTTCCCTGTGTATCTTCTTTACTCATTCCAAATAAATATGTTAGTACTGTACCCAAAACAAATGCCACTGCAATTCCAATCAAGGAACCAACAAATCCTTTCCCAACATATGTTGGGATTGCTAGTAAACTAGGAAGTGTGAAAGAACTAGCTCTAACTTGAAAACCACCAATAATTGCTCCACCGATACCACCAGCAATAACTGCACAGATAAATGGTCTTTTTAGCTTCAAAGTCAAACCGTAAATAATTGGCTCAGTGATTCCAAAGATACCTGTAATGACTCCCGAACCTGCTAATGCTTTTTGCTTTTTATTCTTTGTTTTCAAGAAAATTCCTAATGCTGCACCTGCCTGGGAAATAACGGCAGCACATAAAATTGGTAGCAATGGATCGTAACCCATTTTACTAAGATTGTTCATCATTACTGGTACAAAAGTCCAATGTACTCCAAAAATAACAAATACTTGCCAGAAGGCTCCCATAATTGCCCCTGCTAGTGCTGGTGCAAAATTATAAACTGATGAGACCATTGTTGATAATATATTCCCAACAGATGATCCAAGTGGTCCAACGACAATCATTGTTAGTGGAACCATGATTACCAATGAAAATAACGGTGTAAAGATATTCCTGATTGCTTCAGGAAAAAGCTTATTCAGTACAGGTTCGATAAATGACAGAACCCAAACGGCTAAAAGAATCGGAATAACTGATGATGTATATGTGGTTGGAACAACCGGGATGCCAATAAAATGAATAGTTTGTGCTTTAGTTGCAGTAGCAACAAGTGTCGGATACACTAATGCAGATGCAAGAGCAACTGCTACAAATTGATTGACATTTAATCGCTTAGAAGCTGTGAACGCAAGGAAGATTGGCAAAAAGTTAAATAATGCATCACCCGCAGCATATAAGATTTCATAAGTTCCGCTTGTTGTACTCATCCAATTAAGTGCCACAAATAGTGCAAGTAGCCCCTTTAAAATTCCGGCTCCTGCCAAGGCCCCTAGAAATGGGGTGAAAGTTCCTGAAATAAATGCTATGAAACGATTAACAAGATTTTTTTCCTTCTCTTGTGGTTGAGTACTCTGATCTTCATTTTCTAGACCTGTTTGTTTTGCTAAAGCATTAAAAACATTTGCTACAGCATTCCCGACAACAATTTGATATTGTCCCGCAGATTGAACCACTGTGATTACACCATCTAAATCCTCAATCTTTTGAGTATCCGCCTTTGATTCATCTTTCAGCTTAAATCTAAGTCGTGTTGCACAATGCCATGCAGTATTGATATTGTCTTTACCTCCAATATCTTTTACAATATCTGATGCTAGTTTTTCATAGTCCATATTACTTCACTCCTAAAGTTATTTTTAAAACAAAAACCCAAGTCAATATCAAACTCAGACTAAAAGTGTCTGGATCTCATATTGACTTGGGTTTTGCCTAATTTAATAGTTACAATCCCTTTTATTCATTTTTTTATTAATGTCATCTAGAATACGCTGTACATGTATTGTTAGATAAATTTGTTCGTTTATTGAAAGCTTAATCTGCAGTTGACCGCTAATAAAAGCTGTTACTTTTTTTGTACATTCAAACGATGTTGGGTACTTTTTAACTAGATGTTGAAATAAAAAATCATCATCGCTTCCAGAATCATTAATCTTCTTTTGTAAAATACGTTCAGCTAAAAATCTAAGATGAACTAAAAAGCGGCGATAGCTCATTGTGTTGGGATCAAGCTTAATCTGTAATTGATACTGAACAATTTGAACAATATCCCCTATTAGTTTTGTCATTTTTACTGTATCACCACTTTGGGGATGATCAACGCTGCTCTCAAGCAGTTTCATTGCAATGAAACCTACTTCATCTTCTGGGAGCTTTATTCCGATTTGTTGGTTAACAATTTCAAGAGCCGCACTAGCAGCTTGATACTCATTTGGGTAATAGTTCTTTATTTCCCATAAAATCTCGTTATGAATCTGAATGCCTTGCTTATATCTAGTAACTGCAAAATCAAGATGATCAGTCAGCGATATTAATAAATAATCATTGAATTTCGCATGGAGTATTTCACCCGCCTGCTGAATTATTCGCGCAGATATCTCAAGATATTCTGCCGAAATATTTTGAGTCAGATCATGAAACAAAGTAAACCACTTGTCATCGGTTGGTGCAAACACCTGACTAACCTTATCTTTTTCAACAGTCATCCCCGGCCTTTGTTGAAATCCTATTCCACGACCGACCAATACCACCTCCTGATCTCCGTTATTTGCTAAAAGAACATTGTTATTAAAAACCTGTTTGACCTTCATAGATTCTCCCCAGATTTCCTAAATAATGATGTAAAAAAACCTGTACACAAACCTTAGTATAAACTATTACTAGCCTACACGTTCAATCTGTGACAGGTTTTGCCCGCTTATGAGAGCGGTAACAATCCTTCGACAATTAAGATATTACTACTTTTCAAATTTTTTTGCAAGTGCTTTATTTAAGTTTCTGAACCCACGCCTACCAATTCACTATCAAATCGCTTCCCAGCCTCTTCCCAGTTCACAATGTGCCAGAATGCTTCCACATATTTTGGTCTAAGGTTCTGGTACTTTAAATAATATGCATGTTCCCAAACATCGATACCTAAGACTGGTGTCAACCCAACTGAAAGCGGAGAATCTTGATCGGCTGTTGTCATGATTTTCAATTGACCAGCATTGTCTTTCACAAGCCACGCCCAACCTGAACTAAAAACCTTCATAGCAGCTTCCGTAAATTGTTGCTTGAACTTTTCAAAACTACCGAACTCACTATCAATTGCTTCTCGCAAATTTCCTTCTGGATTAGTATCAAAATGTGGTGAAAGAAGCTTCCAAAAAAGTGAATGATTAGCATGTCCACCACCACTGTTACGTACAGCTTTTCTAATATTTTCTGGTATTTTGTCCAATTGGCCCACCAGTTCTTCTACTGGAAGTTCAGATAATCCCGGATGATCTTTCAAAGCTGCATTCAAATTATTAACATACGTTTGATGATGCATATCATGGTGCAAACGCATTGTCTGCTCCTCAATATAAGGTTCTAATGCACTGTAATCGTACGGCAAATCTGGAAGTTTATATACCATATGATTGATCTCCTTTCGTTTGTAAGGGCTTTCTACTAATCTAATTTTAGTTCATAAATACCTAAAAAGCGAAGAAAATGCTTGTGTTTTCAGATGTTGTAACTTACAAATTTAATTCAAATCCTCAAAAAATAATTACGTAAACTTGATTTCCCTAGTTAAATCATACAAAAGATAGCATCCTCTTTTTACCTACATTATACTTTTAAAAAAAGTGCCCCATAATAATTAGACTTTTTGAGGTCTAACTATTATAAAGCACTTCAAAAGTTAAATTTTGATTTTATCAAAGTCATTATCCCAAAACGGTTTTGATATTTGCAAATTCTCTAATTCCTAGGTCACTTAATTCACGACCATAACCAGATTTTTTAATACCGCCAAACGGCAATTCTGGTAATGAAGATAATGGTTGATTAACCGCAATTTGTCCAGTTTCGATTTTTGAAGCTAATTTACGCGCCTTATTTAAATCTTCAGAATAAATTGCACCACCAAGACCATAATTTGAATGATTTGCCAATTCAACAATTTGCTTTTCATCATCAACCCTGTAAAGCTGAGCAACTGGCCCAAATAATTCGTGATCATACATCGGATTATCATACGTCATTCCACTAATAATCAAAGGATTAAAGAATGCACCTGGTCCTTCAACTGGCGTTGGGTCACCCCACAAAACTTTAGCACCGCCATCTAAGACAGCCTTGATTTGCTTTTGTAATTGCTGTTGAGCATTTTTGGAGGATAGTGGAGCTAATGTTGTTTTTTCATCCAAAGGATCACCTTGTTGATACTTAGCAAATTCCTTCTTGATAGCTGCTAAAAACTCATCATAAATCCCACTTTGAACCAAGTAACGTTTAGAAGACGTGCAAGCTTGTCCAGCGTTACGTAAACGACCACTGACAGCACCAGCCACAGCTTTTTTCAAATCAGCATCATTTAAAACAATGCAGACATCTGTGCCGCCAAGTTCCATTGTTGATTTTTTAAGATTATGACCGGCTTCAGCTGCTATCAACTCGCCTGCCTTTTCTGAACCAGTCAACGCTACACCTTGGACACGTGGATCACTAATCATCTGATTGACTTGATCATAAGTAACAAATAAATTTTTAAATGCCCCTGTTGGTAGACCTGCAGCTTGGCAAGCCTCATCAAATGCCTGGGCACATTCTGGAACAATGCTGGCATGCTTAAGAATCACTGGATTTCCAAGAATGAAGTTAGGTGCAAAAACACGCATAACCTGAGTATATGGAAAATTCCAAGGTTCAACAGCGACGACCGCACCAATTGAACTAAATTCAAGATGAGCTTTGCGACCGCCAGCCATGGCAGTATAATCTTGATCTTCCAAAGCTGCTGCGCCCTTATCAACGTAATAGCGAGCAAAGGCAACTGTTTTCTTGACTTCTCCCCGGGCTTCACTAATCAATTTACCCATGTTAGTGGTTAAAAAGTTAGCATAGTAATCAGTTCTTTTCGTAAATTCATCGGCTAAGGCAGATAATTGCTCTGCTCGTTGTTCAATCGACTGTTCCTTAGCTTGTTGATAAAAATTATTTGCATTTGTTAAAGTTTGTTCAACTTCTTCATCTGTTGCTACAGAAAATTCTTTGAGTATTTTCCCATTATATGGGCTAACTACACGATATGACATTAAAAATCTTCCCCTTTCTCCTTTAGAGATAACACACCATCATTATAGTAAACAATTGCTAATAAAATCAATCACCTATATTAATTATTTTAGAGTACATTAACTAATACAATTCCCACAAAAATTACATATTCCTCAATCACTTTCAGCTTGAAGTTGTAGTTATCTATATCTATGTGTAAAAAAAGCACCTCCAAAAACTTGATTCACATGTCCAAGCTTTGTTCGGCACTCCTCTTATATCACACTCTCCAACGTCTAGATTCACTAGTACTTGTTGACAAGGATCTTCTCTATCTCAGTACTTAATATCACGACTTTCTGCTATGGTATCTGTAAAGTCTGATTCAGATTGGTAAAATTGATAGTGTTTTAAATTCAAAAAGTATTCTAGACTTGCCTCATCCTTGAATCAACTTGAAGTCTTTGAGTATTTTGTTCAACTTATGCTACATAAAAAAGTTATAGTTTCTTTGTTATAATTTATGATTTCTACTATTTTTATGCTTTACAATTCATTCCACCTATTAGTTGCAGTGCATAACGTACTGTAATTAGGAATTCCATTCAAAAATCTATTTGAATCACAGATATTTCTTTACTCACCATATACTTGGTACCACACCATAAAAGTCAGAATAGTCCAAAGCTTTCTTGAATTATCTTTTCTTTTTCTGCGATGTTCCTCCAATAAATTCAAAAAGTAATCTTTATCAAAGTACTTATCTGTCTGTGATTTTTTAATAATATCCCGTGCCCATTCATACATTTCAGCTCGCAACCAAACTCTAATTGGAACTGGAAAACCTAATTTGCTTCGTTCCAACACATGATCAGGTACTAATCCTTTAACAGCTTTTCTCAAAATATATTTAGTTGTTCCATGAGAAATCTTATACTCTGATGGAATATGTCTAGCAACTTCAAAAACATCTTTATCTACAAAAGGTGTCCGCAATTCTAAGCTATGCGCCATCGTTGTTCGATCCGCATTATGCAACAAATCGCCACTAAGCCACGAATGCACATCAATAAACTGCATTTTACTAACCGCATCGTTCTTGCATGCATCTTGGTACAATGGTTTAGTGAAAAGTTGAAATGGATGATTACAATTATAGTTTTTAAAGAATTTATTTTTCTGTTTTTCATTAAAAATAAATGCATTTCCGACATAACGTTCCTCTAGCGGAGTCGTTCCTCGTAAAACAAAGTTACGCCCTTTCACACCTTCTGGAATTAGATGTGCTATTTGGTTTAACATTTTATTAATTCTTTTAGTGTGTTCAAAAAATTTCAATGAAAGTGGCTCATGGTACATTTTGTATCCACCAAAGAATTCATCGGCTCCTTCACCCGTTAAAGCAACTTTTACCTTTTTTCTTGCTTCACGTGCAACAAAATACTGCGGAATAGCCGCTGGATCTGCTAAGGGATCATCCATACTCCACACAAAATGCGGAAATTCTTGCATAAATTCCACTGGATCAATGACATAACTCGTGTTTTTTACACCTAATTGTGCTGCCGTCATTTCTGCAACATCTAGTTCACTATAACCTTCTTGCCCAAAGCCAACCGAGAATGTCTCTAACTGAGAATTGAATTGTTTTGCTAAAGAAACAATAATTGCAGAGTCAATTCCACCTGATAAGAACGCCCCAACAGGAACATCCGCACTCATATGCTTTTCAACAGACTCAACTAAACAATCACGTATTTGTTTTTCATACTCTTTCTCAGATAATTTAATTGGTTCAAATTCTGCATAGAAATATCGTTCAACTTTAACCTCTTTACCTGGTTCAACGCTAAGTGAGCATCCTGGTTGCAAGGATTCAACATTTTCATACATCGTTTCATTCTCAGGAACATACTGATATGTCATATAATCCTGTAATGCATCCTCATTCAAGTCTTTTTTCTGTAATATCTTATAAATTGCCTTATTTTCAGAAGCATAATAGAAATCTCCCTCATTAATTGAATAATAAAAAGGTTTAATTCCAAAATGATCCCGTGCTGCAAATAATTTCTTGGCAACACTATCCCAAATAACAAAAGCAAACATACCTCGGAAAAAAGAAACACATTTTTCAGAATATTTAGCATACATGGCTAAAATAATTTCTGAGTCTGTATTAGTTTTGAAAGTATAGCCTTCTTGCTCTAGTTGCTTGCGCAATTCAATGTAATTATATATTTCTCCATTAAAAGTCAACCAATATCGTTCATTATCATACTCCATTGGCTGATGTCCGTTTTTTAGGTCGATTATACTTAAACGCCTAAAACCCATAGTGATATTCTTGTCTTGAAAATATCCTTCGTCATCTGGTCCCCTATGAATAATCATATTATTCATATCATTAATCTTTTTATACTTTATCTCGTTTTTCCCTATACTATTTGTCAATAGTCCAACAAAACCACACATAGTACACCCCTTTTTTTGATCAATTCCCCAATCTACTAAATTATAATTTTTTCCCCAAAAAAATTCCATTTAATTTAATTTCTGAACAAAAACTTATTACTTTATTAATTTTTGTAAATATCCACTGTTTCCTGATAAAAATACGTCCTCTGATTCTTTTAATATTAAGAACTCAAGTGCTCTAACGTAACAAAAAATTACAATATTGAATGAAGTATCCGAGACACAAAAAAAGACATGGTTTTTGAGGAAAACCACGTCCTTTATTATTTATTATCACTTTTTATTAAAACTTTTCTCTGCTTACTAGGTCATATTTTGTTCTAAATTGCTGGTCCTTATTGGTTACCTTTCAGAGGTAATTGCAACTCTATCGTACTCAGATCACCTGTATTTTTTTGATCAATATGGTAGATCTCTCGGATTGGTCTTGAAACCTCATAACCATTTTCTTTCACCCAAGCAATTAATTTATTACCAGTAACACCAATATCGTTGAATCCTCCTGTGTGAATAATAGATGCAACCTCTTCAGATGGAATTTCTCTAATCACTACATTCGATTTTTCATCGACTACCAGTCCATGCGTTAAAGGTTCAACAATTTCTTGATCCACTATTTTGTTATCTTGATTCAAATATAATCCAGAATAGTACAATGTGAGACATGGTGTCGACAATAAGCCCCCATTTTTTTTAATTTCATTTTCTAGCTTATCCCATAAATTCGTTGAAAATTCATCATATTTCTTTGTACCTTTGTCGTATTGATCTCTCAGTGTAGCAGCCAAAAAAGCACGTGTTGTTTTTACTGTAATCCCGTTCACCATATCGAATCCTCCATTATTATACAGGAAGAGACTAGCTTGAATATGTTTGATTTGATCTTCAGTATGTTTAATTTTTGTTTGCAACTCTGGAATCTGACGATCGGCAATAACTCTAATCATCTTAGCATCATTTGATGGAACAGAAAAAAAGTCACTCATATCTTTCAATGGAACTCCTAATTCTTTTAGAGAGTTTATTTCAGCTACTCGCGATAATTGCTTTGGCTCATAGTCTCGATACTTATTATTTTGATTAACACTGTTTGGTTTAAGAATATTCAATTTATCATAGAATCGCAGTGTGTACACTGATACCCCACTAATTTTGGAAAACTCATCAATCCTCAAGTTTCGTCCTCCCCGTTTTAGTATATTGAAATATTGTACTTTCGAAAGTTACTCTAAGCTATCAATTGATAGTTTTATTTTAAACTATAGAGTAACTATAAGGTCAATAAGAACGTTTTAAAACTTTTTATTAACAAAATCGTTCTCTTGCTCATATGATTGGTAGAGTTATCTTATTATAACTAAAAATTACTAAAGCATTAACTTTATAAAAATATTTTTGCTGACATACTAAATAAAAAAGACAGCCGAGGTGTTTTGATTGACCACTTGCTATTGCTATTAAAAAGGATGTTAGTGACTGTCTAGGACAGTTAGACTAACATCCATGAAAAACATTGAATTCTCAAACTTCTTTTGAAGCCTTTTTTGATGACATATTGCAGGTGATTTAATAATTTATTGTAAAGACCAAATCAAAGTAATTCTTCTAATTAATTCCTACTCTTTTTTATACCAACCATCGCTCCAATACTACCTAGAATAGTCAACAGCAGACCCCAAATCGTCACTATACTTTCATTTTTTTCGCCCGTCTGTGGGAGCTCATTTTGAGATTTGTTTCTTGTAGTATCCGAACGCAGTCCCTTTATCTTAGAACTTTGAATTGCCTTAAACTTATTGTTGACTATTTTTGTGCCCTCAACTTTTTTATTATCAAAACTCAAATTATCAAATTTATTTGCAGCATTGTTTACACCACTATTGTTATCTAAATTACTATTATTGGAACCCGAATTGCCCTCATTACCATCAGGCTTTTGAGAATTTTCTGCAATTACAGTTACAGTTATCGTTTTTGAAATTGTGTTGCCCTGACTGTCTGTATAACTGTATGTTACCTTGTAACTCCCGGCTTTTGTTGTATCTACACTACCACTAACTGTTATATCTTTTAGATTTATCTGATTACCTTTAGCATCTGTCGCACTGACAAAGTTATCTGCCGCACTCCAACCTGTTTTTGATCCCGCTGTTATCGTACTGTCTTTTACGTCTAATGCAGTTTGGACTTTTGCATATACATAAACAATACTTTGATCTTGTGCAGTATATACATTGTTATCATTTTTATTTTCTGTTTCAGTTTTTGCTAAGTAATAACCATCTATTGCAGGTGGAGTAATATCATAGTTATCTCCTATTTTCCCTGTGTATTGTTTTGAGTCCAACAGATTATTCCCATTAGCATCAACATACTTAACATCGACTCTTGCGCCATTATTCCAAATACTTTCAATAGGATTCAAAGACAGATTCTCTACATTGACGCTTCCACCTTCTGAAAATAGTGCGATGCCAGTTGTACTTTGATTACCAATATTTTCTGGACGCATAAAGAAGTTTTGCGTAATTGATTTTTCTCCATCATTTGCAAATGCCTCAATACTTGTTTCATCAACATAAACTGTTAATGTGATGGTGCCATTGCTTGTGTCAACGTAAGCATTCATCTTGTCTCGTGAATCTCCCATATTCACCTCGCCTGTATTTAACCGTTGAACAAAGAAAAGATGGGTTGTTAAATCATAACCGACTGTCATATAATATTTTCCGTCATCAGATATTCTTAATTTAAAACCAACCGTTTTAGGTAGATTTTCTGTATTCCAAGAAAATGTCGCACTTACTTTATAAGTTGTATTCTCACTTGACAATTTCTTTTCTTCATTATTAAGAGTAGCCGAAGCATCATCACTACTGATAACATTAGCATTTTCATTATTTTTTATTTCAGATACAACATTATTTTTTAACAAATATCCGTCAGTTGAGTTTGAATCCTTTACCAAAGTTAATTCTCTTGGAAGTGTCATATTTCCATACCAAGGTGTAGTTTTAGCTTCCCCTGTATAAGTCCAATTTGATTCCCAACCAAGCATAACAGTGCGATTATTACTCATATTTGCGAAGGTTATTCCAGCATAAAAATCTTCACCAGAATCAAATGTCATTGGGTTTGCCATAGTAGTTGAACTTTCTGGAGTCCAATTACCATTAGCATCAACAGTTCCAACATAATACTGCATTCCTGAGCCAGTTGCATGCGCTCCTTGCTGAACACTGACGCTAAAAATCCATTTGATCTCATTTGTACCCGCAACAGTCATTGGGATTAATGCAGGACACTCCCAAACGCCATCTCCAACATCGTTTTGTCTTTGAATAGTAGATGCATATTCCCAATTTAATAAGTTTTTAGACTTATAGACCAATGCCTCTTGACCTGATACTACTGTAATTAAATATTGTTTATTTTGAGCATCATATACAACATTAGGATCTCTAAAATTGGCCGAGTCTCCACCTTTAGATGCTGTAATTGGGATTATCGCTTGAGGATTAGCTGAATTCCCATCTGAAGAATATTGAATAAATGTCTTGCCGCCATCTAAGCTATACGCAAGATGCTGTTCTTGGATTTCTGTTAAACCAATCCAAGTTCCCCAGCCACCATCTTGGCCATCATTTACCCTCGTAGCAATCTGATAATCTGCAGTGTAAAAAGCTAATATCGCTCCTTTTCCTAAACCGCTTACATTTTCTGTATCAACAACAATACTTCCACTAAAAATATCTTTTTCTCCATTAGCATCTCCCCAATTAGTTGTCGGAGTACCAACATAACGAACTTCTCCATATTGGGCCAAGTTTCCTGTGGTATTAGTATACGTAAAGTCCTCCCATGATTGGTTAGTTAGAACTGGTATTGCAACATCTTCTTGTGTCCAATTAATCATGTCTTTACTTACTGCGTGACCCCAAGACATATTTCCCCACTCATTGCCATCAGGATTATATTGATAATACAAGTTGTATAGACCCGTGGTACTATCATAAAATAACCCATTTGGATCATTCATCCAATTCTCAGATGGTGAATAATGAAATTGATTTCTGTATTCCTCATCATACTGTTCATTTGCAACAACATCATTAGTCACTGAACTACTACTTGTTGTTGCTATACTATTACTTACTGTCGTTGCATCACTGGTATCACTTGTTGCCGTTGTGCTACTGCTTGTTGAAACTGCATTGCTTGTATCACTTGTCGCTGTTGTGCTACTACTTGTTGAGGCTGCATCGCTTGTATCACTTGTTGCTGTTGCGCTACTGCTTGTTGAAACTGCATTGCTTGTATCACTTGTTGCTGCTTTGCTACTACTTGTTGAGGCTGCATCGCTTGTATCACTTGTTGCCGTTGTGCTACTGCTTGTTGAGGCTGCATTGCTTGTATCACTTGTCGCCGTTGTGCTACTACTTGTTGAGGCTATATTGCTCGTATCATCAGAACTTGCTTGGCTACTTTTACTTAATGCAGTTGCAGATACCGTATCTCCTTTAACGACACTAACCTGATAATTAGAGAGAAGTAGTCCACCACTAATAAAAACAATTGAGAAGACCCAATTTTTACCCTGCTTATACATTTTATAATGCTCTTTTTCATTCGACTTTCTATTCATTAGAAATCGTTAGTCCCCCTTCTTAATAACGATTTCACTATATCATCATTGTATTTTTGTGTAAACGCTTTCTATAAGTAAAACTATCCTTTTTTGTGCTTAAAAAAAAGAACTTGTGCTTAAAAGGTAAGTTTGAAATGACACAACAATTCATGATTTCTTTAAGAGATAAAATATAACAGTCATAGTTTATTCTTGTTATTTGCTTGGAGTTACGAAATCTACGAGAGCGAAACAAAATTGTGCTCATTATCTCCCATGACGAAATGATTATGAAGTTAGGTGAAATAATAAATATAGCAAATTGATTCTATTCGACAACAATTCATGCAGATGGATCTTTATACAATTGTTACTCGGATTATCATGATAAAATACTCTAGATTAAACCTATTATTTCGTATTTAATTTTAAATGTTATCTTTCAAACTTTAAGTTAACCGATATAAGAAATTATTAAAGAAAGTGCTATAAATAAAAATCCTAATGCAATAATAAAATTGCCATAATTTAACTGCTGCACAGTCGGATTTATCGGAACAAATTCAGATTTTTTTTAACCCAAATTATACCTGAACAAGCCTATACATTTGCTAATTGTTAGTAAAAAGAACAGAACTGCCGCTGATATCACACTTGATTCACTAGCAAACATAAAAAGTTACTTTCTTTACACATTCTAAATTCTATCTTCTGATATTCTTTCTTCGTTTTTTCGCGTCCAAATTTATTCAGATATTCTATTTTTTCATTTTGTAACCCCATATGAGCCATTAACCTTCCTGTAAAAATTGAAAGTGCTCCTAGACCCAATAAAATGTACATTATCATTCATGTATTCCTTTCTGCATTACTAATTATTATTTATATTACTGTTAACCCTATATCTATGCAAAAATGATCTTATCTACTACTTGCAGCAACAGTTATATCTCCTTCTTGGGCACAAAACATCGCAATTACTATCAATAAGAAAAAAAGACTTTTAACATTATAGTCCTTCGAATTCCTAAATATAGCTATGATTTGTTGTACACTTTTGAAAATAATTTTAAAGTTCTAAATATCAGTCTCATTATTTTTTAGACTAATTATAAAATTATTTTTGTTATCTTTTCCAAGATTAACAGTATAGATTCGCCCATTTTCCATGTCCAACTTTTTTAAGGCAGTACACTTGTGTCACACTCCCCTGATGCCCCGCTGAAGATCCTCTTTTTATTGAACTGCAGCCATTATTACATAGTTTAAAAAAATACTTACTTTAATGTTGAACAACATTAAAGTAAGTATCATGGAGAAGAATAAATATCAAATGAACAAAATTATAACAGCATTCACTATTATGGGAATCATACAACCAATTACTATTACAATTGTACCAATATACCAAGTATGACGAATATTAACTAGTTTTTTTGTATAGTTATCATTATTTAATCTTACTATTTTATTTTTCAATACGTCATCTAAGAATAAACTCTCCATTATTACCATCAATGCTATCCACAAAAAAGCTATAATTTTTTTTGAGCTATAAAAAAAGAGTAGACAAAATATCAGTGATAATATAAGTTTAAAGATTGTTTTTTTATTGTTTTTAATATCGGTAATCTTATCTCTAAACGATTGCTCCTATGTCAATAAATGGCACATCTTTTTCTAAACACTCGTTCTAATTCTGTCGGAATTAAACCAACTGATGTAATTTGAGGTTCGGATTACCAAGTCCTCAAAATTGGAAAAAGTTGTTTGAAAGGCAAACTCTCTCTTCAACAATGAGTGAAAAGCTTCAATTGGCCCATTATCATAAGGATAACCTTGTTTTGAGTATGAGTGGCTAATCTGATGCCGTTCAAGTAAAGTTTCAACTTCGTTGCTGGTGTACTGTGAACCCATGTCAGAGTGAAAATATTGTGGCTTTTGATGACATTCAAGCGCCTGATTAATCGTTTCTACAACTAACGGCGCCTCCATCTGACGACCAATCTTGAAAGCAAGAACTTGATGAACCTTTGGTTCGTAAATAGAACTGAGATAAACCCAGGTTCCTGGACGTAATTCCAAATAAGTAATGTCAGCACGCCATATCCTTGCATTGGGCTGGTGCTTGATTAAATTGGGGCGTTGTGAATGATCCACATGAGTGCCAGGTTTTTTAAATCGCCGATTCATTAAAGAGTGAATCTCCATTTCCCTCATTAATCGTAAAATTCGTTTTGACCCAACACAGATGCCTGACTTGCGAAGCACCATCGTTATTCGTGGATAACCATAGGCACGATAATTATTTTCCCAAATCAATTTAATTTTTTCTTTGAGCTGATTATCAACACGTTCGTGTTGACTAGGTTGATATCTTTTCCAATGGTAATAGGTGCTGCGCGGTAATTTCAGTGCCGAAAGAATAATTGATAAGCGGTGTCGCAATAACTGATCTTCTATGAAGACAAGGCAATTAATTCGTCCTAATGCTTTCCCAGTAACACCGCCGCAGCTTTTAAAATTTCAAGTTCCTCCTTTAATCGCTGATTTTCCTTTTGAAGTTGTTTGAATTCTTTGGACGTTACTTCAGTACCGTCTTCTAGCTCAACTGATTTAGCGCCTTTAACCCAGTTATGAATTGCGGCTGGAGAAACACCGTATTCCTCGGAAAGCGAGCGAATAGATCTTTTCTCTTCACGATGCATCTTCACAATGCTGGCTTTAAAATCATCTTGATATCGTTTCATTGGAATGCTCCTATCTTGTTTTATTAATTATGGTACAACTGTTCAGAAATTTATGTACCAAATACTAGGATAGGAGCATTCAAACTTCATGAATCACTAGAAGAAAGCAGGAAAGTAATAATTTTTCTTTGTATAATCACTTTGTATTCGTTTACGAAATTATTACACAATAGATACAGTATATTATTTTTGGTATAATTGACAAAAATAATATTGGAGGGATTTCTTTGCATTCCTACATTGAAATTAATTTTTCCTTATTGCTTTTTGCTGCGTTGTGTCTTCTTGTGACACTGATATTTTCAAGAAGGGCATCTAAAACTTTAAAAAAAATCAATAAGCCTAAAATTCAATATGCATCTTTAATTAAAAATTATAAAAAAGATAACTTAATTTCTATTGATGAAATCAAAGCTCTCTCTGCCATTAATAGCTACCCGTTTCTTTTATTTTTTTTCAGGACATTTTCTTTCAACCTTCTACTCTTTTTTTCTCCGTTATTATAGCCCTTTTTTATTCTGTATTTTACACCCAAATTAGGCCGCTACTCTTTGTACTATTTCTGTTGTGGGGAATATTTTGGTTATTGTCCTACATTGTTTTAAAAAGAAAAAATATTAATTTACATTCACAGATAAAAAATAAAAATCCAGTGCTTCTTAGAAATCCTAATATTGTTAATCTGACTATCCAATACGACCAAAAAATTTTACCACTAATAAAAAAATTACATTTTCTGTCTTGCTTGTTTCAATTTTTATGAATCTCGCATTATCATTGTTGGTTTCTTTTTTTAATTTTTCTCATTTTTGATCACCGCTATTAGAGCTGCAAGTCCGCCTGCAGCTTCTGCTGCTCCAGCAGCTGTTCCCGTTCCTACACCAGCTACAATCAGAGCTTGAAGCCCTACTATAGCAAGTGCTGTAACTGCTGTAGCTACTGCTACACCAGCAACAATTTCAACACCAGTTGTAATTATTCCATTGTAATCAGTTATTGTAGTGTCGTCCATTCCTGTCGGCACAACTTCAATCTTATGGAATATCTCATCAATAATTATTTCATACTCTAGTTCAATAGTTTCACCACTGTCGAGTGTATGGTCAAAAGTTGATTTAATATGCAAAGCTATTCCTGCATCGCTGCCCTTAGTAACCGGCTCTACCCAAATTTGACCGTTATTGATTAAAGAGGACAATTCAGTCAGTGCTGAATTGATATCCTCTTTATTTATCTCATCACTTAATGCCACAACTCCGGCTATGGTATCCGTAAAATCCGACTCAAACTTACCATTTGACACATTATAAACTACACCAACATTATCACCTGGCTCTGAAACTGATGCTTCAAATTTAACCTGTACGTAAAAGTCAACAGCAAAACCCGGAATTTCGTATTCTTTACTTGTTTTCTCAATCTTTAAACCACTTAAATATGAAAAATCTTTCTGCTGACTTAAAGCGTCAATAATTGTATTAATCTTTGCTAAATCTTCTGCATTTCCATAACCGCTTTCTCCTCCGACACCAAAACTACCTGTTGCAGTTTCTCTCGCACTTGTTGTCGCGTCCTTATCAATCGCAAAGTCTCCGATGGAGATCTCTGAGAATTGATCAAATGCCCATTCATCTGGTATTGAATATCCAAGATTTCCGGAATATCCTGTCGACATATCCGAAATAAAGGCCTTGGTTGCCAATCCTGCTGAAATAATAGTTGCGGAAACATTTCTAGTTCCATAAATCCCAACCTCATAGCCATACGAAGTTACAATATCATACAGAGCTTCAAAATAAACCTTTGCTGATCCTGCAATATCTCCAGCTTGAATATCCGCATCAACTGCAAAGTAGATGACTACTCCTTCTTTAAATCCTAAATCTTGTGCAGCATATACTGCTTTTGTCCCATCAGTTTTACCTTGTGCTGCCGTAAAGTACGCTTCTTTGTCTGAAGCCCCATCTTGATAGATTGGAAAAATCTTTAATCCCCCGGTTGTAATGGCAGTAATTTCATCTGTTGTTAAATTTTTTGCTCGCTCACTCGTACCGGAACCTACAGTTCCTGTTAAATAACGACCAACAATGCTGTAACCTGCATTTTTTAAAGTCGCAATTCTCGTTGCATTTAATTGATATGAGGTATCACAAGCGATTGCGGAACGATCTGGATTACCCGCTGAAGTCAATAAACTCATAAAGATATCTACACCTGCACTGGTTCCATCTGTAGAATCTAATGCCATTGTTTCTTCAAATTCCTTGACCGCTGCAACAACTGCAGCATCATAGACTCCATCAAATGCACCCGTATATGCTTTATTATTTACATACAATCCCCATTGCAAGATTCTAACAAAATTATTTGTTGTTCCTTCTTTGACAGTTGGTGTATCTTTTTTAGTGGTTGCACCATAAGCACCTGTCGCAACACTTGTACTTATCTTTTCTTCTGCCTGCAACGCATAAATCAAAGCTGAATTAGTATCTCGCTGGTAAATTCCATCACATGGCAAGATTCCTGTATACGCTAAATAATCATGATTCAATTGTTGTTGCATTTCGCGAACTTTGGCATCGCCGCCCGTTAGTAAATCAAAAGAACTCATATTTAACAAAGCTGCCATAAAATTACCATCTACTGAGCTACTTGTATCTGCAAGTCCTGCCTTTGTTTTCATTGTAGTCACTGCAGAAGCCGTATCAGCTGAGAACTTACCATCAAATTCTCCTGGTGTGATTCCCTTACACCAAAATCCTCCTTGAATAATATACGCAATATTGCCTGTATAACCAACTACAATTGTTTTAGTGATATTATTGAATTTTTGTTTACTTGTTGGTCCAAAATTATTGACCAAACCTGTGATTCCAAGTTCATGTTGTAACGCCCTTGTTAACCCATAAACTGTTCCCCAGCCAGTAAGTCCATCTTCTGTTACACTACCAAAACCACTGACTCCTCCATACGTTTTGTTTAACCATTGTTGTGTTTCTAATACCATTTGATCCATCTTTAAAACTTCCTTTCTTGTAAGATTGACATTATCTTAAACCCGGATTTTCACGCAATCAAACATACGTTCGTGCTTTTTGCAAAAATTTTATTAAAAAAGGGCCAAATCCATGAATGAGTGCTCCATGATTAGGTCCTTTTTTTGATAATAATATACTTCTTAATCTTCTGCTAATTACTCTAGTAAGTTCATTAATCGTTTACGTTTCTTAAAATCCCTGTCTGGCACCAATCCTAAGTAATAGGTGGCTGTTACTTTAGGACTTGAATGTCCTAATAACCTAGAAACTTGCACAATATCCGCCTGCTTCTCAATCAATAACGACGCGATTGTATGCCGAATCATATGAATTGAAAAATTTCCTTCAATATCTAACCGCTTCTGAAGCGTTTTAAAAGCTGAGTTAATTGTGGATGGACTAGGTACATTTGAAAATGCGTCCTCAAAAATAAGTCTATCTTTATCTGGGCTAATCGAACTAGCAGCTTTGGTACTTCCACAGAATTTTTTTATTCGTTCCAATACATCTGGTGGCACAGGAATTGTTCTATGTGCATTAACAGTCTTTGTTTCGCCTACTTTTTTTTCGAGACATTTCCATGCCTGCTTTATTGTGACTGTATTCTCTTTGAAGTCAAAGGAATCTATGGTTAATGCTAATGCTTCTCCTACTTGCATTCCAGTAAACACAATTATTAACATCACCATATAATTTCTGCTAATATTTTCTTTAGTGTACTTCAATAAAAAATTCTTCACTTTACTGAAATTATCTGCTGACATAACTTTAGAATCCATGGATCTAGCTACTTTATTTCCTTTAGGGACTACGATGTCCTCCATCGAGATTTTTTGATATATCACCCATCCTGAGTGAACCAAGAAAATAAAATTTATTTTAAAAAAAAGCATTTGCTCTGTACGAGAGTTCAAATGCCTACAATGTAGTAATTTAAGCCTTATAATATGTGTGCAAAATTAGAATTATTATGTTATTAGCTTTCCACATAACATCAAAGAAATAATCAACTATGCTGACTTATGGCTAGTATTTTAAGATTCAACTAAGTTGTATGATTTGGTCGAATTGCTGCTCTCTTTCTAGATTTATTTTATGTTCTACAACAATCATAGTAAGATCCTTAATAGACATTAGCTTAAACATTATTTTATTTGCCAGTTTCTCATCCAAACTCGATGTACTTTCATCAAGTAATAAAACACGCGGTTGAGTAATTAACGCCCTAGCTAATGCCAAACGTTGCCGTTCTCCGCCCGAAAAATCTGCTCCATCAGCTGTAATCATAGTATCCATTTGCTGTGGTAATGCAGCTATTTTATCCAATAAATTAACTTCTCTTAATGCTCCTTCTATGATCTCTTGTGGATACATTGCTCCTAGCGTTAAATTGAACTTGATAGTGTCGCTAAATATGTACGGCTTTTGTGGTAAATACAATGGCATGTAGCTATTACTATCAGAATTCCAGTCAATTGTTCCCTCATAGTCGGTTGTAACACCCGCTATTATTCTTAACAATGTACTCTTTCCCACTCCACTTGGCCCTGCTAGTAACACCTTTGTCCCTGAAACAACTTTGAAGCTGACTGGTTTTAACCAATACCCACTTCCAGTAGAATCGGGCAGTGCCACATCCTTCACGTACAGGCTGGGCACCTTTAACTGAGAATTATTAAGATATTGTTTATTTTCAACATTTTTATTAGCTGACAATAACACAAACTTATCAAAAACAGGTTTAGTAGATTTTATAACAACAATATTACTTGTAATATTTTGCATTGCCATAAAAATGACTGCTGCGAGTGAACCTGTCGACATCACTGACCCAACAGACAAATTTTTATTAACAGCTAATAATCCTGTTAAACCGATAATACTAATTTGACTGAGGACACTAATGGCTCCAACTATATTATTGACCCACATATTATGATAGCTATATTTGCTTTGTGCTAAATAAATATTTTGTGATTCCTCATTTATTTTGGACTTCATTACACTTCTCTTTCCAAAAAAAATAAGTGTATCGAACCCGCCAAGTATGCTTGTAACAGCCGTTGTGAATACGCTGTTGCTCGATGTAACATCTTTAGCTACACTATCCAACATATTTCCTACCATTTTTGGCAAAAAGAGCAAAACCAATGATAGTAATAGTGCAGTTACTGCCAAAGACCAATTGTAAAAGCATAGGGTAAATGTTGGTATCACCAACTCCAAAACATAAAAACAAACATCACAAAAAGCAAAAAAACCATTTTTCTTAATTTGCTGAATATCATTAGTTAACCAAGAAGTATAGTCACCAACTGACCATTTATTATGGAAATCTCCATAACTTAATTGCACTATTTTCTGAACAATATCCCCACGTAGATCAATACTCAGCTTTTCTACTAAAGTTTCTTGCACATAATTTGTCAAATTACCAAAAATTACACGACCAATTGACACTAATACAATTATCATAAACCATATAACAAATAAACGCTTAGACTCATGGGCAATACTATCTGTTAAATTGGTCAGAAAAACGCTCCCCAGTGTGTCTAAGGTAGTTGCCACAATCATAATTATTAGCAACATGATAGTTCGCATTTTATTTTGCTTGAAATAATGAACTATTTTATCCATGGGCTTCATTCCCTTATCACTCTTATTTTGCTACAAATTAAAAGGCCGTCCTTCGTTGACCAGCCTCTTAATAACCGTCAAATCTTATTTGTTGTATATGATACTCTGCAGTTAAATTTATAAGTAGCTTATTTATGAATGACGGTAATAAGACAAACATCACCATCAATAATACGAAATTGCTTATTCAGACCTTCTGGTTCAGCTAAAGATGAGAGAAGACTCATTGACACTTTTGGTTTAGATATTTGCTCAATTTGTTTAACTTGTAATACTCCAACATTTTTTGGCATGAACTTCACCTCCTTATTTAGATTAACGGTTGCGTTAATCTTAGTTCTATTCTAATATAAAGTCAATCAAATTTTAATTTAAATAAACTTGAATTTTAAGGAGGAAATCATGAAATTTTTATCTTCTCATATAATTGCAATGAACAGTTTAGAACTTAAACATTACAAAATTACTCACAACTCATCATGGCTATATTTCAAACATCGGAACAAACACCTTGATAATCAGGGATGGAAGATACATATATCATCAACTCTTAAGAATTTGTCCAATATAATTCAGATAGTCGTACCAATCTTACTTGAACACAAATTGTCTTTCAAAATACCTGTTACTGAATATGCTGCTAAGGTTATACTTTTTGGAGGCGCAGGTTATCTAGAAAACGGAAAAGTTATTACTATTTATGTAGGAGATAAAAAAGCCAGTGACCTAGAAAGTATTATTTATGTCTTAGCTAGTGCCTGTGATGAATTCTCTCATGATGGTTTTCCAAATATTATAACCGACTTACAATTTGAAAAAACATGTATTTTTCTTCGCTATGGCGGAATAACTCCTGTAATAAAATATGACAAAACTAGTAACCCACACCAGTATCTAATTGACTATGAAGATCACTTAGTTGAAGATATTCGTAGAATTGGATATTTTAAACCTAATTGGGTTCAGTTACCTTTCTTTTTATCCAACTCCATTGATAAACTTAAGCTACAAAAAGAAAAGGAAAATCTACTTTCTGATTATGATCTTCACGAACCTACTGTTATTACAAGGCGCACCAAAAGTTCTGTTTACCAACTTAAATACAACAATAAGTTGGTAATTTTAAAACAAGCAAGTAGATTTTCTGTACAAGATGAATTGAAAAGAGATAGCATATATAGATTGAAAAATGAACTACATATTCTTAAATTATTAAAAGACTGCAATGTTCCTAAAATTATTGCATTTAATCAAAATGAAAGAGAGGCATTTCTTATTGAAGAAAAAATTGATGGAATGCCCTTGGTTGCTTTTTTTAAGCAAAAAAATTATGTTGCTAATAATTATACTAATATTACAAAGATAATTATTAATTTACAGAATGAAATAAAAAAAATTCACAACCATGGTATTATTATCAGGGACCTATCTGAACAAAATATTTTAGTAGATAAAAATTTAAATGTCTATTTAATTGATTTCGAGATAGCTAGTATCGAGAATGAGAAACTACCCATATCTGGTTTCACTGTTGGTAAGTCACTTATTGATTGGAAACATGTAAACAATCGACGTACCTCAAAAGAGGACGATTATTTTGCATTTGGCAGTATTATTTTTTTTATCACAACATCCTTCAATACAGGATTTAATGAAGCTACACATAATTACTCTTTGTCCGATTACTTCCAAAAACTAAATAATATTGCTTTATCTAGCTGTAAAGGTAACTACTTAAACCTCGCACTTTTAGCCGTTAAAATTATGCAAAAAAAGCAGTTACCATCCATTGATGAATTCCATAAATTTCCTACTAAATTGCAATTAACCATTGACGATAAGTTATTAGCAAAAAAGAAAAAAAATCTAGCACATCGTTACCTATATTTTAAATTAACATCATTAATCATAACAGATCGTAACGATGTTTTTAATTCAATAGGAATACTAAAAACAGCTAAATTTTATATGCAAAAAACGAATGACTTTACTATATATGATTGCTCCTATGTCAATAAATGGCACATCTTTTTCTAAACACTCGTTCTAATTCTGTCGGAATTAAACCAACTGATGTAATTTGAGGTTCGGATTACCAAGTCCTCAAAATTGGAAAAAGTTGTTTGAAAGGCAAACTCTCTCTTCAACAATGAGTGAAAAGCTTCAATTGGCCCATTATCATAAGGATAACCTTGTTTTGAGTATGAGTGGCTAATCTGATGCCGTTCAAGTAAAGTTTCAACTTCGTTGCTGGTGTACTGTGAACCCATGTCAGAGTGAAAATATTGTGGCTTTTGATGACATTCAAGCGCCTGATTAATCGTTTCTACAACTAACGGCGCCTCCATCTGACGACCAATCTTGAAAGCAAGAACTTGATGAACCTTTGGTTCGTAAATAGAACTGAGATAAACCCAGGTTCCTGGACGTAATTCCAAATAAGTAATGTCAGCACGCCATATCCTTGCATTGGGCTGGTGCTTGATTAAATTGGGGCGTTGTGAATGATCCACATGAGTGCCAGGTTTTTTAAATCGCCGATTCATTAAAGAGTGAATCTCCATTTCCCTCATTAATCGTAAAATTCGTTTTGACCCAACACGGATGCCTGACTTGCGAAGCACCATCGTTATTCGTGGATAACCATAGGCACGATAATTATTTTCCCAAATCAATTTAATTTTTTCTTTGAGCTGATTATCAACACGTTCGTGTTGACTAGGTTGATATCTTTTCCAATGGTAATAGGTGCTACGCGGTAATTTCAGTGCCGAAAGAATAATTGATAAGCGGTGTCGCAATAACTGATCTTCTATGAAGACAAGGCAATTAATTCGTCCTAATGCTTTCCCAGTAACACCGCCGCAGCTTTTAAAATTTCAAGTTCCTCCTTTAATCGCTGATTTTCCTTTTGAAGTTGTTTGAATTCTTTGGACGTTACTTCAGTACCGTCTTCTAGCTCAACTGATTTAGCGCCTTTAACCCAGTTATGAATTGCGGCTGGAGAAACACCGTATTCCTCGGAAAGCGAGCGAATAGATCTTTTCTCTTCACGATGCATCTTCACAATGCTGGCTTTAAAATCATCTTGATATCGTTTCATTGGAATGCTCCTATCTTGTTTTATTAATTATGGCATAACTGTTCAGAAATTTATGTACCAAATACTAGGATAGGAGCAGATCGTTTTAAGCAACGTTTAGAACAAGTAATCAAATATATTAGTTCTCACAAAAAAGAAAACTACAATCATTCAGTAATCAAGGGTGATCTTCCTTTAATTGGAATAATGTCTTGGGCAAGAAAACTTGAAAAGCACAATAATAAATTTTTGTATATAAAATTCACAGTTTCACTTCTTGATGAAATTAAAAAAGATATTTCTTCACTATATTCCGGATATGGTTTTGGTCTAGCAGGAATTGGTACAGAACTATTACAGAATTTACAGGACGAACAAGATAAAACTCTTTATAATCAAGAAATTAATCTTGTAGAACAAATAGCTACTGAGCTAAAAAAAAGAACTTATTATATAAATAATGAAATAAAATTTGATTATGGATCTCCACTTGGCTTTATTCAGAATGAAGATGTGAATAATTTTAGATACGGGAACAGTGGTATTGGGCACTTCTTTTGTAAATACTATGATCAATTCCATGATACTTCTATATTACGATTAATAACTCAATTACAACACAAAGTATTAAATTCATTATCAATAGTAAATGCTAATCAACTTGTTTTTAAAGATTTTGAAGGTGAAGCAACACAACTATCAGGTTTGGCACTTGGATATGGTGGTCCTCTCATATTTTTATTTGAGAGTTCAAAATTTATAATAAATCCAGCAAACTTGACTAACCTATCAAATATATTGCAGATTTCAGAAAAAAAACGAGATCTTGTATGTGCAAAATTATCAACGGGTGTTGCAGGACAGATATTGCAACACCATATTCTTGGTAACAATAAGTTAGTTGTAAAGTATCAAACTATATTATTGAATTTAAAATCAGAAAATAGTGATGTACCTTTTTGGACTCCACAAAATAAGTATTTTTCATATGATGATGATTTTTTTGAAGGAAACTCTGGTATTGTGTACTCCTTAATTATGTAGCAGATAGATTATGCGCTTAACACTTATTTTCTCGCTATTACTAATTAAAAAGATTATCCATCAACTCACTCTTCATAAAAACTACAACATTTATTATTCTTTGATTATTGCTATTACATTTCATATTATTTTTGGGTCAATTGGGCCATTAGGGCATGTTTTTAAACTCATTCCACAACACTAAAACTTCGCAGCATCCGTCCAAAATATGCCACCTAATATTTCGTTTCTTGTCAGTTATTGACAATTTAAAATAATCTAACGTAACAAAAAGTAACAGTATTCAAGTAAATACTTGAGACACAAAAAAGCCATGGCCCCTTTGAGGGAAGCCATGGCTTTTAATATTTATTATCGTTTGTTATTAAAGTTTTTCTTTGCTTACAATGTTCAACTTTTCATCCAAGTCATAAACAACTGGTTGACCTGTTGCCATTTCAACATCCATGATGTCTGCATCTGAGATGTCTTCAATGTATTTTGTAAGGGCACGTAATGAGTTACCATGTGCTGCGATGATAACATTCTTGCCTTCAAGCAACTTAGGAGCAATTTCGTCTTCCCAGAATGGGATAACACGTTCCAAAGTAACCTTCAAGTTTTCGCCACCAGGGATAGCACGTGGATCAAGGTCTGCATAACGACGATCTTGTGCTGCAGAGCCTTCATCGTCAGCACTCAAGAGTGGTGGAAGTACATCGTAAGAACGACGCCAAATATGAACTTGGTCTTCACCAAATTTTTCAGCAGCTTCTGCTTTATTTTGGCCTTGTAATGCACCATAATGACGTTCATTTAAGCGCCATGATTTTGTTTCTGGAACCCATAATTGACCTGATTCTTCCAAAGCAAAATGCAACGTCTTAATAGCACGAGTCAATACTGATGTATAAGCTTGATCAAATTCGATTCCTGCTTCTTTTAACTTACGTCCAGCTTCCTTAGCTTCTTTTTCACCTTGTTCACTTAAGTTAACGTCAACCCAACCGGTGAAAAGGTTCTTCAAGTTCCATTCACTTTGTCCGTGACGGATAAAAACTAATTTTGTCATAACTAGCAAAAACCTCTTTCATTTATATGATTTGTTTACAACTCACATTTTACACTGAAAACTTGAAAATTCATAGCCTAAAAAAGTTACAAATTGTGAAAAAAATAATTAGTTCTTTAAAGCCATCAAGATAGCATTAACAGCCTTTTCAACATTTTCAGGTGTTGTTGCAAGATTCAGTCTGATAAATCCGTTCCCAGCAGTTCCAAAGATTTCGCCATAATCGACTGCAATTTTTGCTTTGTGCTGTATTAGTTGGTGCAACTTCTTGGAATCTACAACCTTACGCATATCGACCCACGCTAAATATGTGCCTTCAAGTTCTGTAATTTTTATTTCGGGAACTTCTTTTGCAAATTGTCTTTTAAGATAATTAAAATTATATTCAATCAGTTCAATCATCCCATTCAACCAATCCGCTCCTTCACGATAAGCAGCTTCCGCAGCAACTTTTCCAATTAAATTACCACTTGGTAGACACAATTTTTCGATATACTCATCGTAACGTTCACGAATCTGTGGATTTGGTATTACTACATGACTATTTTGAAGGGCCGCTAAATTAAAAGTTTTTGAGGCTGCATCAAGCATGATAATATTATCGCGATAGAATCCATCTTTAATTGAGAGCGCAGAAATAAATTTGTTATTTCCCACAATCAGATCATGATGAATTTCATCTGAGATTACCAATACCTGCTCTTCACGGCAAATTTCAAGCAATTGTTCAAGTTCTTCTTTTTTCCAGACTCTGCCAACTGGATTGTGTGGTGAACAATTAATCAACAACTTAACATGTTCTTTTTTGATTTTAGTACGAATATCTTCAAAATCCATCTCATAGTGTCCTTGATTGTTCTTCAAATTTGAAACAACTAGCCTACGACTATTATTTTCAATCACATGCATAAATGGATGATATACGGGTTGCAACACCATGACTGCATCATCTTGAAGAGTCAAAATATTTACTAATGCGCTGATTGACTGAACAACTCCTGCCCCAAAACGAATCCACTCCTTATGTAGTTCCGTTCCATATCGCTCTTGCTGCCATTCAAAATATGCTTCGTAATAACTATCAGGGGTCAGTGAATAGCCGTACGCCCCATGTTCAATTCTTTTTTTCAAAGCATACATTACTGCTTCGGGTGCCTTGAACTCTGTATCTGCAACCCACATTGGGAGAAGATCATTTGATCCAAATCCACTTTTCATTCCATCCCATTTAACCGAATCAGTATTTTTGCGTTCAACTGCATATTTTTCTACAAAATCCGCAACCTTCATAACCATCTACTCCTTATGACTTAATTTATTCTTGATTTTACCTAATGTAGCTTTTTTCCGTTTGATAGGTTTCACACCTAATATATCCAGCAAGAAGGTAAAAATTGGAATACCAACAATTAATCCCCATACTCCGAAGAATTTCTCTGCCACAAATAATACTACGAAAGTATAGAAAATTGGGAGTTCCGTCTTATTAGACATCAACTTGGGATTAAGTACATAAGACTCCAATGAATGTACTACTAGTAACATAATAACAATATAAAATACATAATTAAGTCCACCTACCGAATAACCGATAATTCCCATCGGAATCGCTGAAATAATAACTCCAGCCACTGGAATAAGACTCATTAAAAAAATCAATAAAGACAAACTGAACAACTGTGGCATTTGCATTACTGCAAGACAAATTGTTGTCAATGTGGTATTCACAATTGCAATAATGAATTGAGTTTCAATAACTACCCCAAAGGTATTGACGAATTTTTCAGCAAAAAAATAGATATCTTTAAAAAACCAATCATAAGGTCCTGTCAAAAAGCTTCGCGAAAAACTAAACATTCTCTTTTTCTCAATCGTAAAGAAGAAACTTAGAAATAGTGATAATAGGAACGTAACACCCATTGATCCGATGCTTGTTACATACTTAAAAAGAATGGTTACACCATTTTTCATCTGTGACACAATAGTTGATGTACTAATATAATTATTTACATAACGCAAAATCTCGTTCCCATCAAAAGATGGTTTCTGATAGAAATTCATTACATACTTAACCATTGACTCTGTCTGATAGAACAGCTTAGGCAAATAAATTGTAACCCCAAGGTACAACGAACCGATTAGCAATAGGTACACAGCAGACACAATCAGTGGTGCTGGTATCTTCACGTACTTCCTAATAAAATTAGTTAAACTAATTACAAGGAAGGTAAAAATAAATGTTAATAATATTAAACTCAACAATTCACGCATCTCATACAAAACAAAAATTACGACCAACAATACTACTGTCCGCCGTAGCCTTACATTAGCTACAAATCTCTCCCATATTCCCAAAAAACCACTCCTAAGTTTATTAGTATTCCCTAATCTCATTGTACATAAAAAGAGGTACTGACAAAACCCTTTTTGCAATAGCTTTTGAAAATTACAATAAAATGTATTCTGTCTATCTATATTGGGTATTCAAATTAATTATACAAAAATATTGCTACCCCCATCCTATAATCATGACACATATCAGATGAGTGTAACAACATTAATCAAGTTTTTATTAATTTTTCAATTGTCATAGTTACTCAATATTTCACGTAACATTTCAAGACTTTTCTTTATTTCTTTACCAATATCAGTATCAGCTACCGTCTGCCTCTCAAGTTCTTGATTGACAATCTTTCTGGTGGAGATAATATCACGCCCATTTTTTACAGCATCATTTTTAGATGTAAAGGGGTGATGAGTTACTAACTGCAGGCCATAAGAATTATATAACAGTGTGTACCCACCAATTCCCGTAATCGGTTGATAGGCTTTTGAATACCCACCATCAATCACAATCATTTTTTTATTTGCTAAGATCGGCTCTTGTTCCTTTTTCACCGGTGTATGTCCATTAATCACGTGTCCATTTTCCTGATTGAGTCCAAACTCTTCAAGTAATTGCTTGCAGAACCATTCTTCCTTACGTAATTCAAAATAAGCATTTTTATGCTCAACCTTAGGCTCGTCTTTAGCTATGAAGTAACGTGCAAATGTTGTCATGCAATGTTTCCCAAAAAGCGGTGATAACGAGCCTTGCCATAGGTACCAAATCATATCAGCTTCAACACTTTCACCCTTGTGTACTTTGCGATAGGCTTTTTTTAGCTTCTGTTCACAAAAATCTAATAGTCTCCTACCCGAATAGCTTTCACCTTCATACTCAAATGCTTGAAATGTTCCATCTTTTGCAACTGGAATACACCCGTGAAACAATAAATTGCCATTATAGACTTTGTACATACTTCCCTTACTAACCAAAAAGTCCAAATGCTTTCTTAATTTGGTAGCATTCATAAATGAATTAAGTAGTGAACGAACAACTTCTGACTCCTCCTCGGTTAATTCAAAAGGTGCCTCATGATTTACGGTTCCAAAACATGTATTCTCTAATTTATAGTTAAGTCCATCTATCTTGATTTCTTTTTTTTCCCAATTGATTTGATTAAGTAACACCATCTCATCTAACTTGAACTCTGGTCTACGTTTCTTTAATTGGCCTTCCAACTTAAACTGAATTACTGCCACAGCTTGATGAATTTGCGTAATCTGTAATTTCTCATCAGGCATAACAAATTCTTCATTTTCAAGTGTTTTTGGCCTAAATGCCTCATTATCTTCATAATTTTTTTCAGCAAACATTGATAGATGCCGTAGATTTATCCCATAAGCTTCTTCGATGATGGCCAGATTATTATATCTTGCACATATTCGTAAAAGATTCATCATACATAGTGCTGAACCTGCAACTGCACCAAGCCATAAAACATCATGATTGCCCCATTGGATATCAACTGAATGATATCTCATAAGTGTTTCCATTATCTTATCTGGAGCAGGTCCTCTGTCATAAATATCACCAATTACATGTAGATGATCTACCACAAGCCTTTGGATTGTATAACATGTAGCCGTAATAAAATAGTCAGACTGTTTCAGATCTACTAAATTACGCAGAATTTTATTATAATAATTCTTCTTATCATGCTCTTGCTGATCGTTATAAAGTAACTCTTCTGTAATGTATACAAAATCTGGATTCAAAGCTTTTCTGACTTTTGATCTTGTGTATTTTGTAGCCGTTACCTTTAAGAGTTCAATCAGATTCGAAATCGTATTAAGGTACCATTGTTCTAGTGCTTCTTGATCAGGTAACTCACCTTTTTGAAATGCCAGCTCATCTTCAGGATAATAAATCAAAGTAGCAAAGTCCTGAATATTTTTTGGTGTCAGTCGGCCAGCGAAGTTTTCTACAATCTTTTGTTTAACATTTCCTGACCCATTTCTCAGGGTATGATCAAAGGCGTTGAATTCGCCATGCAAATCGCTAACGTAGTGCTCTGTTGCTTTAGGTAAATTTAAAATTGCTTCCAAGTTTGTAATTTCAGTTATTATTGCCTGTTTAGTTGGAAATTTTTCACGTACCAATTTTTCAACATATGACATATCGAGACCCCTCCTGTAAATCCGTTTTATCCTAAAAAGGATCACTCACAACGAATTGTCTAAGACACATCCCATCTTATAACAAATACCAATTTTCAGCAAATACTCATTTTCACTTGAAAAGCCTTGTCTATACTTATAACTATCCACTTTTAATTAACAATACCAATTTGTAATTATTTGAGTTTTTTTGTTGTAAAAATATTTTTTTAGTGATAGCTTATAGATATCATTTTATGTTGAATGGAATCTACAAGGAGGATTCGTTATGAATAATACAGCAATTGAGAAAACAGAAGCACGTGTTGAGAAGGATACCGTATGGCGTGTATCTAATCAAGAAAATGGCCATTTCTTAGATGTTGTTTTCTGTAAAGAACTTGAGAATACTATGAAAAACAAACGTAACTTTTCATTTAATCGTTTTGAATCGGAACAGCTTAACAACCTACATTCATTAGTTAGCAATTTAGATGAGAATTTCAAGTTGATCTTGGATGAGAATGTTATTGGTATAGATTATCTTCCACTATCATCTGAGGATGCAGCAGATTTAGTTGAGGCTCTTTAATTTTATGTAGTTTTTTGGGTTTGGTTCACAAAAAAGCATTGTTGTTCAGCTGGATAAGCTGGGCAGCAATGCTTTTTTTACTTTTTATTTATCGTTATATCCGTTTGGATGTGTTAAATGCCACTTCCATGCAGTTTCAATAATTTTATGAATGTCATCAAATTGTGGTTTCCAACCTAAAATCTTACGTGCTTTATCTGATGCTGCAATCAATGTATCAGGGTCTCCACCACGTCTAGGAGCAATTTCTGTAGGGATTTCCTTTTGAGTGACATCGCGAGCAGCCTTTAAGATTTCCATATTTGAAAATCCTGTTGAAGAACCTAAGTTGAAGGCTGTACTATCGTTGCCTTTTGTAAGATATTCTACTGCTAAAATATGAGCATCCGCTAAATCAAATGGATGTACATAATCACGTACATTTGTACCATCTGGTGTATTATAATCATCACCAAAAATTTGTAACTTTTCGCGTGTTCCTGCAGCTACTTGTAATACAATTGGTAATAAGTGAGTCTCAGGATTATGATCTTCGCCAATACTGCCATCTGGCTTTGCCCCAGCAACGTTGAAATAACGTAATGCGACAAACTTTATTCCATGAGCCAAATCTGTCCAATGCATTATTTTTTCCATTGCTAACTTACTCTCACCATAAGGATTGATAGGCTTTTGCGGATCAGTTTCCTTAATTGGTGTTTGTTCTGGAGTTCCATAAGTTGCAGCAGTTGACGAAAAGACAATCTTCTTAACACCAACTTCGGTCATGACTTCTAATAACTTAATCATTCCTGAAGTATTATTATCAAAATATTTAAGTGGATCCTTCATCGACTCCGGAACTACTGAAAATGCGGCAAAGTGGATGACTGCATCAATTGCAGGGTTCTCCTTGAAAACCTTACGCATGAAATCGCGATCTGCAATATCTCCTTGATAAAATTTGGCTTTGTCATTAACAGCCGCTCGGTGACCTGTTACCAAGTTATCTACAACAACCGTCTCCGTCCCTCTTTCAACCAAACGATCTACTGTATGCGATCCTATGTAACCTGCACCGCCTAAAACTAAAATTGCCATATTTGTTCCTCCTTGAGGAGAGTCTAGGTCAAAAACTTGATTTTGTCCTAATCTCTATATTTATTAGGAATTGGTGTGTTTCATAAGCCGAAACTTTCCGCTAACTTCAAAGTATTCATAGTAAAGTTTTCACTATGTTCATAATTTCGAGTTAATACTCAAGTTTTACTAACTTACGGCACACTCTCCTTTGTTTCATGTATTTGAAAGACTAGCAATCCTTCTTAGCTATTTTACCAGTATTAGCTGTTAAATTGTTGATTAATACCAAATTATAACTTTTTTATCAAAAACTATAGGATCTTTTGTACTATCTTTCTTCTAGACTTGTTGTTTTTATTAACTTGTGCTTAACTATTATTTAGAACCTAAGAAGGGGCAATCCGATGTCAGAACTAGTATATAAAAGATTAATTACTGATTTAAAAAAGAAAATATTCGCAGGTACTTTTCCAGACTTGCGCCTGCCTGATGAACGCTCTCTCAGCGAGGAGTATAGCGTGAGCCGTAGTTCAGTTAAACGTGCACTTAACCGGATGGCTAATGATGGCATTATCTTTCGAAAACGTGGTGCTGGAACATTTATCAATCCTCTATATCTAAAAAATGAGTCTGTCTTTAATTACGAAGAAGGTTCTAACTTAGGAGTCACTGATAACTTTAAAATGAACGGACAGCGTCCAAAAATCAAAGTCATTTCTTTTGAAGTCATTAAACCTAATCATGAATTGCGCCGTGATTTATTTCTCTCCCACGACGACTTTGTATACAAAATTGTGAGATTGCGCTTATTTGAAGATCAGCCTTTTATGATTGAAACAGGCTATATTCCAATTAGAATTGTGCCTGAATTAACGAAATCATCAATTGAAAATTCAATTTTTAACTATTTACAAAAAAATCATCATCAATCGGTAACTAAATCATTCCTTTCTGTTTTTGCGGAGCCATCAACTAAGAACGATCAAGAATTACTTGATTTGTCTCCTACTGAACCGGCGGGCATAATGGAAGGAATCTTTTTCCTTGATGATGGAACTCCTTTTGAGTTTTCACACATGCGATTTCATTATAAGTACTTGAAATTCAATTCTTTTGTTTCTGTAAACTAAAAATTTTAATTCTCTCTGGAGGTTCATAATGACGACTCTTTATATCATACGCCATGGTCAAAGTGAGGCAAATGCAGCTGGTATACTTCAAGGAAGCCTAATTGATACTCCCTTATCTAAAAAGGGTCAGCTTCAAGCAAAAAATGTGCGTGATGCTTTCGAAAAAGAAATGTTGCATTTTGACTTAGTTTTCGCAAGCCCATTATTGAGAGCGGCACAAACAGCAGCGATTATCTCACCACAAACCACTACTGTTTTTGATGACCGCCTAAAAGAATTCGATTATGGTGATTGGGATGGTCAAAAAGTTGCTGATATACATCGTCTTTTTGCTGAATTTTTCGATGAAAAAAAGAACCTGCTGCCAGATTCCGAAAAAATTTCACATGGAGACGATTTTGCATCAGTCACCACAAAATTAAATGATTTTCTTAATGAACTTGCTGTAAGATATCCAACTCAAGACATCTTAATTGCAAGTCATGGGTTCACAATAAAGTTACTTCTAAATGCAGTTTTGGGAATCAATAATCTAAGTGCATTGAATGAACCAGATAATGCTGGTCTCACAAAAATTGAATTGACTACTTCAACACAGACTCTTGTTTACTTCAATCGAGATTTAACTAACTAAACAACTTATTGCTCTTGCATAAACTTAATTGTTTGTGCAAGAGTTTTTTTGCTTTTTTTGTAGCAAAATCGAACTGATACTCATGGTTTACATTGGTTTTCTTGGAGAAGAAACGTTCAGTAACTCTTACTCCTTTATTTCTCAGCGAATTGGCAAGTTGTTTGCCTGAAGACTCAAAAGTAAAGCTGTTCCCATCCGTGATATAAGTAACCGGATAATTTTTTGTCACATAGTTAGCAATATTTGCTTCAGTCGCCAAACTTGATTTACTCCAAAAAAACTCATCTGTCATCGACCAGCCAACAGTATGAACAAACCAACGCATCAGCCAATTATTTGAGTTCTTTGTCTCGCGCTGAATCAGATCGAAGTTATATGGTCCACAGTACAGAATTGCACCTTTGAAATTTAGCTTGCTTACTATTTTCTTTGAGAACTTCCGTGCATATTTTTGATTTGTTTGAATAGTCATATATTGAGCTGCAATTTGTGCACCTGCAGAATCCCCACCAACAAAGACCTGGGGATTTTTATTCAAATCATATTTCTTGGCACTTTTAGTAAAATAATTTACTGCTGCAGCTAACTGCATTAGTTGAGTTGGATATTTTCCTGTTGGTGCAACCGTATAGTTGATGCTTATCACGGTTGTATCAGTTTTACTTGCAATATATGTGCCAAACTCATTGATGCTCTTTTTATCACCACCAATAAATCCGCCACCATGTACCCAATACAAAATCTTATTCTTTCCATGTATTCGCCTCGGATAATAGATATCTGCTTTTGTGCTTGCTGCATTACCATAAGCAATATTCTTGGTAATTCGCACTTTGTTCTTGGTCTGACTGTATAATTTTTTATTGGTTATCTTCACTGGACCATTAAATGCACGAGCAAATAACCATACACTTGGTTGAGGTGATATCACAAGTAACAAAATTACAAAAATGATTAGGCCTAACAAAATTTTTAAAACAATCTTCAGCAGCTTTTTCATTTTCTCCCCTATGATATTTATTTAAACTCACGTGCAATTTCACTCACAGTCATGTTCTGCTCACGGGCATGTTCAATCACTTCTTCGACATCCGCATCACTGAACGCTTTGACATCAATTCCTTGACTAGCAATTGCTTTTCGTGCTTGCTTGATCTGTGCTTTAGTAATTTTTCTTGAACTTATAGAAGAAGAACTTCCTCTATGTGAAGAAATAGTTGGTAAAATATCGGTTGCTGTCTTCTTCTCACTTGCCTCATCAGCGCTTGAAACATTATATCCTAACCGTGCAAGTACTTGATTATTACTATGCTCTAGATTTTGTGCCTTTTTTCTAATGTCTTGATAATAAAACTGGGTGATGTTTCCATATCCCAAAATCACTGCCAGCTTTGTATTCGAAGCCGTATACTCATAATTAGTTGCCAAAACTTTGGCCCGCTTATATGTTTTATTGAAGATTTTTAACTCATGTACAACCTCTTTAAGCTCAATTTCTTTAGAAACAGCTCTGAGCAACAGCATTTGTGAACCATTATCTACCTTAGTTACTTTTTTAAAATTAGCAATTGCTTCACTATAATTTTGACTTTTAATTGCAGCTAAACCCTTTTGATACTCCTCCAATTGTTGCAAATTCGCATTTGCAACACTATCATTCGGCCTTTTCTTCAATGCATTTCGAAAATGATTCTCAGCCTGATGGTAATTTGCATCACTAATAGCTTGTCTGCCTGCAGTCATCGCATTATTGTAATATTGTGTGGTTTCAACGTGCTTCGTATAACCATAGCCAATAAAAATCACTGCAATAACTAGTGTAATTATAAGCCAAGTTCTCTTACCCATTGACCAATTCCTCACTTTCAATTCGTTAACTGCAATTATAACATTTTTTCTTGTTTATTATGCGCCTAATCTCTTTACTAATTCGTCTGCTTTGACCTTTTATTGCCATTTATGTAGAATTAAAAGAAAAAATTAGGAGCGTATATGGACTCATCTTTATTAACAGAGATTATTAACAATTATGGATATTTGGGAATTGCTTTACTTCTTGCACTTGAAAATATTTTTCCACCAATCCCTTCTGAGGTCATTTTAGGATTCACCGGCTTTATGACCCTTTCTAGCAAGTTAAACATTGTAGGCAGTATCATTGCCGCTACGATTGGAGCTTTGATTGGAGCTTTGATTCTATATTTCTTTGGTAAAGTTATTTCAGTTGAACGTTTGGAAAAAATTTTGGCTGGCCGTCTAGGCAAAATATTGCATTTTAAGCCGGCTGATTTAGAAAAAGCCGCAGCATTTTTTAATCGCCATGGAAATTCTGCGGTCTTCTTTGGAAGATTTGTTCCAGTCGTGCGCAGCCTCATCTCGATTCCAGCTGGAATGGCTAATTACCCACTGGGACGATTCATCACTTTTTCAACTTTAGGGACACTCATTTGGAATACCGTATTAATTTTTATTGGTAGAATGGCTGGTCATGCATGGCCACATGTGATTAACGTGATTGAATCTTATGGTAAGGTTTTATTAATTGTGTTAATCATATTGTTCATCCTAATCTATGTTATTTATAAAAAGCGAAAAAAAAGAAGCTAACCTAGTTCACTAAGATTTGAGTATTGATAAAGAAATTAAGTTCAAAAGAAGAGTATGGCATAAGTCACGATTTCTCAACTTATGCTATACTCTTCTTCAAAAATATTCTAACTATTCTTTTTTTTGATACTTCTTCTTCAGATGCTTTATTACTCTAAATAATAATAAGACTACAAAAGTAAGCCATGATATAGTCTCAGCTGCTTTAATAATAAACGATGCCTGATATACTATATTGATTTTATTGTTGCCCTTATTTAAGATCACACCTATTGTATTGCGTTTAGTTTTGGTATAATCAACTTTTTTGCCATTAATAGTAACTGTATATGAATTATAATTCAAAAAAGGTAAATCTGCAGACACCTTGTCCTTGGAGGAATATATATTATAAACGATCCCGTTAGGTATACTTTGCGGTGTTATTTTTTCCCGATGTCCATTGATTAGCGCTACATGTTCCTGAATCTCAACCATGTATTTCTTCATACTCGTATACGGCCAATAGTCAATTGAACCCACTCCCTCATTGAAGTCTTTTACCATGTAGTTAAAGCCTTGCTTTGAGGTTATTTGATAGTCAGAAAAAGGTAATTTTTTTTCACTACTAGGTTTGTAGTTAATCACTGTCTGATTTGCTCGTGTAATTAGGAAACTGTAGGAAGCACCCAGCAATGAAATAATAACTACACCCAGTATAGCGGTTGTCCAACGATGAACATATTTCGTCTCTGTTATAATAATCCACAATGTTTCAACAGCAAACAATGCCAAAAAGAAATTTGAGATACACAAAATTCTACCTGTCCATTGAAGAACAACAATCGGTGTTTTGTTAACAAAATTCCAAACGCCTTCAAATACACTTGTTGTTGCGACAAAAAAAACAATTCCGATTGTACCTACAATCCTGTTAGTGATACTCTGTTTCTTCCATAAAAACAAACCTATAACTGTTGTTATTACTAACACCGCACCGACTGACTCATCATTATTCAATGCTTTGATTATGGCATCTCCTAAACCAATACCTGCCGTTGAAAGCGTACCAGATTTAGTAATGAACAGATGATTGCTTGTATATATTGTAAAAAGTGTACTCCAGTAAAATGCTGTCATTAGTATTGTAACAATGCCTGCGTAAATAATATATTTCAATTTTCGCCAAAAACCAGTAGCTGTAAATAAAGCAATTACAATAATCAGTATTACTACCACTAAATACATCAGAAAGCTCAATATATGTGAGTAGACAACCCCTGTCATCCCCAATGCTAATAACAGCCATTCTGCCTTTTCTCTAAAGAAAATACTGTAAGTCCCATAAACAATCAACGGTAAAAAAACATAACCTGCTGTCTGACCTACATCAAAAGTTAAAAACATCCAACTAAAATTATATGCTGATAAAACATAAATAAAAGAAAAGATTAATGCCTTCTTTTTATTACCATTCCAATATTTTAAACCACAGAAATATGAGACAAGCATAGATATAAATACTATAAAGCACCATCCAGAATAAATAGCTAAAATTGGGTTACCTATAACTGCCAGTGCTATTGCTAGCGGATAAATAGGTAAAATACCATATACCATGTTGATTGGTGTTCCTACTTGGTTCATTGCGTATGTCTCAATGTATGAGAAAAATTTTCCTTGCTTGATATTTTGGGCTACATCATATATCCGATTAAGATGAAATGACATATCTACGCCGGCATGTAGGGAATTAGCAAAGAAATAAGGCATCATCACTATCACACTAGCTATCAAACAAATTAATGCTGCTATCAGTTGTTTTTGTGTATTCGAAAGTTTATTTAATTTGACCACTCTTCTTCATCCTTTTCAGTTTTAGATAAATCAGTCCGACGATCAACAATAAAATTGTTAGTATGGAGATCACTCTTGCAACAATATATAACATTGGTGTGTTATATCTAATTTTTATTACAGCACTACGTTTATTTTTTACATGAACTTGTGCCAATGAATGCTTGCTTACAAAGAGTGTTGTTCTTTTACCATTCACATAGGCTGTATAATCTTTAGCGTTGTATATAAAGAACGGTAGAACAATGCTTGAATTCTTATTTTTTAAGTTGCCTACCTTATATTTCATCGCCTGATAACCTGATTCCATTGAACTAGCACTTAAATAATATTTGTACTTGTTTACAATAATCTGATGATAAAAAACCTTTTTTCTAACCACATTAGCCGCATATGGCACATAATCCTCATATTGTACTGACTCTGCTACCGCCTGGTTTAATGAGAGTGAATTTAAATACCCCTTTGCATTTAATCGATGTGCATAAGGTGTCATAAAATTCAATAAGACAAAGCCACAAAATAGTGCAGCTATCGGGTTAGTGGTAAAAATAAAGCGTGGCAAAATAAACAGTAAACTTGTAATCCAAGGATAAAGCCCAGTATATGCATTAGCTATTCCTTGGAACCCAATAAAATTAACTAGTACAGGTAGTTTCCCATGCTTTAAAGCTTGATAAATTGATTCCCACCTTGTTAAATGAACCCCGCCATCGTAAGTAACCTTAAAATAACCACCTAAAAATGCAGGAACTGTCGCAATAATTGCTAAAACTAAAAAAGAAGTATAAGATATACTTTCTCCCATTTTCTAACATGTCTGTAAATAATCATGAATATTATCCTTTTTTTGATATTTTGTTATGCTTTTGAATGCTACCCGTTTATAAAGGTAATCTAATATCTTATCGTCTTCATGAATTTTTTATGAACTTTTAGACACTTTTTGAATAAGGATTTCTTACACATTTACTTTTTTATCAACATTATCAACTATATAGTTATCTAATCTAGTTCATTATTAGTTCTTGTAAAATTTAAACTACTTCCGTAACAATGAACATTACAATTTTCAAGTGTTTTTACCTAGGTACATGCAAATTTGGTATAATAATAGAGAATGTAACCGAAATCATTATATCGGAGGGATCCTTTTTTATGAAAAAAATATCACTATATCACACAGAAATAGAAAATAAAGATGGTATCTCCGGTCATGTCCGCTCACTGACCGATGATGCATTTAACCAATTAACAAGTAGTCCATTAAAATCTGTCCCTGGAACTAATCCTGAGCAATTACTTGGAGCTGCACTAGCTACGTGTTTAAATGCTACTCTTGAAGCAGAAGAAAAACGGAGAAACTTGCCACATCAGGCCATTGTTCGCGTAGCGGTTGATATGGGTCGTGATTATCAGGGATTTCAATTCTGGCTACGAGTACAAGTCAAATTACCTCAGGTTGACCAACAAGAAGCACAAGAAATTTTAGCAATTTGCGAACAACGCTGTCCCGTTGCCAAACTGTTAGCTAAAAGTCAAAACGTTAAAATTGAATTGGTGAATGAGTTCGGATTCAAGGAGGAATTTAAATGAAGTATTTAGTAACTGACCAAAGAGACATCCGCTATAATCTAGCTTTAGAGACCTACTTAATGGAACAATCAGATTTGCAAGAACCAATTCTTTATTTTTATATTAATTCTCCCTGCATTATCCTTGGTCGCAATCAGAATGTATATGAAGAAGTGAACTTAGACTATGTTAGACAGCATCAAATAATTGTTACACGGCGTACTTCTGGTGGTGGTGCAGTCTTTGATGATCTTGGAAATGTCAGCTTTAGTTTTATTACTAAAGATGATGGTCATTCCAATGGTAATTTTTCAAAATTTACTGAGCCAGTAATTACTGCTTTGCATGAAATGGGGGCAGTTGACGCAAAATTAGTTGGTAGAAATGATTTGCAAATTAATGGTAAAAAATTCTCAGGTAATGCGATGCGCCTACAACGCGGAAGGATGTTTTCTCATGGAACCTTGATGTACGATGTGAATTTAAACGTAATTGCAAAAGCATTGAATGTACCGAAAGATAAAATAGCAGCCAAAGGAATTAAATCGGTTCACAGCCGAGTTACCAACCTTAAGCCGTTTTTTACTCCTAACTATCAGCAATTAACAATTGAAGAATTCCGTGATACATTGGCACAAAAGATTTTGGGCGTAACTGATTTAAACCAAGCCAATGAGTATTTTCTGGATGATACTGCCAAACAAGCCGTCGCGGATATAAATCATAAGATTTTCAGTGATTGGAATTGGATTTACGGAAACTCACCGCAGGCTTCTATTCAGCACCGACAACATTTTGACCAAGGAACAATCGATTTTCGCTTACAGATTAAGCATGGTTGTATCAGCTACCTGCAAGTTTATGGTGATTTTTTTGGGCAAACTGATGTTAAAAAATTTACTGAGAAATTGATTGGTGTTCGTTATGATCGAGATGCTATTACTGAGGTTTTAGATAAAGTAGACTTACAACCTTATTTTGGTAAGATTGAGCGACAGTCGATTATTGATTTGCTGGTAAGACAAGAATAGCTCACAAGAAGAAATGTATAATAAAAGCTGAGAAAATTTGAGTACTAATTCGAAATTAGACGAAAATTTTTCCCAGCTTTTTACTGTCTTTTTGTTTTAAATGAGGCTGTGCCAAAAGTTAAATTTTGACCCAGCCTCGCTAATTATTTCGTATAAACGTGTTCCATCTGTAGCATACTATTCTTTAATTTCTTGCGGTAACTTAATTGCAAATTTTTCGGCAATTGCAGTAATCTCTTGGATTGTTTTCGGATCTATGACAACACCATGCTTCGAATTATGGTCATAGTTACGATATTCACGGTCGCCAGGAATCATAATATGGGTTCCTGGTATATGATCTAAATTCCGAATACGCTCAAACATTTTTTCAGCATTAGCTTTCAAAGTTGCTAAATCACCAAAAAAAGCAGGGTTAATAACCATAAAGAATTGACTAAAGTCGTGCTTGCCAGTGTTGGTATCCGCCGAAATTGATCCTTGAGCTAAGATCCCCGTCAACAATTCAACAACTAACGAATTACCAAAACCTTTGTAGTTTGAATTTTCCTCCCGATTACCACCAAGAGTCAATACCCCACCACCGGATTGATGTTCCGTAAAGGCAACTTCAGATAAAATTTCAGCAGCTTTTTTCGAATCATGAATAATATTTCGCTCACGATCAATGGCCCATTCTCCCAAAATTGGCTTTTGGTTCTTAGCCAAAACCATAATTTTACCGCTAGAAACACTTGATGTCGCCCCATCAAAAACAAAAGGATGTGGATCAGCTGGGAAAGTAAAAGCAAAAGCATTTGAACCCAAGAAAGCTTCGATTGCATTAGTCGGTACAACGAGCGGTCGTGTATTAGTAGTCGAAATCCCAATCAAGCCTGCTTCGGCCGCTAAGCGAGAATAATACCCAGCTGTGCCAAAATGATTTGAGTTGCGAATAACGGCCATAGCAATATTAGTAGTTTTGGCTTTTTTTATTAGACTCTTAATTGCCAAAGCAGATGCAATCTGTCCCATATTTCCGTTAGCATCAAGTAATAGACTGGTATCCGTTTCTTTTAAAGTTTTGACCTCATTTTGTGGTTTGATAGTGCCATCTTTAACCATTCGGATATACCAATCAAGTCGTTGAATTCCATGAGAAGAAATTCCTCTTAAATCCGCATCCACTAAAGTATCAGCTAATAATGTGCCATCAGTAGCAGAAAAGCCAGCTTTTTGGAAGACTTCTTCTAAAAATTCAGTTTCAGCTGTAGCAGTAATTCGCATAAAAAACACTTCTTTCTTTAATTATTTTTAAACAACAAACAAAAAACCCGTTCGACACTATTCTCATAGTGCAAGACGGGTTGACCGTGGTACCACTTGCTCTTCATTTATCATT
Source organism: Liquorilactobacillus hordei DSM 19519 (assembly GCF_019443985.1). Classification (NCBI taxonomy): domain Bacteria; kingdom Bacillati; phylum Bacillota; class Bacilli; order Lactobacillales; family Lactobacillaceae; genus Liquorilactobacillus; species Liquorilactobacillus hordei. The sequence continues at coordinate 2,211,602 of NZ_CP049303.1, forward strand.
TGATAAATCTCAATGACATAAATTGTCAAAAAAGATAACGGATTTTACCGATTGAATAGCTTACACCATTCAACATTAATTTGAGCTCATTTTCATCAGTCGTTACCTACACCTTTTCAGCTCCCGGTGCTCTCTCTAAAATAACAAAACTGAATCTCTTCTCAAAAATTATTTACGTTCATTAAAGAACAAAACTTGATAGATGTCAATCATGAAAAAATTAACTTTCAATGATCATTAGCTGGCAAGGTGTGCTTGATCAATCAGATACAAAAATAAATTGAAATTCAAAATGATACAACATATACTAAAACTAATATTTTTTTAAGGAGTGAAACCATGTTTACATACAAAATTGATTCTGAAGTTAGTCTAGCGTTACCCAGACCCAAAATCGACGCCGCACCTCTTTTTCAAATTATTAAAGAGAGTCACGAAGAATTACAGGTTTGGTTGCCTTGGGTTCCCTCACTGAAAAGTATTGAAGATGAAGAAACATTTCTTAGTGGTGTCTTAAAAAACTTTGGTAATGAACGCTCATTAAATACAGTTATTCTATACCGAGACACCCCTGTAGGAATGATTAGCTTCAACAAATTTAACACAACAAACCAATGTGCGGATATAGGTTATTGGCTAGGAACTAAACATGTAGGTAATGGAATTGTTCACCGCGCCGTTGCCGGAATGTGTACGATTGGATTTACAGACTATGATATTCATAAAATCGAAATTCATGCAGCAGTGGAAAACGTACGCAGTAATCAAGTTGCAAAAAAAGCTGGTTTCCATCTTGATGGCTTACTTCGAGCAAACGAGTTGCTAGCTGATGGATTCCATGATGAAAATGTTTGGTCATTGCTTAAAGAAGAATGGGAAAAGCACTAGTTTCATGTCTTCAATTCTTTTCATTTTTACGAACTAACTCAACATCCAAAACATAAGTTCATCTAAACATTAAATAATATTTTTAACTATGAGCACCAGAGATCTATCTCTGTTTGACTCTTAGGCAGTAACAATATTATTTTTTATGTTATTCTGAAATTAGTAATAATTTAAAATTCAAGGTGATAATATGAAAGCACTATATTTTAATAATTTTGGAGATAACTCTGTTTTGAAGTATGGAAATATTCAGTCACCCCAAATAAATGCGGAGCAAATATTAGTTAAAACTCAATTTATTGGATTGAATTTTGCCGATATTTATCGTCGACGTGGCACATATCACATTGAAAAACACCATCCTTACATTAATGGTTACGAGGCACTTGGCGAAGTTGTTGCAGTTGGTAGCCATATTAATGACTTCAAGTTAGGAGATACTGTCTTCTTTGTTGATGTGCCTTTCGCTAATGCAGAATATGTCAGCGTTCCGTCTGAAAATGCAATTATAGTCCCTGAAAACCTAGATCCAAAAATAATTGCTTCTGTTGGCCTACAGGGATTAACTGCTGATTTTCTAGCACATGATCTCGGAAAAAACCTTCCCGGTAACAATGTATTCATTCACGGCATCAGTGGCGGTGTTGGCCAGATATTGTCACAAATGCTAACCAGTGATGGTATAAATGTTTATGGGATCACCTCAACACTTGCAAAGCAAACATTGGCTCTTCAACAAGGAGCGGTCAAAATTTTCTTAAGAAATACTCCTTGGAATCAGAATTTGAACGGAAAATTTGATACTATTTATGACGGTGTAGGAAAAACACTTGAACAGAGTCTAGCTCTTGCAACTAACAAAGGAAAAGTCATTTTTTATGGTATGTCTGGAGGAAATCCTCCAAAAATTGATCCCATTAAACTATTAAATCAATCAAAAAGCATCCTGACTGGAGACTTGTGGGATTATCTGAGTAATGCAATCGAACGAAAGAAGCGCAGTCAAAGATTATTTTCTTATTTTCAAGAAAATAAGATAAAGATTAGTGAACCAACAATTTTTTCATTAGCTGATGGTCAAAAAGCCTATGAGTATTTAGAATCTGGAAAAAGTGCTGGTAAAATTTTATTAAAGCCTTGAAAAAAATTTTAAAATGAATTTCAATATAGCAAATAAGGTGAATTATGCAATTAACAAAAAACGACCTAGCAAAACACTATTTTTATAAGACTGAATTAATCCAATTATGCCGTGAACGTAGATTACCAACATATGGAACAAAGGCTGAATTAAACTATTATTTATCTTGCTACTTAGATGGCATACCTTCAAAAGAAATCCAACCTCTACGCACAAATAATCGAAAAGCTCTAACAAAAACTGATATAAACTTAGAAACGAAATTAATTGGAGAAGGCTTCACGTTTAATGAGCACGCTCGTCTCTTCTTTGCCAACTATTATCATGTTAAAAAATTCAGTTTTAAAAAAGAAATGGCAATTATCAAACGACGAGTTGAAACCCAAAATCAGACAGAATACACTGTCAGAGACCTAATAAAAGAACTTAAGAATTCTAAAAAAATAGTTAACACACCAGAGGAACAAACTTATCAAAGGAACTCTCATCAAAATATTCAGCCGAACAAGTTGCTTTCCAACAGACTGATGTATCTAATGCAATATCTGTTGCTGATTTGAAACTTAAAACAAGTCAGCTATTTGGATGAGTTGATAGTATTATTAATAACGCCGTTATTTTTACCAAAGGTGCTTTGCATGAAGTTACCAAAGATGCTTGGGATCGAATCATGGCAATTGATGTAAAATCAGTTTACTTGATGACAAAAGAATTTGTACCTGACATGATAGAACAAAAAGCAGGTACAATTGTTAATACTGCTTCTATCTCTGGATTAACCGGTGATTATAATATGGCCGCTTATGATGCTGCTAAAAGGAGCATTAGTAAATCTGGTTCGTGCAATGGCCCTTGATTACGGTAAATATGGGATTAGGGTTAACAATGTTAATCCCGGTCCAACAATGACCCCCTATGTTTAAAGCCAATCCTCAATCAATAATTGATACCTTCAAACAGGCTAGCCCACTTGGAAAATTAGCGGAAGCAGATGATATTGCTCGTGTTATGTATTTCTTATCCTCTGATGAATCTAATCCAATTACTGGTGAAAATATTCCTGTTTCTGCTGGCTTTGAAGTTTATAGCGGCCAACCCGTTCAAAAATAAGATTTTTAATCCAGAAACTATGTAACCCCTAAAAAAGTGTTTCAGTAAATATTAGAAATTATTTTTAATATTTAAATGCCCTTCAAAAGTTAGATTCAAGGTTGTCCTGTAGAGAGTACTCTTCAAATAATCTCCGGCAAATGGAAAGCAGTAATTCTGTATCATCTCATTAAGAATAAAATCTGCCATTTTGGAGAACTACAACGTACTATGAAAGATTGTTCTCGCAGAATGCTGGCACTTCAGCTAAAAGAGCCAGAAATTGATGGCATAATTGAAAAAACTATCTATCCTGTAATGCCTCCAAAAACAGATTACAAATTAACTTCTTTTTGGAAAACACTAATTCCTGTAATTAAATCAATGGAAAAATGGGGGAACTTGTATAATCAAAGTGTAGACCGTAAAAAGTGATGTTACACTCAGAGATTCCCTACTAATAAGGTGAACTTAATACTTTTAGTTCTAAAAACAAAAAAAGACTGTGCCAAAAGTTGAATTTTGACTCAGTCTCACTAATTATTCTGTGTAGGCGTGTTCCTTAAGCAAAAACTTTCCGTCTAACTTCGAATTACTAATAGTAAAGTACCCGCCATGTTCGTAATTTCGAGTTAATACTCAAATTTTCCCGACTTTGTACTGCCTTAAAAAAGTTGGACATGTTTGTTTTAATTGTTAGTTAGATACTGTTTACGATATTCAACTGGAGTTAATCCATGCCGCTTAAGTGAAATTCGCTGGGTATTATACCAAGCAACATAATGTTCCACTAACGTACTTAGTTCATTGAGAGAAGTAACCTTAATGCGCCTTAAACATTCACGTTTAAGCATACTGAAAAAGCTCTCAACTGGGGCATTGTCTAAACAATTTCCCTTACGAGACATGCTTTGAATGAAATGATGATGTCTTAGTTTAGCTTGATAATTGGTCATTTGATATTGCCACCCTTGATCAGAGTGTAGAATTGGTTTAGTGGTTGCGGGAATCTTTTTAATGACTGTCTCAAGGGTTTGATCGATTAAAACACGATTGGGTGTTGAACTAACTTTAGCGGCTAAAACTTCATTACTAGCCTCATCAATAACTGTCGAAATATAACCCCATTTTCCACACGTAAGTTTAAACTGACTGACGTCAGTATGCAAAACAGTATATGGTTTATGGGCCTTGAATTGTTGCTTGAGCAAGTTAGGTACCACCTGTCCAACATGACCATGATATGAGTTGTACCGCCCAGAATGTTTTGAAAAAAGAGTAACTTTCAGACCCATAGAAAACATAATTTTACGAACAGTTTCTAGACAAAGTTTAACATGATGCTGTTTTAAAACAAATCTCATGCGACGATAACCATAAGTTTGATGAGAGCGGGCAAATTCTTGCCGAATAATTTGTTTAACCTGACGATATTTATCAGGCCGGTTTAGACAAGCTAAATGATAGTAATACGTCGAACGCGCAAGTCCCGCAACTTTTAAGAGCGTAATAAAGGGATAATCACGCCGCAATTCGTTAATTGTTTTAACTTTTAGTGCTATTTTTTGTTTCGAATTACGGCATCCAATTTTTTTAGATAAACATTCTCAATTTTAGTATAGGAAAGTTCCTGTTCTAAATGTCTGATTTGTTTTTGTTGTCTCTCTATTAACTGTTGTTCGGTCTTTTTCTTGGATGTTTCTTTCTTTTTCTTAACCATCTTGGGTCGTCCTATCTTAGATGAAATTACGGCTTTAATTCCAAATTGCCGCATTAATTTAAGCCAATTATAAACGACTGTGTGGCTGATATCAAAGTGGATGGCTGTTTTTTGAATACTGGTAGAATGGTTCAAGTAATAGGTAATAACCGCTACCTTGAAATCATTAGAATAGTGCCGGCGTTTAAGCTGTTTAAGTCCGGTAGGACCAAAAGCTTTATAACGCGACACCCAAATTACTAATGGAGTATCACTCGGCATCTTATATTTCAGACACAGTGTGTGGAGTGAATTTTCACCATTTAAATATTCTTTAACTACTTTCAACTTAAAGCTGTAGGTATAATTACGTGTCAAAAAAGCACCTCCAAAACTTGATTTACATGTCCAAGTTTTGTAAGGCACTTCACTTATGTCACACTCACTACTCTTTATTCATAAATATAATCGCGTGTTCGTGGTAAGTTCTTTCCACTTGGTCCCTTAGAAATCAAGTACTGAATACAATCAATATTGCCTGACTCAAAAGAAGCAGCACAAGCTTGCAAGTATAGATCCCACATTCGAATGAACTTCTCATCCATTTTTTCTGAGATTTCATCTAAATGCTGCTTAAAGTTCTCATCCCAAATCTCAAGTGTGTGTTGGTAGTGGCGTCTGAGCGTTTCTATATCAAAAACCTGCATTCCTGCGTCAATAATATGTTTCAAATTCTCATTCAGACCCGGTACATATCCACCAGGGAAAATATATTGGTTAATCCAACCATTATATGCTCCACCTTGTTGTCTGGTTATTCCATGAATTAAAGCAACACCATCATTACTCAAATACTTGGAAATCGTTTTGAAATAAGTTTCAAGGTTTTCCTTACCTACATGTTCAAACATTCCAACACTAGTAATGTAATCAAAGGGTTCATGTTTTAACTCGCGGTAATCTTCAAGATATACTTCTGCTTGACCTTCCAATCCCTCATCTACAATCCGCTGTTTAACAAATTTATACTGTTCTTCACTCAGTGTAATCCCAGCAACTTTCAGACCAAATTCCTTAGCGGCAGTCAGCATTAAGGTTCCCCAACCACAACCGATATCTAGCAATGTCTTTCCCCGCTGTGGATCCAATTTCTTAATAATGTGATGCACTTTATTCATTTGAGCCTGTTCTAAACTATCATCTTTGTGTTCAAAATATGCACAAGAATAGGTCATTGTCGGATCAAGCCATAGCTTATAAAAATCATTTCCCAAATCATAATGACTCTGAACATCATATTTGCTGCTTTTCTCCGAGTGCGATTGCTTCGGTAAAAATTTCTTTAGCTTGCTATTATAAAAGAAACTTTCAGCTGAATCATAAGCTGCTTTGACTAATTTCTGAATAGAACCATCAATCTGAATCCTACCATCCATATATGCTTCCCCTAAAGCAATTGATGCATTACGCATTATTTCTTTAACTGGAACAGCTTCTTTAAAAGTAATATTCACTTCTGGTGTTCCTTCACCATAAACTTCACTTTTTCCATCCCAATAAGTAACACGAACTGGAATATTAAAAGACTTACTCAAAATTTGCTTATAAAAAACCTTATCAATCACGGTAAAATGTCATCTGCCTTCCACTCACTTTTTGTTATTAAATAATACAATTCTAACACTAATTTTATTTTATTTCTAAGTAATGCGTACAAAAAATTTTTTTACCCAATTATAACTTTTTCTGTTGCATATCTATAATTAAAATCTTGTTCTTTCTTAGAAACAAATAGCATTAACATATACAACATTCCGACTCTCCCAACAAACATCAAAACAATAATCACACATTTGCCAACTAAAGTAAGCGAGCTAGTTATTCCCAGAGATAGACCTGTAGTTCCAAAAGCTGATGCGACTTCAAAAATTATTGAAATAAATGTTGCTTTCTCAGTAAAAGATAAAATTAAAGTTGCAGCCGTACACAATATCAGCGATAAATTGACAACCACAACTGCCTTTTGAATATCATCTTGTCCGATCCTTCTTCCGAAAATATTGACATACCTTCTTCCACGGATAAAGGACACCATATATAATATCAAAATTCCGATTGTCGTAGTCCTGACACCTCCACCAACTGAACTTGGACTAGCACCAATAAACATTAATATCGAAAATAATAATAAAGTTGTGGTTCGAAATCCAGTAAGCGAATCTAACTGAAGGCCTGCATTTCGTGTTGTAGCACTATAAAATAACGACGTAATTACTTTCTCACCCCACGGCATATGGATAAAACTATGTCCAACCTCCGACATAAAAATCAATACCGCACCTACTACAAAAAAAATAATCGCAAAGAGAAAAGCTAGTTTGGAAAATAATGAGAACCTATACTTTCCCTTACCATGTGTTCTTATCTTTAGAGCCATCCACTCACGAAACTCTGTTAGGACTGGAAAACCAATTCCGCCTATCAAAATCAATAAAATTACTAGTAACAAAAAAATATAATCATGTCGAAATGGCATTAGTGATTTGCCTGTTATATCAAAACCGGCATTAGTAACGGCTGAAATTGCAATATAAAAACCTTCGAAAAGTGCACTTTTTAAATCATACAAACTGTCTGTTAAATACAAATATCCTGAAAATATTATTCCGGCTATGAACTGTAAGGCCATCATTAATCCAAACACAGAGTATACTAAGCGAACAGTTCCACTCAATCGCGGTTGGTTCATATCGACTTGAATTAATTGCCGATGATGTAATGAAATTCTTTGTCCTGTTATAATCATTCCAACTGTTGCTATCACAGTAACTCCAAAACCGCCTATCTGGAACAAAAACTCCAACAAAAATATTCCATAATTATTATAAACTTCGTGAAGAGAAACAGTGCTAAGACCCGTTACACTAATAGTTGACACAGCCATAAAAAAAGTATCTAGAAATGATACCTTTACTCCTGGGTATCTAAAGAATGGTAGACATAATAGAAAAAAGGTTATCACAATCAATCCAAAATACGATGAAACTAATAATTGAATCGGGGTAAATCTTCCTCTTATTTTGGACAAAAAAGTCGTAATACTAAACATTACCTCATCTTTCCTTTACGAAATTATTTTAGAAGTTTCATCTTTGAATAACTGATTACAACTTTTTGTTTTAAGTCAAGAGCTGTCTCTGATCCTTTATACTCATCATCAAAATCAATTATTGCAGAATTTTTCAACTGCTTCTCAACAATTCCCTTAAAATGCTGTCTGTTAAAGATAAATGAAACATGTGTACGTTTTCGAAAAGCCTCACCTAACTTACTAACTTCTATTATTTGCTTATTTTGATTGTTTCTTTTCTCATCACTCATCGTTATTCCTCCTAAAAAAACCAAGCCTCTTTATAAAAAAGTCAGCTACTCTTAATAATTCGTCGCTGACTAACAACCTTAATTATAACGCTAATTTATAATTCAGACTAATACAGAGTTCGGTATTCTACCGTAATCGTGCATTTTAATGAATACATAGCTTCACAACGAAATTTAAAAAGTTACTTTATCACCTAGCATTTAGAACTTTACATTTCACACAATATTTGCTAGACTTAATTTGTTTTTAAGAGATTAACAAACTGGGGTGCCTAATTGGCTGAGAATTACCCATTGACCTGATCTGGACAATGCCAGCGGAGGGAGCTTTGTATCAATTGATTGTTATATTAATCAAAGCAAACAACCTGCCGGCATACTCATCACTGAGAGTATGGTGGCTTTTTTTCGCAATTCATTTCTTTTTGTTGTCTCCAAAATTTTAAAAGGGGCGATTTATTATGCAAACTGTTAATCATACTAAAAAGGGATGGTCTGTCAAAGATGTCATTTTCTTGGCAATCATCGCCATTTTCTTCGGAATTATCTATCAGGTTTGGAGCTTTGCCTATTACGCAGTAGCTGCAACACCGCTCAAACCATATGCCAATGACCTAACACTTGGAGTATGGATTATGGCCGGCCCACTAGCTGGGGTACTATTAAAAAAGGCAGGAGCATCCGTTATAGGGGAGTTATTAGCTGCTGCTGTTGAAATGTTGTTGTTTTCTAGTTGGGGAGCTTCTACCTTAATCTCTGGTTTTATTCAAGGAATTGGAAACGAGCTGGGATTTGCCGTTACAGGTTACAAAAATTGGGGAAAGCTCGGTCTTTTATTGTCTACGATTGGCTCAACTATTGTTACTTTTATTTGGGACTGGTTCCAAAGCGGCTACAGTGAATACCAAGTAGGATTGTTAATCAGCCTCTTTGTAATTCGCTTTATTTCAATTGGTTTCTTCGCTGGAATATTGGTATACTGGATAAAAAAATTAACAGATAAGTCTGGATTGATTAAATGAACATGTCCTTAAAAATAGAAGATTTAACTTTCACTTACGCAGCTGATTCCTATCCAATATTTGAGAATCTTAATTTTGAGTTGCAGCTGAATTCTTTTAACTTATTGCTTGGCCCTTCAGGAAGTGGAAAGTCTACTATTTTTAAGCTAATGTCTGGTTTATATCCACAATATAGTGGTATTAAACAAAAGGGGCACATCTTACTCAATGAGCAAGAAATTACAGATATTGTTCCTTTTGAGCGAGCACGACATGTTGCCATGCTTTTTCAGAATCCTAGTAGACAATTCACGATGAAAACAGTCTTTGAACAACTAGTATTTGCTTTAGAAAATATTCAATATCCCACTCATTTAATTGAAAAAAGGACACTGAATATCCTCAAAGAATTAAATTTATTTCAGTTCAAGGATCGAATATTACAAACACTTTCTGGCGGTGAACAACAACGCGTGGCCTTAGCAACTATTCTCGCACTTGATAGTCCCATCATTTTTTTGGATGAACCTTTTGCTAATATAGATTCTACTTCACGAGTCGAAATCTTAAATGAATTGAAACGTCTGCAACTCACGCAAAACAAAACAATTTTTATTTCTGATCATGATATTTCAGACTATGATGGTCTTGTTGACCACTTGTATAAAATCAAAGTCTCTGCGAAAAATTTAATTGAGTTACCGTTAACTGAACTTTCGAACCTACCGTCTCAACCTAATGTAGAAAAAAAAGACTTACCCAATAACTCAATTTTTTCATGGCAAAACCTAAGTTTCTCCGTGGGTGAGCGTTTGTTACTATCACCCAATTCACTTAGTATTCCTAAGGGATATATTGGTCTTTTATCTGGTGATAACGGTATAGGTAAGTCGACTCTCTTTGCCGCACTTTCGCACCAAAAAAAATACAGTGGTCATGTACTATACAATAACAAATCTTCTGAAAAAATCAGATTGCGTAATTGGGCAAAAATTGTTGCGCAGATTTTTCAAAATAGCAGTGATCAATTCATCAAACTCCATGTCAATGAGGAACTTGCACTCTCACAAGCAAACTCCCTTCATTCAGAATATTGGACAACTGCACGAGTTCAAGAAGCAGTTGAAAAACTTAATCTCACTCATGTGCTAAGTCATGTTAATTATCAACTCTCTGGAGGGCAACAAAAGAAAGTCCAAGCATTAGTCATGTTAATTATGTCTCAGCCTGTAATGCTTTTTGATGAACCTTTTGCAGGACTCGATCTTAGCTCCCTTGATAATTTGTTAACTCTGATTAAGCAAACGACTAAGGATCTAGAAATTGCAACATTAATCATTTCACATCAGCGTAGAGGTGTTATTGAAAATATTGATTACGAGTTCTTAATGGCTGGGCAGACTATCAGGCGATTGGAGGAAGATTAATTGAGTAGTAAAAGAATCAATCCTACAATCTTAGTAATTATTATGCTTGGTGTTGGTCTTCAAATTACATTTGCACATAGTGTCTCCACGAATATTGGAGTTGTTATTATTACTCTTATGTACCTTTGCTATTGCAAGACATCTGGCAAATTATTATTCCTAGCTAGCCTCTATGCTTTTCCATTAGCACTAGGAAGTTGGTGGTCGTTTATCGCATTTGGAACAGGAGATGTTTGGCATACTGCCTGGATTTATGCCTCTCGTGTTTACGCTTATCTCTATCTAGGAGCAATTGTTACATTGACAATTCCTATCAAGAATATTTTGTTGAGTTTATCACTCCATCTAAAACTATCTACGACCTTTGTTTACGGACTATTAGCTTCCTTCAATCTTTTAGGACGAATAAAACGACAATACAAAATAATTCGTTATTCAGCAATGATGCGTGGTACAACCTATCATTTTTGGAATCCTAGCCTTTATTTGCGAATCATTATTGTAGCCTTAAATTGGTCACAAGATTTGGCTGAAGCGATGACCTCACAAGGATTTAGCGAAGGAGCGCTGCGGACACTTACTTACAAGGACGATTTACCTAAATGGCAATGGGTACTAGCTATTTTTTTAATACTAATTTATTTCTTTATTTCTTTTTTGGTACGTCCTTGGTAAATTGTCTAAAATAATCGTTCTAAAATTATTATTGCTGAAAGAGAATAAAAGCTTTTTAGATCACAGAAATGAGAATATGATATAAGTAAAGCATCTCTAAAACTTGGATGAATATTCCAAATCTTGGAGATGCTTTTTCGTATAATTATAGTTTCTTATTAAGTTATATGTCAGATAAATAATAATTAAAACCAGAGTTTGCTAACTGTCAAAACAAATATCCCCAAAATAATCGATGATATAAAGACTGCTGCAAATGCAGGAAGTCCTCTCTTTAGTATCACCTTAAAGTTAACACTCATACCTAGCGCAGACATGGCCATCCCTAAAAAAATATATGCAGCTTTGACCAGAATATTTAACATATTCGTTCCTAATGGAGCAAAGGTTCCTACAACACTTGCAAGAATGAAGCCTGCCATAAACCAAGGAATCGGTAATTTCGCAGTTCCCTCTTTCTCAGTATTATCTTGTTTACTCTTTTTTTGATACCAAAAACCTATTAATAATGCTGCTGGGGCCAACATTAGTACTCGAGAAAGCTTAGTAATTATTGCATTATCCAATCCGACTGGTCCTGCAGCACTTCCTGCGGCTACAGCGTGTGCAATTTCATGCAGTGAACCACCCACAAAAACACCAAATTGTGTAGGTGTTAAGTCAAGTAATGGTTTTAGTCCCAGATCAATAAAAGTAAACACAGTTCCCATAATCGCAACGATTGCGACTGCCAATACTTCATTTTCGTGTTGTCGTTCTAATTTTTCTGGTGCTACCTTAATTTGTGGAGATATTCCCATCACTGCGGCGGCTCCACAGATTCCGGTACCACTCGCCGCTAAAATTGCTAATTCAGGTTCCACACCAAACTTTCTTTCAATCAAGTATGTCAAAAAGATTGTACCCGTAACAATCACAATTGCTAATAAAATCGTTTTAATTCCAGCTTGTGCCAACTGAACCAGATTTAATTTGAAACCAAGTAAAATAATTCCTAAGCGTAAAAATTTATTTGAAATAAAAGCTATTCCACCGCTCGCTTGATTTACTAGTTTCTTAGAAGATTGAAAAAACATTCCTAAAATCAATGCGATAATCAGTGCTCCAAAAAGTGATAAATATGGTAATTGTGCCAAAAACGTTCCGATTACAGCACAAATTAATGTCATCACAACTGCAAGCCAAAACGAATAACTCCTTATAGTTCCTATCATTTCCAATCCCTCTTTCAACAATTTACAGATTAATCATACTAATTATTACCCATAAAATAAAATTATGATTTATTATATTAATATAAGTAATAGTTATGTAGGAGGTTCTAATGATTTCACAAGAATATCAGACGTTTTTAGTCCTTAGCCAAACACTCTCATACACAAAAACGGCCCAACAACTTTTCATCTCACAACCTGCTGTGACACAACAAATTCAGCGCCTAGAAAACAGCCTTAATTTAAAATTAGTTATTTATAAGCGACCAAATTTAACATTAACAACTGCAGGCAAGCAACTCGCAGCTTTTTTAACTCGTGCACACGCACAAGCCATTAAAGTATTAAGTAATCTGCAAAATGACAATCAAAAACGTGAAATCTCATTTGGTATTACACGTTCATTAGGTGAAGTTATTGGCAAAAAGATGATTTCAATTATGTTAGACAAAGCTGATTTCACTACAATAAAGTGCCTTGCTGGAAATACCGCAAGTATTTTATCGCAGATTGACAACGGAACAATCGACTTTGGTATTGTCGAAGGAAACTTCGAGAAGCACAATTTTTCATACCATATCATTAGAAACGAACCCTTTGTACCTATTGTCAGTGCTACTCATCCATTAGCACGAAAACAAAGAGTAACTTGGAACGAATTGTTATCATATCCCCTAATCATAAGGGAAGAAGGTTCTGGATCACGGGAAATCTTGACTTCTCTTGCTCAAAAGGAAAATATAAGTCTTACTGATTTTTCTCAACTATTGACAATCTCCGAACCAACATTACTACGCCTTCTCGTCAAAGACGGAGCAGGAGTTAGCTTCTTATACAGAATTTTAGTAGAAAATGATTTAAAAAAAGGAGTTCTTAAACAATTGCCATTGCAACGTGGAGTGGTCGAGCATGAACTTTACTTTGTTTATGCTAAAGAAAGTTTTTTTGCTTCCGATTATGAGAAATGGTTTCACTCACTTGAGCAACTAAATAATTAAGTATTTGTAAATATTCTAAAAATCAGATTATATTTTATATAAACCTATCATTATTTTCTCGTTCAATATGATATTCTGACTCAAAGGGATTTAATTCATTGTATAGTTAGGGGAAATTATGATGAAACGCAAATTATTATTTGCCATTATAATAATATTACTTGGATGTACTTCAAGTTGGGGTGTCGTTCATGGTGCCTCCACAAAAAAAGCAGGTTTCAAAAAAACTGATATACCTACTTTCTTCATCCATGGCTACGGTAGCAGTTACCGTGCCGAAAGATATATGGTAAATTCTGCAACTGAAAATGGGGTTACCAATACTGTTGTTCGCGCAAATGTACGACGCAACGGCTCAATCCGTATACTACATAGTTCTCGCTGGACAAATCAAAGTTACAACCCATTAATAGAAGTTAATTTTATCGCCAATCATAATCGCAACTATCCTCGTTATGCTTTTTGGTTTGGCAAAGTTTTAAAACAACTTCAATCCCAGCATCACTTTACAAAGTATAATGTTGTCGCTCATTCATTAGGTAATCTTGACTTAATGTATTATTTACTTGGTCACGAAAAAAAGACTGCCCAATTAGTACACCAAGTTGACATTGCGGGGCCATTTGACGGTTCAAATATTGATGGTTTTCGCTTTCCCGATAATAAGTTAGCTGCTGATAGTCGTCCACAAAAAATGAGTGATTTCTATCACTTCTTCTTGAATCGAAAAGAAAATTATCCAATTAATCAGGTTCATGTACTCAACATCTATGGAAACCTGGACAACGGATCAAACTCAGATGGTCGTGTTAGTACCACATCTGCTCGTTCACTTAAATATCTAATCGGTAACCGTGCAAAAAGCTATCACCAAGTGGAATTTAAAGGCTGGGATGCTCAACATCATATGCTCCGACAAAATCCCCAAGTGAGCCAAAAGATAATCAAGTTTGTTTGGGGAAGGGATAATGATAGAGCATCATAAATTTAGTTAGTTTAAAAAAACTAAACCATTGGTTTACCAAAATAGAGGAGAATAGTGAAAATTGTTTTTTAATTTTCACTATTCTCCTCTATTTGTTTATAAAAAAGATATAATGCTGTAAATTCTTTTTTGAGTATAGTTGTAAAATTTACTTTTGCTAAATCGAATAATATATCACTTTCTACTTATCAATAAAAATAAAATCCTTGAGCAGTTGGTAAAGCAACTCTATCTCATAATTTTGAACCTTAATATTGAATTTTTGTTCCACCGGTTGAAAGATTCCTTTAGATAAAGAAATAAAATCTTTCTTCCTAGGAGTTAACGATGCTTCTTGGAATGAATTCTCTGAAACTGTTGTACTTACAAGCATTCGTTCAATCATAAGTGATAAATGCATATATAGATTTAATTTCAGTCTTGGTTCAAATTTTACGTTATAAAAATTCTCATAATGAGATACAATGTCTTGACTTTCTTGGATCACAACATCTGGATTTAAAATTTGCAAACGCCCACGGATTCCTTCAATTGATAAAAAGCGTAATAAGCGTTCAATCAGTAAATTACTAGATTTTTGAGTTTCTCCCGTTTGAAGTAGAATTGTTTCTAATTTTAATGAAACTGATTTGTCAAAAATATTATAAATGTTAATAATATCAATCCCCATATCACCGCTAACATCTGTAGTAGTTAAGATCAACTGTGTATTTGAAAAAAATTGACGATCATTATTTTTTAACAACGCATGCAGGTGCTTGTAATCAATGGCAATTACCTCTAATGATAGGGAAAGTGTTTCCTCAATCAATTTTTTTAATTCTTCCGAAAGACCTACTCCTGACATACATGAAACAATAATGTTTTTTCGATTCGATAATCCCTCATAGTATTGTGTATCTGTAGTTGAACTATATTTTTGGCTAGCATCTGCGATTGATTGGAAAAGTTCATTGCGTTGAATTCGCAAACCAATATCAAGTGCCATTGAAGTTGTAACATTATTAACAACTAAAAGTTCCTGATCGGATACTTTTTTTATTTCCCTGAACATTTCCCTTAGAGAACCCATATCAAACAAAATAATATTGCCTTTCGGAGAAGAACCTTGATCAACTAAGTAATCACGCACGTATGCATTTATCCTATTAATGGAAACATCAATAGGCATATCAAAAGCCTCAAAAAAATAGTTACCACAAAGTGTGTTGACGACCTGTTGAATACTGGATGCTGTGTGTTCTCCATGCGTAAGTAAAATTGCATTGTAGTGTACTGATTCAATCTTCTCTGAACACTGAACCATCAATACGAAAAATGGTAGATAATAATATGCACTTTTTATATTTTGAGGGGCTATTTTGTTAAGTAGTTGTTTAAATAGATAATGACTGCGCGGATATCGTTTTTTTATCTCAACTTGAAGTTTAGGTACAGATTCTGTAATTGGTAGATTATCACCACATAGACTAGCGAAGACAAAAGCAAGTGCAACATAGCGCCAAAAGTTGTCATCATCTTGAAAAGTAACTCCATATTGATGTGTAATAGCTTCCTGCGAAGATTGGCGAATTGTTTGAGAAAGTGCTGTTAAGAGAGATTCGCTAACAGTAGTATCAACCTGATTAAGCACTTTAAGCACTAAGAAGTTTTGCTCAGTGATAGTTTCCCCTGCGAGGAGTGATTCTGAAAGTTCTTTAAGTAAGTTAGTTGCTGTTGGCCCAAGCTGTAATGCACTAGTCACTAATGAAGTGATTCTCGTTTCTAGTAATTCACGATTTGGTGTTATACAAATTGCATTTTCATCGGCCTTACTAATTACTAATTGCTTAATATTAGGTGCTTTTGCGTATGCCTCTGCACACAATAACTGTATTCGATTGTTAAGTTCACTGATACTACCAACATTGGTGAATTTAGCCAACTTAATCAGTAAACGCGGTGAAATTACAATATCCTTACCTATTTTGTTAGCTTGCCGCTGTAAAAATAATCCTACAAATGTAATTCTTTCATCGAGTGGACGTTCATTGAGCAAACTCAAGCGAATTTGTACTAAAGCACAATTAAAATCAATATAATTTGTATTATTTAGGTCTGTGATTGCTGAAAAAATAAAGCGAATATTTGTTTTTTCTTGTTGATTAGCAAGCATAAAGAGTTCGTGCTGTTTTTCAGAATGCAGTACTTGCAAATTTTTGATATATAAAAATCCCGCTTGTTCCTTTTTGCCAATGCTTTGTACTTCTCTTTGCAATAAGTTGAATTTATTTTTATATTTACCACAATCAATTATTTTAAAAACTGCTTCTTGGGTAAAAATACCACGTTGGATTGCTTCCTTGAAGATACCTTGGGCAAGCGACAGTTTTCCAGTACCATGAGCACCTATGATTAAAATAGGAAGTCCATGGCCTGGATAAACAATTGCTTCTATAGCATGATTTATATCCTCTCGTAAACTGCCACGAAACCCTATCAATTCATCAAAAGCAGATTCATCCCTCTTAATTTGCCAGTACACAGGACGGCTCCCTGTTTTTAAGAGCTTTCCTTGTTTTTCTAGCTTGGATAAGTAACTACTTGTCACGCCTCGTGTCAGACCAACAGTATCAGCAGCCTGTTTGGTTGTAATACGTTCATCAGGAAATTGTTGCGCAATTGCTGCGTAAAGTTTTTCTATAGCATTCAAAAAAATCCCTCCTTAAGCACTATCAATCATAATTAAGCACAACATTCAAGTGACTTTTCAATGGTATATGCTTAATATAATAAGTGTAAGCGGTATCTTAATTTAAGTCTAGACAAATCTAAGAAATAGTTTACAAATTCTCATAACGAAAGGAGGTGCTTCCTTCACGATGACTAGTATCAATTGCGTAAAAAATAATTACACACCATTGATAATCAATCATCGGTTTCTGTAAAGCTATATCGATTATGATTTTACGGAAGAGGAAGAGATTAAAATGAAATATTTATTATTGGTTAGTCATGGTGATTTTTCAAACGGATTGAAACAGACTTTGAGTATGTTCGCGGGAGAAACTATTAATTCAGTTATTGCCGTTGGGCTAAAGCCTGATGAAACTAGTACAACTTTAGAACATCACTTCGAGACAATTTTAGAAAAACTTCCAACTGATGCTCAATTTATCGTTCTAGCAGATATTATAGGTGGTAGCCCACTTACAACCGTTTGTAACACTTTGAACAAATATAACAAATTGCAAGATAGCTTCATAATTGGCGGTATGAACTTCTCCATGGCACTAACTGCCTTGATGTCAAAAGACACAATGGATGAGGAAGAATTAAAAGCAAAAATAATGTCAGAATCAAAAGGTGCAATTAAGTTTTTGGATATAGCTGTTGCATCTGAAACTTCTGATGATGATATTTAAAGGGGGATATTATAATGTCAATTTCTTTTGTGCGTATTGATGATCGAATGATTCATGGACTTATCACAGTCCGTTGGGGCAAAGAATATCCGTGTGACGGAATTATTGCCGTAAATGATAAAGCTGCCAATAACCCTGTTTTAGCAGGTGCCTACAAAGCTGCTTCTGACAAAAAAACATTTGTTTGGACACTTGAGCATTTTGAACAGGTCAAGGATAAAGTTTTGAATTCTAAAACCAAGTATTTCTTGATTACTAAAAATCCACAAGATATGAAGAAAATCTTAGTTGATTTCAACTTTCAACCAAGTGACATAAAAACTGTTATCGTGGGTCCTGGTAACGATCGAGACAATGCAATAAAGCTTGGAGATAACCAGTCCTTTACTCAAGAAGAAGGAACGGCTTTTGAAGCAATTGAGAAAAAAGGTTACAAGGTAGATTTTGCACTGTTACCTGATCAACGATTAGGTAGTTGGGATAAATTCAAGTCAAAATTTGGTTATTAGATTTAAAAAAGAGGGGGATTTAAAATGACAATTAGTTGGATTCAAGCAGCACTTTTAGGACTGTTTGCTTGCTTATGTTCTAACTCATGTATGGCTGGCCAAGCGGTCGGTAATTATACAATCGGTCGTCCATTAGTTGGTGGCCTTATCTGTGGTCTTATTTTAGGTGATCTTCAGTTAGGAATTGCCTGTGGTGTTGCTATGCAGTTAGTTTATATTGCACTCGTTACACCAGGTGGAACGGTTTCTGCTGATGTTCGTGCAATTTCTTATATTGGTATTCCATTAGCTATGGTTGCTATTGCTTCACAGGGGTTAAATCCACTTGGTGGTAGTGCAGCTAACCTTGCTAAATCAGTCGGAACATTAGTTGGAACTGTTGGTACAGTTCTCTATTATGCTGTTGCTACTATGAACTTGGTTTGGCAATCATTCGGATGGAAAGATGTTCATAATGGGAAACTTAATAAATTAACGGCTGTTAACTTCGGTTGGCCTTGGATTTCTCACGCTATATTCTCATTCTTACCAACAATGCTTCTTACCTACTATGGTGCTACTGCTGTAACAGCCCTAAGAAATGCTTTGCCTATGGATGGCGTTGCTATGAAAACATTATTCACAGTTGGTGGCATGCTACCATGTGTCGGAATCGCAATTTTACTTCGCCAAATTATAGGTCGGACAGCTGATTTTATTCCTTTCCTTGTAGGTTTTACATTAGCAGCTTCACTAGGTCTTAATTTAGTTTCAGTCACAGTCGTTTCATTGCTGTTTGCAGTTATCATGTATGAAGTTGAAATGTCTAAAGGTGACAAACAAAACAACAGTGTAGTTCCTGAAGGTCCAAATAATGATGACGACGAGGAGGATATTTGATTATGGAAAATACTAATAACACAAAAAAACTTGATAACAAAACCCTGACAAAATCTTTTCATCGCTGGTTTTGGGGCGCGTTAACATGTTTCTCACAAGAACATATGCAGACATTTGGTTATATGGCATCAATGTTGCCAATTCTCAAGAAACTGTATCCAAAACATGAAGATCAAGTTAAAGCAATTAAGGCATATACAGCATTTTTCAATACTAATCCAATGTTAGGAACCGTAATTGTCGGCATTACAGCAAGTATGGAACAAGCACGTGCCAATGGTAAAGAAATTGATGGTGAAACCATTAATGATATGCGTGCTGGACTCATGGGACCAATTGCCGGAATTGGTGATTCTTTGATTGATGGAACTCTTATTCCTATTCTCTTAGGTATTTCTCTAGGTATGTCAACCGGGGGTTCACCACTTGGTGCAATCTTCTACATCGTTGCATGGGTATTAATCGCCTACTTCGGACAACGTTTCCTATATTTCCGTGGTTATCGTTTTGGAGATCAAGCCGTTAGTTTCTTAGTTGGTAAACAAGGAGCTGCTATCCGCCGTGCAATCGGAATTGTTGGTAGTATGGTTGTTGGTGGTGTTCTAGCTTCATGGGTAAACGTTACAACTTCACTTAAATTACATGGAGCAAATGGCAAAGTTTTCCTTAATCTTCAGAACAAATTAGACAGTATCTATCCTGGATTGTTAACAGTTATCGTAACTCTATTCTGCTGGTGGTTAATGACAAAGAAACATGTATCTGCTATTTGGACAATGGTACTTCTCGTAGTAATTTCACTTATTGGTGTTCTACTTGGTTTCTTCAATCCTGGTCTCTCATACTAAAAATAGTCAATAATAAGGGGGAAAGTAAAAATGACAATTCAAGAAATGAAAAAAGGATATGAGGAAGAGGTTGCATATCAGAAGCATATGCTTAAAAATTTAGGTTACTGGTTTCAGCTTTGGACTACTATCAGTGGTCTTGGAATCGTCGTAATTTACTTTTTCCATCACCAAAATTTTTGGCTTAATATACTTGGAATCTCCTTGTTTGTAATGGGTGCTCTGGGAATGCTGATATTTGGGTATGCAGGATGGAAAGGTCAACAAAATATTCATGCACTTATCCATGATTTTGATCAAAAACTTGAGTATTTCTATAAGACACATAAAAATACTGTAAGTTCGAATAGAGAAAAGATTAAACATTCATAATGTTTTCTCGTTAACGAATCAATAATAAAAAAAGGGGCTGTGCCATAAGTCCTAAGTGAAAGAGCTTCACCAGAGAAAGTAATGATTTTTCTGGTGAAGCTCTTTTGGTATAATTAAAAATAAAAAAGCACCGGTTGCAGCCAGCACCTTTACAAACAATACCCCTATAGAAAGGATAATCAAAATGTACGATAATTATAACATAAATCTGACTGTACTTAGTATCAAAACTGACTGGGAACCAAAAGAAAATCATCCTGCACGGATGATTAATCAAATAGTTGAAGACCTTAAAATTAAAGATCCCTACATCTTTGGACGTCCGCGTAAGTATGATCTGCGTGTACTTTTAAAATTAATTTTGTTTGCGTACACAAAAGGTATCTTCAGTAGTCGTCGTATTAATACCTTGGCAGAAGAGAATTTGGCAGCCCGCTGGCTGACGCAAGAACAAGTTCCAGCCTACCGAACAATTTGTCGTTTTAGAATTTCAGATGAAGTTGAGAACTTGATCAATCAATGCATTCAAAAACTAACCAAATATCTAAAGCAAAATAACTTTATTGATGAGGTTACTTTTATTGATGGAACTAAAATTTTGGCTGATGCCAATAAGTATAGTTTTGTTTGGCGTAAGAATACTGTTCGTTTTGACAAGCTTAATCGCTCTGCGATTATATCCCTTCTGAAAGAATTAAATGAAGCTAAGTTTAAATGCCAGCTCCCAGTAGAGACAGATCTTACTTTAGAAATGCTTGATGAAATTATCTTGCGGTTAGAGAATAACTTGAAAGATCTGAATAAAAAGATTGAAAAGGAGCACACCTCTCCAAACCCAGACGTCGAGAACTGAAATCGTTAAAACGAAAACTTAAGTTACGCCAAACTAAGTTATTGGAATATAAAATACAAACTGGAATTTATGGTAAACGAAATAGTTATTCGAAAACAGACCATGATGCGACTTTTATGCGTGTTAAAGAAGATTCAATGTTCAACGGACAGCTAAAACCGGCTTATAATCTACAAATCGCCACGAGTAAACAATTTGTAACTGCCTTTGGCATTTTTCAAAATCCAGGAGATACCAAAACATTAATTCCCTTTTTACAGCAGCAACAAGCAGCTGGAACTTTAGGTAAGTATATTGTGGCCGATGCAGGATACGGTTCAGAATCAAATTATCGATACTTTGAAGATGAATTACCTGAACATACAGCGTTGATTCCGTATGGGACAATGTTGAAAGAAAATAGTCGCAAATGGCAAAGCGATGACCGTAAGGTCATGAATTGGACATATCACCCTAAAGATGATTATTTTATTGATCCGCAAGGAGTTAGATTTAGTTTTTATACTTACCGTAAGCGCAAAGACAAGTACGGGTTTGTACGTGAATTTAAAGAGTATAAGGCAAACAAATATGATAATGATTTTCAAATTGACCACCGAGCGTTCACTAAAAGCGGAAATCTTCGCAAAATAAGTATTAATGACGCTTGGGAGTACTTCAAAAGCTAAGGAACGCAAGTTGCTTTCAAATCACCAAACTGGTTCAATTTATGGACGACGTAAAATAGATGTCGAATCAGTTTTTGGTGGATTGAAGGCTTGTTTGGGTTTTAAAAGATTTTCGGTTAGAGGTCTTGAGAAGGTAAAAAAGGAAGCTGGAATTGCCTTGATGGCAATGAACATTAGAAAATTGGTGGCAAAGGTTACCAACTATAACTGTTCTATAAACAAAAAGAAGAGATTAGCGAAAATCAAAGAACGATTTTCACTAATCTCTTCTATTTTGAAGGACTTATGGCACAGCCCCTTTTTTCTTTATTCTAAAAAGGAGGAATTTAAAATGACTTAAGCGACTATTACTCAAATAACAACGATTACTCGAATTTATAATTTTAGGAGGATACTTATAATGACTACTGCTACAAAAACAATCGTTAACTCACAGAGTCTAAGTCAAATAGATAATGCTCGAGATTCTGTTAAAACGGTAATCCTAGCTTCAATGATCGGTACAGCTATTGAATTCTTTGATTTCTATGCTTATGGAACTGCTGCTGCTACATACTTTCCAAAGGTTTTCTTTCCTGAGGTAACCACAACAATCGCTACACTACTAAGTCTGCTCACATTTGGCGTGGCTTTCGTTGCACGTCCTCTTGATCATTTGTCTTCGGTCATTTTGGAGACAAGGTTGGCCGTAAAAAAACATTGGTTGTTTCGTTGCTACTCATGGGTGGATCAACTGTATTAATTGGATTGCTGCCTGCCTACAGCACTCTTGGATTACTCGCAATTATCTTACTTTGCATTTGTCGTTTCGTTCAAGGTATCGGTCTTGGAGGCGAATGGTCAGGCGCGACACTTGTTGCTACAGAAAATGCTCCTGAGGACAAACGTGCACTCTATGGTGCTTTTCCAGAATTAGGTGCTCCTCTTGGCTTCTTCTTAAGCAATGGTTTATTTTTTCTTCTTGAATCTTTCTTAACTCCTAATCAGATGCTCTCATTTGGTTGGCGTGTGCCTTTTCTAGCTTCTGCAGTCCTTGTTGTTGTTGGTTTTTGGTCAGGACAAAGATGCAGGAAACACCACTATTCAGACAAGCACAAGCTAAACAACTGACTTCTAAATCTCCATTAACATTGGTCTTTAAGACTTCTTGGCGTCAGATTATCCAAGGTACTCTTATTGTTGCAGTAACCTATACATTATTCTACACATTGGCAACTTGGTCCTTAACTTATGCAATCACAAATTTAGGATTTTCTAATCGTGAATATTTATTTTTATTAATGGGTGCTATTATTGTTTTTGCTATTTTAATTGTATATGCTTCCAAACTTGCAGATATTTTTGGACGTCGCAGAGTTTTACTTGCTTCTTCAAGTGCTTTGATTGTCTTTTCACTGCTCTTTCCATACCTTTTACAAGGGCAGCGTAACTTTACAGGAGCTATTATCTTTTTAGTCGTTGGTTTTACATTAATGGGCGTTGCCTTTGGTCCAGTTGGTGCTTTGTTGCCAGAATTATTTAAGACGGAAGTGCGCTACTCTGGTGCCGGAATCTCTTATAATCTAGCCGCAATTGTCGGTGCAGCATTTACACCAATGATTGCAACTTGGTTAGCTAATAATTGGGGAATAAAATTTGTTGGCCTTTATCTTGGAATAATGGCTGTTGCTTGCTTAATTTCACTCTTAACAGTAGCGGAGACAAAGATGTTGATTTCTCTGAGTAATTAAAAGTCTAAATAAATTGTAACGAATAATTATATATAGTCTATAATTCAAAATAATGATTGAATAATTGGTTAAATATAAATTTTGATCCACTTTTTTATTTCCTTCACATAGATTCTGACTAATCAATTTTATCTTCTTTCAAAACATCCTCATTTATATTTAAATAGTCTTCACTTTCTAATAAGATTCTACAGTTACTAACAGATTAATTTATCTTTATTAGCACCACCAATTTATAAAATTCGAATACTATTATAACTTTTTTGATTCGTAAAACCCATTTTTTTGAAATCAAAGAGCCAGACCAAATTTAATTTTTGGCCTGGCTTCTTATTTTTCAAACATATATAACTCTCTTTTTTATTCACGCTAAAAGAAGAAAATATTTTTCTATATTTAAATTTACTGTAACCTTATTTCTTTAATTTTCCTACAAAGATCCTTATTATCAACACTATCCATGTTAAACAACTAATAAATAAACTGAAATAAAATAATTTGCTTGGTTGATAAGTTACAGTAATTTTATTATTCTTTTGTGCTGATTTAACTTCAACTGTTCCACGAAAGCTTTTAGTATGAGTTACACGTTTATATTTAATTTAACTTGTGTTCGATTATAATCGATAATTGGTAAATTTATATTCTCTTCTTTACCACTTTTATGGACTTGATAGATAATAGTGTTTGGTACAGTCTTGGGGACCAATTTAATCTCCCTTTTTCCTATAATAACATAATTGTTATATATTGATTGATTGTATGAACCAGTATCTTTATCAGCATATTTTGGATAATAGTCAGTTTCACCGTTTAAAACTAGATACGAAAAAATATTATTATAATTAGATTTATCAACTAAAGCATTAATCGGTAATGGTATAGGATCACCTTTACTTTCTAGTAAATAATTCTGATTAGCTGCTAAAATACGATCAAAAATTGATTGCATTGATCCATAATATCCAACAATACTTAAAAAAACAAAACTTATGATGGCTATTTTTTTAAGATAGTTCGTCTTAAACTGCTCAAGTAATTGACTTAATACCAACGAAGCCGTAATTGACAAGAAGAAGCTTGAGTAAGTATTAAATCTATAAGGAAATTGAATTTCACCCAAAATATTTAATGCTGTATGGCTATGATCAAGTAATCCCCATGGAACAAGAGTAGTAGACAAACACAAAAAGATAATTCCAATAATATAAATATTCTTTTCTACAATACTTCTTTTTACAAAATACCAGCCAAGAAGAGCAGTTATCAACATAATAATACCTATTGAATGATTAATTGAAATAGTATTCGAGACCGATGCAACTATCATTTCATTAAATGACATTAAAAAATCGAATCCTTTTTTAGGAGAGGCAAGATTTTGACCTATAAATCTGTAACAAAAGGTACTATAATAAAAGAACTCAACAATAATGTCAAACCTATTACTTTTACATAATGCAAGTATCCGTTCAGATTCAAACGTCTTTGAATAATAATTTTTAGAAATTACCAATCCCGTTAGAATCATACTTATTAGATAAACACTTAATAGATGGCTATATAACAACAAACTCATCCCTATTGCAAGTTGTGGCCATTTTTTTAAATTTTTCCAAAAAACATTATAAGCACCTAAGAAAATTAGAGGTACAAATGTATACGCAATAAATTCCCCTAAAACATAATTGTAAAGACCTAAATGTAAATGATATGGCGCAATCGTATAAATAAGTGCAAATATTAAACTCCGACCCCTATTTTTAGAAAAACTATACATAGAATAGTAAGCAATAGTTAGGGTGCTAAATAAAAAAAAGCCATACAAATAAAAAAAGCGCTGATTGGATTAAAATAAAATCTTAAAAAAGCCCACGGATACAAAAAAACGGTAGGATAAAATAGAAAATTACCTACACCAGTATGATTAAAAGTATAACTAGCAATAAAAGTAAGTAGATGATGTCCCCTTAAATTATGATATATTTCTTCAACTCTTGAAAAATGAAAACTACTGTCAGATGTTAAAGCAAGTTGATTGGATCCAAACAATATAGATGTATATAAAAAAGTAATAGCAGCTAAAAATAATATAATAATAAAATTTTTGTTAATTTTTAACAACGTTTTTCCCCCACAATAATAAAATTATAACCCCTGTTAGATATGATATCATAAGACATTTACTATGTGCGTCTAATTATAGTCCTACGAAAAAATAATTCAGTATTTCCTCATAATTTTTATTAATATCATTTAAAAAAAGTTGTAACTTTTAATGATCTCAATGTAGTAAAAATGAGAAATGTAATTACCAATCCCAATATATAACATAAAATTTCGAGTACTAATTCAAAGCTAGATTGGAAAATCTTAATTTGTAGAACACAGTTCTTTACAAGTAAAAAAAGATCTCCATAGAGACCTTTTCAAGGTTATCAACTTATTAAATTTGCTTACTTTTCTTCTGTTGCTGGTTCTGCATAACTAACTGAACCATTCTTTCTCTTGTAACCATTGTTGCCCATAGTAATAATAACGAAGCAATCATAAAGATAAGCATTATTCCAACTGAGAATAGAACCTGATTTGACCCTAATCCAGAAGTCAATGCCTCACGGAATCCAAGAATTGAATATGTCATTGGTAGGAAAGGATTAATTGCTTGGAAGAATCCATTCATACCATTTGTAATATCAATTGGGAATGATCCACCTGAACCACCTAGTTGAATAACTAAGAGAATCATTGCAGCAAATCGACCTGGATTTCCACCAGCAACTGAGAGGAACATTATCAAGTACATCGCAGTAAAGGAGAATATTAGCGCATTAAGAATCATTTGGAAAGGATGATCTGGTATCAATCCTACTGCCATCATTAACAATGTTTCAATTACTGCCGTACCAGTTGCTACAACTGCACCAACTGCAATCTTGCTTAAGAACCATTCTGTTCCTGTACCATCTGGTGTAGATAGACGACGTATTGGATATACTAGGTTAAAGACTAAAGCCAACATATAATGCAACTGAAAGCATATATGGTGCAAGTGCATACCCATAATTAGGAACAGTACTGTAATTCTTATGAGTCAGTTTAGATGGTGTAGCAAACATATTTGCTGTCTTGTTAGACGTCTTAACTGCATTTACCTTCTTCGCTCCCTTGCCTAAAGCTTTTGCAAGAGCCTTGTTTCCATCAGCTAACTTCGCTGAACCTTGTGTCAATTCTGAAGAATTAGCATTAAGCTGACTTGTCCCGCTTGCTAACTGGTTAACGCCGGATGAGAGTGTTGGCACCTTACTATTAAGTTGAGTTAACCCACTCGCAAGTTGTGCCGTTCCGCTATTCAAAGCAGCACTATTACTATTTAATTCGCTTGTCCCAGAAGCAAGTTGACTTACGCCCGAAACAAGAGTTGGCACATTGCTGTTAAGTGTTCCTAAACCAGTTGCAAGTTGTGAGGCTCCACTTAATAATTGGTTAGAATTATTATTTAATTCTGTTGTCCCATTTGCCAACTTAGAGATTGCTCCGGTCAAAGTCGGAAGAGCACTTAATAGTTTATTTGAACCTACACTGGCACTATTAACACCACTTGTATATTTAGTAACACCTGCTACTAGAGTATTGAGTTGTGTTCCAGTTGCATTTTCTTGCGCAATCTCTTTTAAAGTTTTTTCATTTACAGCAGATTCATTAAATGAGCTATTATTTCCTATTGAGTTGTTAAGACCGGAAGCTGCCTTTTGAGCAGCCGCAGTTAATTCACTTAATTGTGTAATCTTACCAGCTATACTATCTGCTGAAACATTAGACAAATCAATTTGTGAAATTGAGTTTGCTTTCTGAATTAATTCATTAAAGTTTTTAACAGCTTCCTCTAGTTGACTACTATTAATACTTGTTAAACTAGTATTTATAGAATTTGTAATATTCGTAGTATTTGTGTTAGCTGCTTTTTTTTTTCAAGTTCTGCCTTGTCACTAGTAGATAACGTTGCTGAGGTTTCTAGTGTATTAACTGCATCAGAAATAGTCTGATTATTAGCTTGAATCTGCTTTACCCCAGTTGTCATACTAGATAAATTATCTACTAACGGACTAAGTTGTGTTAATGTACTTCCATAATTTTTATAAAAGCTTTGTAAACTTTGTAAAAAAGTAATCATATCATTTAAGTTATTTAATTCACCATTAGAATTTAAACTTTGAACACTATTGTTAATCATTGTAGTTGTTATATTTAAAACAGAAACAGGGTAAGGTAAATCATTTGCTAATTTTTGTACATTAGAATTTATCTGCTTGGAGTTTCCCTTCAATGTGTTTAATCCTGTATTCAAATCTGTTAATCCACTTGTTAGTGAAGAAGTTTTACTATTCAAAGTACCCAAACCTGAATTAACCTGGCTGACTCCACTCGTATATGTTCCCAATCCACTCGACAGTGAATTCGAACCCGTAGCCAACTTGCTAACTCCACTCGCAAGTGTTCCTGTACTATTATTCAGCTTTTGTGTCCCTGTATTGACTTTAGCAACCAGCTGTATATTCTGATACACCACTTTGAAGTGCAGTTGCCCCAGTCGTCAACTTAATTACACCTTGACTCAAAGGTACCACACCTGTTTGTAATTCAATAACACCATCATTAACCTTCTTAACTCCTGCAGTATATGTGTTAAGTCCATCTGATAATGTTGTCGAGCCTTCTTTCAACTTATTAGCACCTTTAGAAGCTGTTGTGAACCCTGTTCCAAC